>DASPNH010000158.1:0-45427 GCA_035626675.1 Binatia bacterium
GGTGCAGTGCAGCGTGGGCGGTGCAGTGCAGCGTGGGCGGTGCAGTGCAGCGTGGGCGGTGCAGTGCAGCGTGGGCGGTGCAGTGCAGCGGGGCGATGGGCGCTGCGATCAACAGTTGATGGTGCGAGGTCGGCCCAGAGACTTTTCACGGTGTCGACCGGCCCGGTCTCGCGCCGCCACTTCTTCAGATAGCGATGTCCCCTGAGTCGCATGGCTGGCTCGGTCCCGCCTTGGCACCCCATCTCCCAAAGTATGTCGTCGGGTGCGGTGCCCGTGGCTCGGATCCTGCCGCCGGGGTGGATGAACGCGCGGTGGTGTGAGGGACACACCGCGACTCGGTTTTCATCTTCGTCCCCGCCGCCGCGCGAGCGGATGCGCAGGCTCCAGTCCTGCGGATTCCGTTCCTCGTGCGCACGCATTCGGACGGCTGCCGGGCGATGCGTGCGAGTGCATCGGCGATGACGTTCGGTCCAGCGGCGGCGGCGGCTGCAACAGATCGCCTCGACGATCGTCCTGGCGATCGAGCGCGTAGCCGACGTCGGCCTTCAGCCGCTGAAGCGTGGTTTCCTGCGCCCGCTCGACCCACGCGCGCTCATGCTTCTCGGAGATGATCTTCAGGAGCTCGGTCGCGGCCAGGTAGGTGATGCTGCCGTCGCGATAGGCGTCACGTACGGCCATCGATTTGTAGATGCAGTGCCGCTCGAGCTGCACGAGCGCGTTGGCGTTGGTGCCGAGGCGCGACTGCGCGTAGAGCCGCAGCGTGGCGAAGCCCATCTCCTGATACAGCTTTCGATCGGCGAGCGTGCGCAGGACGGTGCCGAGCTGCCAGTCGAGCCGCTGCATGGCCGCGCGCACCAGGCGCAGGCGCCGGTCGATCTCGCGGCCATCGCAGACGCCAAGATCGTCGACCAATGCTTCGAGGTCTTCGGATAGCTGCTGCGAGGGCGTCGGCCGCGGCAGGCCTTTCCAACCTTCGCTGACGCCGTAGGTGGCGTGGAAGGCTGCGGTGTAGGCTTCGGACCGTTCCTTCCACGATGGCGACACCGGACGCGGATGCGACCGGTGGTCGAAACCGCTGCGGTTCATCGCTTCGGCCGCCGGACCGCTCATCGCTTCGGCGGCCATCGATTCGAGGGCCTTCCACATCGGCACTGCGGCGCCGTTCATCCGGCAGGCCAGGTCGGCAGTGGCGCGGAAAACCTGCCGGCCCTCGCGCGTGCAGCGGATGATGAAGGGAACCAACGAATCGGTGTCATCGTCGGCGGCTGCGTCGGCCGCGTACGCATTTGGACGTGGGGCCTCGCCGCCGGCCGAGTCCTCCGCGCACGCATTTGGACGTGGGGCGCCGCCGTCGGTCGAGTCCTCCGCGTACGCATTTGGACGTGGGGCCTCGCCGTCGGTCGAGTCGGCCGCGCACGCATTTGGACGTGGGGTGTCCCCGGCGCCGTCCCCTTCCACGATGGTCTCGCAGGTCGAGTCCATCTCGGTGTAGGTGTGGATGCCGGGGTCAGTCGGGTCGACGTCCTCACAGGACAGCTGACCCGGCGTGTCGTCATCCTCGCCGGACGCTGCGCGGCGCATGGCTTCTCGTTCCTCGGTGTCCTCGATCCGCCCGACCTGGATGCCGAAAGGGCCGTCGTCGAATTCGGTCTCGAAGCTGGTGTCGGCGTCGGGGCCGCATCGGGGTCCCGGGTCGAACACGTCCAAGCCGGCGGTGCTCGGATCGGCAGCGTCCTTGCCGCTCCGCATGCTGGCAAGCACCCTCTGAACCGGCTTGTCGAGCTCGCGCGTCGTCATGCACATGGACTGACGAAGCCAGTACTGCTCGCTTTCGGTGGTGGCCACGGTCGTGATCAGGCGGACGTGCGTCCAGTTGATTACGCGTGCCATGAACGCCCGAGAAATTGCGGGCAGCGAGTCGAGCGCGGTGATGATGCGCGCGTCCTGCTGGAGAGTGCGGCTCTTCAGGCCCAGGCGCTCGGCGGCATAGTCACCCAGCCGTGCGAAGCCCAGCTCTTCCCACGACTTGTGCTTCAACAACTTGGCGACCAACGTCGCCTGAATGATGCGGGCGCGGCTCTCGAGCGCTGCGACGGCGCAGAGCTCCCGATCCAGCACGTCAGCGGCGGGGCGGCGATTGGCGCCCTTGATCGGCTCGGAGTCGCTGGCCTGATGCAGCCACGGCGGGAGGATCTCGAATCGTGCGGGATCGAAATCGCACGAGTTCGCGGCGGCTTCGGGAGGATTCAGTGTCTGCCTCTCGAGGCGGATTCGTACGCCGGCAAGAGGCAGTCGGAAGCTGCCGCGTGATGCTCCATCGCTGGTCGGCGTGTCGCGGCTCCCGCGCGATGCTCCATCGCCGGTCGGCGTTTCGAAGCTCCCGCGTGATGCTCCATCGCCGGTCGGAGTTTTCCGTCTGAGCGTCGAGGCGGCCCCGTAAGCGGTCCGGTCCGGTGCGTTGGGGCCGGCCGCAGATCTGGTAGAAGCGCGGCTCATCGATAGCGAATATGCATCGAAAGTTCGACAAGGAACAAGCCATTAGACCGTAGTTTCTTGCGAATCGACTCGGACATTCCATTCCTGTGATGGCCCATCAGCCAGGGTGACGGCGCGACGCCTTGACTGACCTAGTCGGTCAGTTATATACCTCGCCCATGGCCAGGACGATGCCCGAGAACCGCATCGAGGATCTCGTCGACTGCGCGACACGCGTCTTCATCGAGCGGGGATACGCGCGCACGCAGATGGCCGACGTGGCGATGACTCTGGGCGTGGCCAAGGGCACGCTCTACCTCTACGTCGAGAGCAAGGAAGCGCTCTTCGACCTCGTCGCGCGATACGCCGATGCACCTCGCCCGTTCGATCCTGCGCCGACTCTTCCGGTTGCAACCCCGCCGCCGGGAGCGACTCTCGACTTCGTTCGCAATCGTCTGTTGCAGCAGCAGGTTCCGCGCGCGCTGGCGGCCGCGCTGGACCGGCGCCGCGTCAACGACGCGCGCGCAGAGATCGAGGCCATCGCGCGCGAGCTCTACCAGGCGCTGGCCGAGAACCGGCGTAGCCTCAAGCTCATCGACCGTTCTGCGCCCGACCTGCCCGAGCTGGCTGCGATCTGGTACGTCGGCGCGCGCGGCGGACTGATCACCCTGCTCGAGCGCTACATCGCCGACCGCACGCGTCGCAGCCTCTTCACCAGGATGCCCGATCCCACCGTAACGGCGCGCCTGATGATCGAGACTCTGGTGTTCTGGGCCGTGCACCGGCACTGGGACGCGCATCCGCAGGCAGTCGACGAGGACGTCGCGCGCGACACGGTCGTCCAGTTCATCGTCGAGGCAATCGTCAAGGAGAAGCCATGAATCCAGCATCACGCCGCACCGACATCGACTGGCTGCGCATCGCCGCGACCTACCTCCTTTTCGCGTTCCACGTCGGCAAGGTGTTCGACCCTGCACCTTTCTTCCACATTCGCAGCGATGAGCTGTGGTTCGGCTTTACCGTGTTCTGCGGGTTCATCGGCCTGTGGCACATGCCCCTCTTTTTCCTGCTGGCCGGATGGTCGGCGGCGGCATCGCTTCAATCCCGCGGCGTCGGCGGGTTCCTGCGCGAGCGTGGGCGGCGGCTCGGCATTCCGCTCCTCTTCGCGTGCGTCGCGTTCGGGCCCATCATGAAATACGCCGAGCTGAGCAGCGGCCTCGACCTCAATCATCGCACGCTGCGCATCGCTCCCGAGCTGCAGGAAAGCATCCGCACCTTGATCCCGCGAGGCCTGGAGGAAGCGCCGCCGTTCCACGAAACCTTCCTCGAGTTTCTTCCCACGTTCTTCTCCGACCTCGACCGCTTCACGTGGGGACACCTCTGGTTCGTCGCCTATCTGCTGGCCATGACCGCGGCGCTGCTTCCAGTGTTTCGATGGATGCTCGCAGGGCGAGGTAGCATCGTGCGCGCTCGGACGTGGATGCTGTACGTGCCGCTGGCGATTCTTGCCGTCGTGCAGCTGACGATGCGCGAGAGCTATCCGGGCATCTACAACCTCTACGACGACTGGGCCAACCTCTGCTACTACGCGACCTTCGTCGCCAGCGGGTTCGTGCTGGCGACTCAGCCCGCGCTCGAAGAGCTCGTGGAACGGCGCTGGAAGCTCAACCTGACGATCGCCCTGGCGGCGACGCTCGTGCTGTTCGCCGGTCTTCTCGGCGCGTTCCAATCCAAGACTCTCATGCTGGTCGGACCTGCGGTTGCCGGCTGGTGCTTCAACCTCGCGTTCCTCGGCCTGGGTCGCCGCACGCTGACGTACAAAGGCCCGATCCTGGATTATCTGGCCGAGTCGGCGTTCCCGGTCTACGTTCTCCACCAGGTCGCCATCATCGCCACCGGCTATTGGCTGATCCGTCTGCCGATGAACATCTTCGTCGAGTTCTTTCTGCTGATCGTGGTTTCCGTGGCGGCCACGCTGACCGTCTATCACTACGTCGTGCGGCCGTTCGAGGTCTCACGGATCCTGTTCGGCATGAAGCGAGGAACGCCGCGCGCGCCGCAAACGGCGACGGCGGCCCTGGCCCGACAGCACATGCGCGCGTGACGACAGGGGCCCCGCCGCAAACGGCGGCGCCGGCTCTGGGCGGACAGCACATGCGCGCGTGACGCCGGGGAGCGCCGCTAGCCTTCGAGCACGACCGCCGCCAGCGCCATCGGCTCGGCATGAGTCAGCGAAACGTGGATGGCTCGCACACCGCGATCGCGGCAGCGCTCGGCGACGCGGCCGTGGACTCGAATCTGCGGTGCTCCGCCCTTGCTGCGCACCACCTCGATGTCCCGCCACGCCTGCGAGACGCCCTCGGCGCCGAGCGCTTTCATCACCGCCTCCTTGGCGGCGAAGCGGACCGCATAGCACTCGGCAGGATCGCGGCGGGCGTCGCAGCAGCTGCGCTCGCCCTCGGTGAACACGCGCATTTTGAAGCGGTCGCCGCGTCCGGCCACGGTGGTGATGCGGCGCATCCGATCGATCGCCACGGCATCGACGCCAAGTCCGAGCACCGGCATGTCAGCGCGGTCCCTGTAATCCGGCCGATCTGCGGCCGTCGGCGGCGCCGACGCGGTTGCGCGGGCACGCGGCCACTGCGCGCAGGCTCGGCACGCACGGGAGGGTCCGCAGCCTCAGCACGCGCCGCACGTCCTGCACGTGGCAACATCGCACGGCGCGGTCTCGCGCTCGGCCAGCGCGCGGCGGCGCTCCAACCACAGGTAGCTCTTGTCGATGTGGTGATCGATGAAATCCCACGGAAACAGCGTCTCGTGCTCGTACTGCCGGTGCACGAACGAATCGGGATTGATCGAGACGGACTCGTGCTCGCCGCGGCGCATCCTGCCGAGTTCCTGCCACCAGCCGCGCTCGGTGCGCGCCAGACATTCGATGACGTCGGCCACTCGACGATCGCCGCGGCTCAGCAGCGTCTGCATGTAGGCCTCGCGCGGCGAATCCGCGTCCAGGTCCATGTTGGGAATGCGTCCGATGCGGCGGCGCAGATGCTGGATCTTGCCCTGCACCTCGCCGACGGGAGCCATCGCGTCCCACTGGAACGGCGTCCACGGCTTGGGAACGAACGGGTTCAGCGAAACGGTGATGCGGCCCACGCGGCCGCGCTTGCGGCCGTGGCCCATCATGCTGGCTCGCAGCTTGGCCGAAAGATCGTAGATGCCGTCGAGATCTTCGTCGGTCTCCGTGGGCAGTGCGCACATGAAGTAGAGCTTGAGCGATTCGACTCCGTCTCCGACCATGAGGTCGGCTGCGCGAAGGATCTCCGGCTCGGTCAGGTTCTTGTTGATCACCCGCCGCATGCGTTCGGAGCCGGCTTCGGGTGCGACCGTCACCGACTTCGTGCCGCTGCGCGCGACCACCGCGGCCAGACGCGAGCTGATCTGATCGGCCTTCAGCGAGGACGGCGACGCGCGCCCTCCGGCCGCCGAGATGCGCTCGCACGTCGAAGCGATGGACGGATGGCTGGCCATCTCCGCTCCGACCAGACCCACGGTCGATGCGGACGACAGCGGAAGGCCTTCGAGCGCCTGTGCCGTCAGCGACTCGGCGCTGCGATGCCGCACGGGCCGGTACATGAAACCGGCCGCGCAGAACCTGCATCCCCACTCGCAACCTCGACTGGCCTCGACCAGGAAGTAGTCACCGAACACGGCGTCGGGTGAGACGATCGAGGTCGAAGTCGGAAAGCGATCGAGGTCGGCGACGTAGCGGCGCAGCACCCGCTCGGGCGCACCGCTGGCCACGCGCAGGCCGGTAAGCCCCAGCTCACCGTACAGAGGTTCGTAGAGGTCGGGCCGGTATGCGCCTTCGACGCCGGAGAGCTGCTCGAGCACTCGCTCGCGCGACAGGCCGCCCCAGCCCTCGGCGCCCGCGAACGCCTCCTGGATCATCTCCTCACCCTCGCCGATCAGGAACAGATCGAAGAACGGGGCGACGGGCTCGGGATTCAGGAACGTTGCCGGCCCGCCGGCGATCAGTAGCGGAGCGCTCCACGCCTCCTCGCGGCGCGATGCCGCGCGCGGTGGGATGCCGCTGGCGTCGAGCATGCGCACGATGTTGGGATAGTCGCTCTCGAAGGAGAGCGAGAACGCGATGATGTCGAACTCGGCCGGAGAGCGGCCGCTCTCCAGGCTGCGACAGCGTTCCCCTTGCTCTGGCAGGAACAGCCGCTCGCAGACGACACCGGGCGTGGTGGCCAGCAATCGATAGACCGCCTGAAAACCGAGATTGCCCATGCCCACGCGGTAGCTGTTGGGATAGGCGAGGCACACCGAGACGGGGCCGGAAGCGTTGGGCCGAAAAAGAAGTCGTTCGTCGTGTTGCGCCAAGCTGCCGGACTATAAGCACGCGCAGCGGCGTTGCCAAAGCTCGCGAATCGGCGCGGCTGCCACGCACGAGACAGTGCTGGCCGTAGCCGTAACGGCCCCATACAAGGCCACCGCCCACGGGGAGGCGGGCGCGCAATGACCAGGCAACGTACGAATTTCCTCCGGCCCCTGACGAGTCTGGCTTGCGCGATCGCGCTGTGGGGTTGTGCGACGACGCCGCAGCAGATTCAGCTTCCCGGTGACGGTGCAGTACCGCTCTACACGTGCTGCAATCTCCATGCGGTCGAAGGACGCCTCCACGACGTGAACTACCACTTCGGCACGTTCATCCCGCTCGGGACGCCCGTGACCATCGAGCGCGTCGGCGCGCATGACGCCACGGTATTGGTGGGCGCACAGCGTTTGAAAGTCGTGCACGCGTTCGGTCGCAAGTCGGAGTCGTTCGAGCAGTTCCTGCACAAGCTCTTCGTCACCGAGGATCCGCAGGCAAGGCTGCGGCGAATGCCGGCCGAGACGCGCGATCTGATCTTTCAGGGCAAGGTGACGCCCGGGATGACGCGCCAGGAGGTGCTGCTTTCGCTCGGCTACCCGCCGACTCACCGCACGCCGTCGCTGGACTCGCCGGAATGGAACTACTGGTACAACCGCTGGTTCTCGTTCAAGGCCCGTTTCGATGCCGGTGGCAGGCTCACCGAGATGCTCGGCGTGCACCTGGCGGTGGATCGCTTCCTGGTCGGCGGACCCGAGCACGTGGCATCGACCGCGCAGTGACGCACGGCTGGCAGCGGCGCCAACGACGATCGCAGACGCGAGCGCGCGGCGTCGACGGCAAAGGGACGCGCCGACGAAGCGGCGACCGCGACAGAGCGGTCAGCCAGCCGCAGCTTGGAGGAGTCGGCGCTGACGCTCAGCGCGGATCCAGGCCGATCTGGCGGAGGCGATGGCGGATGTCCTCGAACGTGCCGGCAAGGAAGCCGCCGCCGGGCGAGCCCATCATCATTCCGAAACCGCGCATGAGATCGCCCACGAAGCGCTCGGTGCGCTGGCGCTCGGCCGGCGTCGCATCCTCGAACTTGTCGGCCAGATACATGACGCCGAAGCCGGCGTGGCGGGACTCGTCGCGAAGAACGCCGCGCATGAGCTCGCGCAGCAACGGGTCGGGGCTTTCCTGCGCAAACACCTGGAAAAGGCCGACGGCGATGCCTTCCAGGAAGATCTGCATGCCGACGATCTTCTCGCCGTAGAAGTCGCTGTCCAGAAGCTGATGGACGATGCCTTCGAGCATCGGATCCAGCGGCGCCTCGACACCGAGCTTGTCGAGGTAGCGGCCGAAGACCTCGACGTGCCGCGCTTCGTCGATGATCTGACCGGCCAGACACATGCGAGCCTCGAGCTCGGGGCACTGATTGACCAGCTGCGCGCATAGGGCCAGCGCGGCCTGCTCGCCGAAAAAGAGCTGCGTAAAAGTGAACGCGCGGCGCTCCGCGCAAAGACGGTCGAAGTCTTCGCGCGAGATGCGTCCGCCCATCGCAGCGTAGGAGGCCTCGCTGAAGTTGCGGATCGGCTGCGACCAGTCCACCGCGTCGGTTGCATTCCACTGCAACGCCTTGGTCTTCTCGTACAGATCGAGCTGGGCGGGCATTTCGATGGACAAGCGACGGTGCCAGAGCGGCCGTTCAGGGTTCATGGCTGGTCAGTCTCCTGAAATCCGGCGCCGATGGAAGCCGCGTTTCGCTCGGCGGCCGCCCTTTACGCGGGGGCGACAGGTCGCTTGCCGGCTGCGGGACCGGGAGTCTCGGTTCTGGCGGCGCCTCCCTCCCGAATGAAGTTCATCGCCAGCGCCAGGACCGAGCCGACGTCGGCCATGTTGGTGGGCAGCACCATCGTCGTCGACTGCTGGGCGATGTGGCCGAACTGGGTGATGTACTGTTCGGCGACGCGCAGCTGAACCGCCTCGAAACCGCCAGGCGCCTGGATGGACTCGGCGATCTTGCGGATGCCCTCGGAAGTCGCGTTGGCGACGGTCAGGATCGCGGCGGCCTCGCCTTCGGCCTCGTTGATCTGCTGCTGCTTGCGAGCCTCCGAGACCTTGATGACCTGCTGCTTCTCGCCTTCGGCCGTATTGACCGCCGCGTCGCGCACGCCCTCGGAGTGCAGGATCGTCGCGCGCTTCTCGCGCTCGGCTCGCATCTGCTTCTCCATGGCGGCCAGGATGTCCTGCGGCGGCGTGATGTTCTTGATCTCGTAGCGCATGACCTTGACGCCCCAGGACTCGGTGGCCTTGTCGAGCTCGCTCACCACCGAGGTGTTGATGTTGGTACGCTCCTCGAAGGTGCGATCCAGCTCGATCTTGCCGATCTCGCTCCGCAGGGTCGTCTGCGCCAGCTGTGAGATCGCGAAGATGTAGTCGGTGATGCCGTAGGAGGCGCGCTCGGGGTTGAGGACCTTCAGGTACAGCACGCCGTCGACGGCCACCTGCACGTTGTCACGCGTGATGCAGATCTGCTCGGCGATGTCGATGGCCTCCTCCTTGAGCGAGGTGCGGTAGCGCACGACGTCCATGAAGGGGATCAGGATGTGAAAGCCGGCGTTGAGCGTTCCGCTGTACTTGCCGAGACGCTCGACGACGTACGCGCTCTGCTGCGGCACGACGATGGCCGTCTTGCCGATGATGACGATGACGAGCAGGGCCAGAACCAGCGCGACGATCAATCCACCTGTCATTCCCATTCCTCTCTTTTGGCGATTGCCGTCAGGCGGGACGCACCAGCAGAAGCAGGCCTTCGACCTGCAACACCACGCAGCGCTGCCCACGCGGCAGCGCTGAGGCACCGACGTTGCGCGCACTCCAGGCGCTGCCTCGCAGCTCGACCTTGCCGAAGCCGTCGGGAGCCAGCTCGTCGAGCGTGGTGGCGACCTCGCCGACCATCGAATCGCTGGCCTCGGGCTCGCGCGTTCCCAGGCCGTCGACCAGACGCTTGCGAAACAGGACCGTTGCAAGGACCGACAGCGTCGAGAACCACAGCAGTTGCGGCAGAGTCGCCTCGACCAGGCCTGCCCACGTCAGCAAGGAGACCAGCAGCGCGCCCACACCGAAGAAGAGAAGGTAGAAGCCGCCAGGAGTGGCCAGCTCGAGAGCGGCCAGCGACAGGCCGAGGATGGCCCAGATCCACCATGCGATACCGGCATCGGTCATCGGGACGTCACCTTCTGCATGGCGCGAACCTAACACAGCGCCCGCCGCTACTCGATTGCGTGCGCGGCGGCCTGCGAGGCCGCATTTTCTACTGTACTCCGGCCCGGAACCGGAATAGGACACTGGTTCGCCCGCAGAGGCGGGCGGCCGCGGGGGCGGTCATTTTTCGGGGAGGGGAACTCCCACAAGGAGGGTGTGATGGATTACGCGACGAGGCGCCGCATTGGCCGTACTGCGCTGTGTTTGGGGACCACGTTGGCCTTGGCGATGCAGGCAGCACCGGCAGGCGCCGGCGCGACGCCCGCCATCGACGTGACGGGCGGACAGGTAGTGGGCCATTCCAACGATGGCGTCCAGGAGTTTCTCGGCATTCCGTTCGCAGCCCCGCCGGTCGGGCCGCTGCGCTTCCGGCCGCCCGCGCCCGTCGAGCCCTTCGGTCTTCTCGATGCGGCCGACTACTCCGGCTCCTGTCCGCAGGTCGAGGCCATCATCGGCACGCCGAGCGAGAACGAGGATTGCCTTTACCTGAACGTATGGTCGCCCGACCTGTCTCCCGAAGAGCCGCGTCCGGTGATGGTCTGGATCCACGGCGGCGGCAACGTCAGCGGCTCCACCGGCGACCTCATCCCCTTCCCTCCCTATGAAGGGCAGCGCTTCTATGACGCCAGCAATCTGGCCGGACAGCGCAACGTCGTCGTCGTCTCGCTCAACTACCGGCTCGGCGTCTTCGGCTTCTTCGGGCATGCCGATCTGGCCGACGAAAGCCTCGATCATCCCTACGCCGGCAACCAGGGACTTCTCGATCAGGTAGCGGCGCTGGTCTGGGTCCGCGACAACATCGCCTCGTTCGGCGGCGATCCGGCCAACGTCACCATCTTCGGCGAGTCGGCGGGCTCGTGGGACGTGTGCGCGCACATGGTCTCGCCGCTGAGCTCGGGACTGTTCCACCGCGCCATCAGCCAGAGCGGCGGCTGTTCCGTCGGCGTACAGACCGCCGAGGACGCCGACGTCAGCGCCAATGCCATTGCGGCCGCGCTCGGCTGCGACGGTGTCGCCGACGAGCTCGCGTGTCTGCGGGCGGTTCCCGTCGCCGATCTGCTTGCGGCAGGCCCCGCCGGCGAGGCGTCGCCGGGCATCGGTGCCAATCTCGGCATCAGCATCGACGGTCGCATGGTGCCCGATCATCCGCGCGACATGTTCGACGCGGGCGACTTCGAGCGTGTGCCTTACATCCTTGGTGCCAACTCGGACGAAGGGACGCTCTTTTTCGCGGGCTCCGAGCCCATCGAGACCGAAGAGGAGTACCAGGCCGAGCTGCTGACGCGCTTCGGCGATTTCGCCGAGGAGGTCGCGCTCCTCTACCCGAGCGATGATTTCGATTCGGTGCAGGACGCGCTCGTGCGCGTGGTCGGCGATGCAAGCCTGGTCTGCTCGACCTTCGACGTGGCCAAGCGGGTGGCGGCGCACAAGAACCGCACCTACGTCTACAACTTCGCGCGAGTTCCTCCGCTGCCCTTCGTCTCGCTGCTCGATCTGGGCGCGTTTCACGGCGCCGAGATCGCCTATGTCTTCGGCTCGGTCGAAGCGCCGACCCCCACGGACAACTCGATCGGCGTGCGCATGCGCGAGTACTGGTCGCGCTTTGCCGAGAACGGCAAGCCCAAGGCCACCAAGGCGCTCGGATGGCCCAAGTTCAACGCCAAGTCGCAGAAGGTGCTGCGCATCAATGCGGAGTTCAACAAGCTTGCAGGCTTCCGGCGCGCGCAATGCGAGTTCTGGTCCACGGTCTACGAGACCCTCTGACCCGCAACGACGCGTCCGCGCCAAAAACTCTTAAGGGGACAGTCCCCTTAATTAAGTCTCAGTTGGGACGGGCTCCTTGATGCAGACGAAGAGGAGCCTGTCCGTACCCGCTGCTGCGCCGCGAAACGCCGTCAGGCGCGCTTCGCGCGCGCGGCGGAGCGTTCTAATGTCGAGGCCATGCGCTATTTCGCCCTGGCCACCGACTACGACGGCACCCTCGCCCTGCATGGAACGGTCAGCAAGGACACGCTGGCCGCAATGGAGTGTCTTCGCGCCACCGGCCGAAAGCTCCTGCTCGTGACCGGCCGCGAGCTCGACGACCTTCAGCGTGTCTACGACCGTCTCGACCTGTTCGACCGCGTCGTGGCCGAGAACGGCGCGCTGCTCTACTGTCCGGCCACCCGGCAGGAGCAGCCGCTATGCGAGCCCCCACCGGCCGAGTTCGTCGAAACGCTGCGCAAGCGCGGCGTCGGCCCGATCTCGGTAGGGCGCGTCATCGTCGCGACCTGGCAGCCCAACGAGACCATCGTCCTCGAGACGATTCGCGACATGGGCCTGGAGCTGCAGGTCATCTTCAACAAGGGCGCCGTCATGGTGCTGCCCTCGGGCATCAACAAGGCGGCCGGGCTTTCGGCGGCGCTGGCCGAGCTGGGGCTGTCGCCGCACAACGTGGTCGCGGTGGGTGATGCGGAGAACGATCACGCCTTCATGAACCTTTGCGAGTGCGCGGTGGCCGTCGCCAACGCCCTCGACACCGTCAAGGAGCGCGCGGACTACGTCACCGCGGCGGATCACGGCGCCGGCGTCAACGAGCTCATCGAGAAGATGATCGCCAACGACCTGCGCGATCTGAGCCCACGCATCGAGCAGCGGCGCCTGGTGATGGGCATGCACCTGGTCCCCTCGACCACGGGCGGCAACGGGGCGGGCGAAGGGGAGACCACGCTCATCGAGCGGGAGCTGGTCAGCATTGCGCCGTATGGCACGAACCTCCTGCTGACCGGCACTTCGGGTGCAGGCAAATCCACTCTGGCCACGGCGATCATGGAAGGGCTTGCCGAGCAGAAGTACCAGTTCTGCGTCATCGACCCCGAGGGCGACTATCAGACGATGGATCTCGCCGTCCAGCAGGGCGACCCGGCCCGGGAGCCGAGCATCGAAGCGGTCATGGAGCTACTGGAGGCGTCCACGCAGAACGTCGTGATCAACCTGCTCGGCGTCAGCCTGGAGCATCGCCCCAAGTTCTTCGAGCAGCTGCTGCCGCGCCTGCTCGAGCTGCGCGCGAGCACGGGCCGGCCGCACTGGCTGGTGGTGGACGAGGCCCACCATCTCATGCCGAACCCGTGGCAGTCCAAGAACCTGCCGCAGGAGATGAGCGGCCTGATGCTGATCACCGTCCACGCCGATTCGGTGTCGAAGCCGATTCTCTCTCTCGTCGACATGGTCGTCGCCATCGGCGACGCGCCGCAGACTTCCATCGAAGGTTTCTGCCGTTCCATCGGACAGCAGATCGATCCGCTGCCGCCGGTGGTGCTGCAGCCCGGACAGGCGCTGGTGTGGACCAAACAGGAATGCGGCACCGGAGGGAAGCCGTTCCTGATGCGCGTGCATCCGCCGAAGATGGAGCGGCGCCGGCACCTGCGAAAATACGCCGAGGGAGATCTCGGCGACATGAGCTTCTACTTTCGCGGGCCGCAGGAGAAGCTCAACCTGCGCGCACAGAACCTGGCGCTCTTCACGCAGATCGCCGAAGGCGTCGACGACGAGACGTGGCTCCATCACCTGCACCAGCGCGACTACTCGAAGTGGTTCCGCTTCGCGATCAAGGACGACACGCTGGCCGACGAGGCCGAACAGATCGAGTCCGAAACCGCCGACCCCGTCGAGAGCCGCCAGCGCATCAAGCGCGCCATCGAGGAACGCTACACCGCCCCAACCTGAAGAACGGGGTCAGGCACGGAAAATGCGGTTTCTCGAAGCGAAGGGACCGCGCGCTCACCTCATCGCGGTCGCCTCGATCTCCACTAGGATCTCGGGCAGGAACAGCCGCTGCACTCCGATCAGCGTCGAGGCCGGCCGGCATCCGCTCTGCATGATGTGCCCGAGCCCGGCAGCCGACGACTTCATGAAGGCGTCGATGTCAGTGGTGAAGTAGGTGAGCTTGACGACGTCGGCGAGCGTGAAGTCCGCGGCCTTCAGCACCGTCTCCAGATTGGAGACCGCGCGCGCCACCTGCGCTCCCATGTCGCCGGCGTGCAGCGGACGTCCGTCGTCATCGACCGACGTCTGACCCGACACGATCAGCGTTCGCGTTGCGCCGGTGACCTGATTCGCCTGCACGAAGCCGAGCCTGTCCTGCCACGTCCACGGATTGATCGCTGTTTTTTCCATCCGCGAAAGCTAGCAGGAGAGCGCGCCGGCGCCAGCGCCGCGCCTCACGGCAGGACGACGTACTCGAGCAGTGGCAGGATTCGTGGGGACGGAGTCGAGACGACCTCGCCCACCCGGCGCGCGCCCATCGAAAGATAGAAACCCTCCGCGCCAGGATCCGAGGCGATGCGAAGCAGCCTGCAACCTCGCGCCCACAGCTTTGCGGTCGCGTGTTCGAAAAGCGCCCGCCCGATCCCGCGTCCCATGAACGCGGGTGCGACCCACATGTGCTCGAGCTCGGCGTCGTCGTCTTCGAACGACATGGCATAGAAGCCGGCGGTCTGGCCGTCGCACCGCGCCAGATACACGAGGTCCTCGGCAAGCGTGGCCTCGGTGACCGTCAGCGCCGCCGCCCACAGCCGCATCCATTCGTCGGGATAGCCCCAATGCCGCTTGGCGGCATGAGCGATCCTGGTCAGCTCGGCGACGTCCCGCGCCGCCGCGCCCTCGATGGTGATCATTCGGCCCGATGGGACGCCGCCAGCCATCCCGACAGCGCCTGGCGCGCATACCAGTAACCGGCATCGACGATGCGGTCGTAGGATTTGACGTCCATCATGCCGAACTGGCGCACCGGCGGATTGAGCAGCAGGTCGGCTCGGCTGCCGAGCTCGCGCACGCGTGCCCTGGTTCCGAGCTCGGTGGCCTTCAGCATCACCGTCATGAGATTGGGGACGCCGTGCCTGCGCGATGCCGGAAACATGCGCTCGCGCAGCAGCGTCCATGCCGAGGGCATGCTGGTCACCGAAACACGATCGGCCTTGCAGGAGCCCAGGTCGACGGCGATGATCTGGCCCACCGGCTTGGTCTGCATGATGTCGACGGGCATGTTGTTGACGACGGCGCCGTCGATGGCGAGCTGCTCGTTGACGAGCGCCGGCGGCATCACACCCGCCATCGCGGCGCTCGCACGCAAGGCATGGGCCAGCAATCCCGATTCGTGGATGTTCAGCGATCCGCTGTCCAGGTTGCAGGAGACCGCGAAGAACGGAACCGCCATGTCCTCGATGCGTCCGGGCAGATGCTCGGCCAGGATCCGCTCGAAGCGGCGGCCGCTCAGCAGCGATACCATCGGGATGGTGTAGTCGCCGAACGGATTCCCGTGCGAGAACGCCCTGCGCCCGCGCTCGATGGTCTCCCCGGCGTCCCAGCCTTTGCAGATGCACGCGCCCATGATCGCGCCGATGCTGGTGCCGCCGACCCAGTCCGGGCGGATGCCCAACTCGCACATGGCCTTGTAAACGCCGAGATGCGCAAAGCCTCGCGCCGCGCCCGCCGCCAGTACCAGGCCCAGCGCCTTTCCGGCCAGTACCCTGCCCAGGCGTGACACCTCATGCTCCTGATCGTCGCGCACGTGCAGGTGGAAATGGATCGTGCGCGGCCTCAGCCACGCCTCGGTTCCCGTGATCGGCTCCGAGGAATTCGGATGCAGCAGCACCAGGATCCGGCGCATGGTCGAGCTCGCCACGACGTCGGCCAGCTCCCGTTCGCGCGCGTTCGGCGATGGATCACCGTGCGCATCGGCGACGAACACGATCGCATCGGCCTGCCGCAGAGCGAAGATCGACCACGGATCGGCTGCGGCGTTGCAGTGATACAACACGAACTGATGCGTGTGCTCCTGCTCGAGAAGCCATAGCCGCAGCGCCGGAGAGATCGATTCGGCGCCGCCGAGACGGTCGACGGGAGCGCCGAGGCGGCCGAGCTGTCCCGGTGACAGATCGAGAATCTTGCCGTGGAGAGCCAGGCTGCGTCCCAGACGTGACGCGAAGATCGAGGTTCGCTGCGTGCCGTCGAGCCGCACGATGGCGAGCGTGCCGAAGCCGCGACCTTTGGCGACCGCCTGCGAGGTCCGATCGCGCAGCACCGTGGCAACGCGGGTCGCAAGCCGCATGGCAAGGACCGGATGCGTGGCAACCAGCGTTTCGAACTGCGCGCGATCGATCGAGACGAGATGGCTGTCGCGGATCGCCTTGACGCCTGCCGAGCGCTCGTCGCCCGTCAGGAGGCTGAGCTCGCCGACGCTGTCGCCGGGAACGATCTCGCCGAGAAGCGTCGGCGTCGCATCGTTGTCGCTGTCGCCCTCGGCCCGCACCCACACCTGAAGGCGGCCGCGGATCAGGAAGTAGAGCGAATCGCCGCGTTCCCCTTGCCGGAACAGCCACTCGTTGCCGCTGAGCTGAACGTGATGGAGGGAGGCGAGAATCGTATCGACGGTCTCGTCGTTGGCGCCGAAGTATTTCTCGATCGTGGCGCGGAGCGTGGAATCGGATTCGGCCATGCAGGTGCAGCTTGCGCGCAGGAGGCAACGCCGCCGTCCCTCCGATATGCGACCGCGCCGGTTGAGCCAAGTAGAGCGCGGACCCGACATAGAGCGCGGACCCGTTACCTGCCGGCCGCCTCGATGATCCCTCGCGCGCATCGAGAAGACAGGGGCAGCGGCGTGGCGATGCCGACGCGGGCGGCCACGTCCCGGTAGCGTGAGACGAGCTCGCGTCCGACCTGTGCCGGCGTTCCCACGATCGCGAAACGATCGATCATCTCATCCGTGACCAGAGCACCGATCCTGCTCCAGGCGCCGTCCCTGGTCAGCTGGCGAAGCTCGGGCTGCAGGTGCGCCCAGCCCTCCGCCGCCAGCACGGGCAGATAGGCCGGCGTGGAGCCGTAGAAACCGAGCTGATGGCGCACGGCGGCGCGTGCCGTCTCTGCCTCCAGATCGTCGGCTCCAGTGACGACCAGCACCTGGCATGCGATCGTGAATCCCCGCGCGCTCGCACCATCGGCGTGCTCGGCAGCGGCGCGGCCGGCAGCGATGGCGGGGAGCGCGACCGTCTCCAGATAACGCCGCGAGTGGAAGGGATGGAGGATCACTCCGTCGGCGACCTCGCCGGCCGCCCGCAGCATCGGTTCGCCCACGCCGGCCAGCAGAATCGGCGGCGCTCCGTGCGGGCACGGCAGCGGTTTCATGAGAGGCGGCATCATCGTGTGCCGATAGAATTCACCTTCATAGCGCAGCGGCGCGTCCTGGTTCCAGCACGCGAAGATCGCGCGCAGTGCGCGCACGAAATCCTTCATGCGGCTGACCGGGCGATCCGCGGGCATCGAGAAGCGCCGCTCGATGTGGGGACGGATCTGCGATCCCAGGCCAAGGAGGAAGCGCCCGTCGCTGGTCAGCGCCAGAGCATGAGCAAGCTGGGCGACGACCATCGGCGTGCGTGCCAGAGCGACGGCCACGCCCGTCATCAGATCGCAGCGCGTATGCTCGGCTGCGAGCGCGAGCGGCAGGAACGGCTCGACAGGACCATCGAACGTGAACAGCCCATCGTAGCCGGCCTGCTGCTGCGCACGGGCCGCGGCCGGAATGTCGGTGAGCGAGGTTGCCAGCAGCGGACCGTCGATCTTCATCAGCTCGAGCGCGTTGTAGCAGATGGGACGACCAGGTCCGCAGCGGCAGTGCGCAGGCCCTGTCAGGATGGGGCGATCGACGTGCTCATGGGTGCGCGCCTGGGCAACCGTCTTTCTGCCGACGCCACAGTCCGTATGATGGCGGAATCGGGGCGAACGGGACCCGGCACGCGGCGCAGGCCACTGCCGGAAAGTTTCCCGATCGGGGGCCGGGTTTCGTGGGGTCGTGTCGGCCAACGCCGACTCGTCGACGCTGAAAAGGAGACGCGCCGTGCGTAGACCGGTCGCCCACCTCATCCTCGTTCTCGGCTGCATCCTCATCGGCATGAGCGAGGCCGCAGCCGCCGAATCCAAGCTGCTTCGCAGCGATCACGGCGGTCACTACTGGTTCGGCTTCTGCCAGGGCAAGGCCAACGAGACCGCGCTGCCGCCCGACCCGCGTTCGCTGGTCGTGCCGACCTTTGACAAGGCCGTCGTCTTCAACGTCGCATGGTACGGTTGCCTGGATCGGCAACCGGCAACATGCGGCGAGCTTCGCGAGCTTCAGGCCGCCGGCGGACGCCTGCTCGGCGGCAACGGCCAGCAAGGTGCGGGCTGGGAATTCAGCGGCAATCATCCGACCAGCTCATGGGCCATCCCGGCTGACGCATGGAACGGCCTGTGGGAACGATGGGGACTGTCCGAGCGGCCCGCGGACTTCGACGAGCTGGCGGCCGAGCGCTACGGCACCCCGCTCAGCGCTCATCGCAACCCGTATCCACTGCCCGGGGAAGACCCCAATCTGACCGATGGCGGCTCGGGCCAGCTTCCGATGGCGCTGACGCAGACCCGCAACGCCGACGGGTCGTGGACCGGCGAGATCGGCATCACGTGCTCGATCTGCCACAGCGGCCAGGTCGGCAACACGAATGACGGGCCGGGACTGGGAGCGCTGCACGGCAACAACGGCCTCGCCGACGTCAACCTGCTGCTGACCGAGGCGGGCGACGTCAACAACGGCTTCAACTTCATGAGCCTGAACCGCGTGCGCGGCAGCGGCAACATCACCAACTTCCAGCTCTTCGGGCTGCTGGCGCTGTTCGACTTCCAGACCACGGTGCCGGGCATGCTGGCCAATCCGTTGTTCTGGCTGTCGGCCAACACGGGCAGCGAGGATCCGCCCAATTGGTGGAACCTCGGACATCGTCCCGCCAAGTTCTACGACGCGGGCATGAGCAGCGATGCCACGCGCATCGAGCTGTCCTGGTACATGCCCGGCGCGGCCACGCCGAACTACCAGGAAGGCTACGACTGGATCGACCAGAACGACTACGCGGCCAACACCTGGATGCTGAGCCTGCAGTCGCCCGTCTACCCATTGCCGATCGACACCAGACTGGCCAAGAAGGGATCCAAGCTGTTTCATCGTCTGGATCTGTGGGGCGACCAGCGCGCCAATCCGGTCCCCGAGCCGGAGAACAGCGGCAACGGTTCGTGCGCGAGCTGTCACGGTGCCTACGCGCCGCGCTTCACGCGTAGCAGGAAGTTCCTCAATTCTCCCGTGTTCGCCGGCATCGCCGCCAACGTCACGCCCATCGACATCATCAACACCGACCCTGCCCGCATGGAAGGAAACAGCGAGGCCGTCGAGGACGCCGCGCAGTACAGCTGGTTCACCTATTACGGCAAGGAAGGCTGCGCCGAGCAGTACAACCTGATCGGCTACCTCGCCCAGCCGCTGTACGGCGTGTGGGCCTCGGCGCCCTACTTCCACAACGGCTCGGTACCGGATGTATGGGGCGTTCTGGATTCGTCGAAGCGTCCCGCCTTCTGGCGGCGCAAGTCCAAGCCGGCGCGCGAGGGCGTCGTCATGGGTTACGAGACCGATCTGGCGGCAGCTTTCGATCCGGTCGTGATGGGATGGAAGTACGACGCCCTCGAATGCGGCGGACCCGGGCTGACGCCCTATCTGGAATGCGATCCCAACGATCCCTACGCCACGCCGGCCACCGAGACGGCGCTCTCGATCATGTACGCCAACGGATCGCTTTCGTGGAACATCCTCGGCGGCATCACGGCGCCGTCCTCGTCGAACGAGCAGATCGAGGACCGCAAGATCTACAACACGCGCATGTACAGCCAGACCAACACCGGCCACGAGTTCACCGACGTGCTGACCGACGAGGAGCGGGCGGCGATCATCGAGTATCTGAAGACGCTGTGAGCGAGAGCCGGCCCGCGACGGCCGGCCACGGCCCGCGCGTGACTTCGCAGCGCCCGTCCCCGACATTCGGCCATGGCCGCGGAAAGCAGCCGCAGCCGAGCGAGTCTCGGCAGCGTCGACATCATCATCAAGACGTTCCTGCGTCCGGATTGCCTGCGGCGGCTGGTCGATTCGATTCTTTCGCGCTATCCGGACGCCTGCGTCAGCATCGCCGACGACGGCAATCCCGATCAGCCGACCCTCGAGTACTATGAAGACCTGCGCCGCCGCGGCCATCAGGTGCTGTTGCTGCCGTTCCACGTCGGCACGTCGGCCGGACGCAATGCCCTGGTCGATGCGACCAGCCGGCCATTCCTGCTGCTTCTCGACGACGACTTCGTCTTCACCGAGCAGACGCGCGTGGAATCGCTCGTCGAAGTGCTCGAGGCCGATCCCAACATCGGCGTCGCTTCCGGAGCGCTCCTGGACGACGGCATCACGCTGCGCCGCTACGAGCATCGACTGCGGCTCGAGGATGGCATCCTGCACTACGACCCGATCCTGTCGGCGCCGCGCACGATCGCGGGGCACGCGTGCCTGGATGCCGACATCGTGCTGAACTTCGCGCTGTTTCGACGCGAGGTCTTCGCGGACGTGCGCTGGGACCACGAGCTGAAGACCGTCGAGCACACCGACTTCTTCCTGCGGCTGGCCCGGACGCGATGGCGGGTCGTCCACGTCGAGGGCGTGCTGGCCGATCACCACCGGCAAGCGCCGGCGGATTATCAGAGGTACCGCACCGACCTGCGAAGCGATGCCATCGTGCGCAGGAAATGGGGAATCGAGGCCACGCTCTCCCACCAACCGAGCGATGCCGACCAGGCGCGGCGAGTACGGCGCGCACACCTGGTCGCCGCGTGGGCCGCGTTGAAGCAAGGACGGATGATCGCAGCGGCGCGGCGAATTCTACGGTCGGCGGCCGCCGGAGCGTGAGTTCGCGACGGCAAGGGCCGCCCAGCTCGTGTTACGGACAGACGAATGCTCGCGCCGAGGTCGTCAGACTCGCACCGGCACGACACTGCAGCTTTCGGCATAACCGAGAGCGCGCTTGATCGTGGGTGGAATCCCACCGCTGGCGATGGCGTAGGCGAGCTCGATCAGCCCGCCCACCGTAGCGTGCGCGCAAGGATGCAGCGGCGCTCATCAGGGCTTGGGAATTCGCACGCGGCTGATCATCAGCGTGCCGGAGACCGCGAACAGAAAGACGATCGGATGCAGCTCGAAAGGACCGATGTCGAGCTTTCCTAACGGCAAGTCGTTGCCGATTGCACCGGCGGCGGCCGAAACGACCAGTACCAACACGAGAAAGATGGACGTCGGGATCGGCGTCCCCTCGAAATACTTGACCTTGTCGTCCTCTCCCGACAGTTCCTCGGCCGTGACGTTGTACCTGGCAAGCCGTGAGACGCCGCAGACGACGAAGTAGATGAGCACGAGACGATCGTACAGGCCCTGCATGCCGCAAGCGTAGGCGATCATCGCCGGAGCCACACCGAAGGAGATGACGTCCGAGAGCGAATCGAGCTCGCGGCCCATGATCGAGGCCCTGCTGCGAGAGCGCGCGATGCGGCCGTCGAGGAAATCGAAGACCAGGGCCATCAGCACCAGCGCCCCGGCGTAGTAGATGTGCAGGACCTCGCCGACCTGGAGATAGGTCATCATGGCGAAGATGGCCCCCGAACCGCAGGCGGCATTGGAGAGAGTGAACCAGTCTGCGAGGGCGAACTGGCGGATCATTGCTGGGCTGCGCGGCGCCGAGGTGCTCATGCGATCGTCGAGTATGCCCGGCTTCGTGCAGGAGTGCACGCCATGGGCACTGCCCGGTCCGGCACGACGGACCGCTCGTCATGCCGGACCGCCACGCCGACTCGACCGGCGCCTTTGGCCTGTCACCCTCGCCCTTTTCGCCTCTCGTCGTCCGGATCAGGCCTTGCTGCGGTCGAAGAGGAAGATCAGCGCGCCGCCGCCGATCGCGGCCAGCGCGAGCCACTGCGAAACGTTGACGGTCTCCTTGTCCTTGACCGAGAGCTCGAGCGGCCCGAGCTTGGTTTCATGAGTTTCCCTCGTGAAGCGGAAGCCGCCGTAGGCCAGGGCGACGCCTCCGGCCAGCATCAGCACGATCGCCATCATCTTGATCGAGCTCATCGACGCACCTCCAGTGCCGGCAGGACGCGGACCCGTAGCGGCCGCACCTGAGCCTTGTCTAGCGACGTTTCGCGCAGGCGAAAGACTGCAGTGTTACGCGCGCAGTTGTGCGTCCCCGCGGAAGCGTGCTGAGCGTCGGCATCGCACGTAGAACTACGCGCGCGTTGGCACGCGCGTAGTTCTGCGATCTTTCGCGAATAGGAGCGCGGAAGTACAAACGTACACGGCCATCGTGACCATTGGTCCTGCGGAGGCCGTAAGGAAACTCAGTCATGTTGCACTACGCCGTCGTGTTCTTCGTCATCGCGCTCATCGCCTCCGTGCTCGGCTTCGGCGGCATCGCCGGAATGTCGGCCCAGATCGGCTGGCTCTTCGCCATATTGGCCCTGGTCTTCCTTGCGGTGGCGATCGTGACGCGCCGCGGGAACCTGCCGCGTCCATGAGTCGAGCGGCGAGGTGCAGGGACGCGGTCCAATGCTGCGATCGGGGCGGCCGGCGCAGGATGGACACCTGCTGTTCGGTGATCGGCGCCTGTGAGCACTTCCATTCCTGAGCCCGCCGCCAGGCGAAGCAGTCTGCGGAGGACAGCCGGCCAGCTGTGGGACATCTCCAGGGCTTTCTTCGTCGCGTCGGGGCAACGACGGGCGCGCGCGTACCTGGTGGTATTGCTGGTCCTGGCGCTGGCGGTAGGCGGCGTGCAGGTGCTGGCCAGCTACGTCGGGCGCGACTTCATGACGGCGATCGCCAACAAGGAGGCCGACGCCTACTGGCGGCTTCTCGGCATCTACATCGCCACGTTCGCCGCGGCAGTGCCCCTCGGCGTCTACTACCGGTGGACCGAAAGCCGCCTGGCGCTGCTGTGGCGCGAGTGGCTCGCCGAGCACCTGATCCAGCGCTACTTCAACAACCGTGCCTCTACCGCCTTCGGAGCGCCGAAGGCATGGACAACCCCGACCAGCGAATCAGCGAGGACGTCGTCAACTTCACGACGCACTCGCTTTCGTTCCTGCTGCTGGCGCTGAACTCGGCGGTGACGCTGGTGGCGTTCCTGGGCGTGTTGTGGGGAATTTCCGCCGGCCTGGTCGCGGTGCTCTTCGCCTACGCGATGGCGGGGACCGTCTTGACCATCCTCATCGGCGGACGACTGGTGGGCCTGAGCTACCACCAGTACCAGAAGGAAGCCGACTTCCGCTATGGCCTGGTGCGCGTCAAGGACAACGCCGAATCCATTGCATTCTACCGCGGCGAAGCACGAGAGCAGAAGGATCTGTCGGCGCGGCTGAAGGTTGCGGTGCTCAACTCCATGACCATCATCGGCTGGCACCGAAACCTCGCGTTCTTTTCCACCAGCTACAACTACGCCGCCATCATCGTTCCGATCGCGGTCGTGACACCGATGTACATGCGCGGCGAGGTTGAATTCGGCGTGGTCACCCAGGCCGCCGGTGCGTTCGCGACCGTCCTGGCCGCGGTCTCGCTGATCATCACGCGTTTCGAGGAGATAAGCGCCTACCTGGCGGGCGTGCAGCGACTAGGGGCGCTGTGGAACGAACTCGACGACTTCGACGCCGACGACCTGCGCTCGGCCATCGAGGACAAGGAGCAGCACGATCCCGACAGCCGCACGGTGACCCTGGAGGCCATGTCGGTGTGCGCACCGGGAACGCCCAAGCTGCTGGTGGACCAGCTCTCGTTCGAGCTTCGACGGCGCCAGAGCCTGCTCATCATGGGACCGAGCGGATCGGGAAAGAGCTCGGTGCTGCGCACGATTGCCGGCTTGTGGCCCAGTGCGGCCGGCGTGCTGGAGCGGCCGCCCCTGGCCGAGCTCATGTTCCTGCCGCAGCGTCCGTACATGGTGCACGGCAATCTGCGCACGCAGCTGCTGTATCCGTACCCGGAAAGCCGCGTGGGCGACGACCGCATCCGCGAGATCGTCGAGCTGGTGAATCTGGGCGACGTCTTCGCGCGTGTCGACGATGACCTGGACCGGGTCGTGGATTGGGCAGACGTCCTTTCCATCGGCGAGCAGCAGAGGGTCGCGTTTGCCCGCCTGTTCCTGCGCGAGCCTCGCTTTGCGTTTCTCGACGAGGCCACCAGCGCCCTGGACGAGGAGAATCAGGAGAGCCTGTACCGCCTGCTGCGCGAAAGCGGCATCGGCTTCATCAGCGTAGGGCATCGCACGACGCTGGTGCCGTATCACGACCGCATGCTGCAACTGGATCGCAGCGGCACGTGGGAGATCAGCGACATCGACAAGACGCTCGTCGACGCCGCGTAACGCTGCGCAGGCGACGACCGGCAGCGACGATCCCCACGCTTAGGTGGACGACGCCGGCGCGGGCATTGCGCCGAAATCGGTGGCGGCCCGCGTTCGGACCGCCACCGATGTCGGTCGTCAGTTCTCGAAGCAGATCAGGCGGTAAGCCCCCACGCAGTCGAGAGACCCGGCAGCGCTCCAGAACGCAGGCGTGTTGTCACCGATCACACCGAAGGCCTCAGTGGTCGTCCATTCGGAGCAACGGCTGGAATTGGCTGTGCCGTCATTGTTGGTGCCCGTCCATCGAAGCCCGAACGCATCCTGGCCGAGCTCGTTCGTGCTGACGGCGGTGCTGGGCATGCCGGTATTGGTGATCTGGTCCTTGCCGGTAAACAGCCGCAACCCGGAGGAGACCCAGTACTCCTGATCGATGATGCGATCGATCGCCGCCACCGCGTTTGTCGAAAGCCATGCCGTCCATGACGTCCCCGGCCGCGCCGCGGTGCCGCGCGCATTGCAGATGGCATCGGCGCCGCTGAGGCCGCCGAGGTTGCCGTCGTGCATGGACGAGGTCGCGAAGACGAGCTTGCCGCTGCAAGCCGTGCCGCGACAGAGCCCCGTGGAGCAGTCGGCGTTGTCATTGCAGCCGAAGCCGAACGGGCATGTGGCGCCGCAGCTTCCACCGCAGTCGATGCCGGTCTCGTCGCCGTTCGTCGTGCTGTCGTTGCATCCCGGCTGACAGGTGACGTCGCAATCGCCGGAGATGCAGTCCTCGTTCACGTTGCAATTGTCTTCGAAGGCGCACGGGCTGCAGCCCAGCCCGCAATCGATGTCGCTCTCGAGACCGTTTTTGATTCCGTCACCGCAAACGGGGAAGTCGCGCAACTCGGTCGACGCCTTGACCGTTCCCTTCTCCTCGTCGTTCGCCACCTCCTCCGGCGCGAAGTACGCGCCCCAGCACTGTCCCAGACTGTTCTGGAGCTGGACGATGAGGCGCGGTGAGGAAAGCGGAAGGACGATATCGCTGAGGTTGACGCCTTTGCCTTTGACCAGAACGGTCGTCTTGTCCTCCCCCGGCTTGGTGCCGAGCTTGATTCCGGTGATGCCGGCCTCGCTGCCGGTCTTGTCCTTGTAACGGGCGCCCTTACCGTCCTTGAGCTCCCAGCATCCGCCGGCAGCGCAGTCGCCATCGGCGCGAATGTCGAAGGACGCCGCCAACTCGGAGTTGTCATAGACGCAAAGATCGTAGGTCGTGTCGGAAGCCGGATTGCCAAAATCGGCGACGGGCGTTTCCTGCCCCTTGGTCATCTTGAACTGGATCTTGTCCTTGTCGTCGTTTTCGACGTTGGTGTAACTGAAGCTTGCGACTGCGGAGAGCTTGCAGCCCTGTGGCACGTCGTTGCATGCGGCCGAGGCCATTTCCGCGCTGGTATGGAGAACGATGGTCGTCGCGGCGACGAAGATGATCGGGCGAAGCTGAATCATTTAGACCTCCCTGGAGTATGTCGGGACTATCCCGGGGGGCTCATGGGCACAATGGGGGAAGCAAATTATCCGCGTTCGCCGCTGCCGGCCTCGTGGACTGCGGCTTCGGCCGAGGCCGCAGGACATCTCCGCGACGTCTTCGCGAGCGTCGACGAGGAACTTCACGGTCAGCTCGATCAAGTCTCGGAAATTCTCGCGAACTGGAGTCCGCGATGTCGGACGCGCCTGAACGGAGCTGGCTGGTCGCGATCGTCGGGCAGAGGCGTTCGACGAGCGAGGGACAGGAAAAGCCCACTGGCAACGGCTGATGCGGGCCAATGGCTCATCGCCCCGACAAACGCCGGCGTACGGGGTGGATCGTCCGTCGCGTGCAATCCCGTACCTGCAATCCCGTACCCTTGCCTTTCCTCGCACGGCCATGCTAGGGCGGCTGGACGGCGCCCGCGACGGCGGCGGGGGAGACATTCTGTCATGCGCAACTTCCTTTGCATCCGAGCGATGCTGCCGCTCGCTTCATTTCTCACGATGGCCTCGGCCCCTCCCGCATGGGCACAGCCCGAGCCGAACAAGTGCGTCGCCGGCAAGATCAACTGCGTAGCCAAGGAAGCGGCGGCCTTCATCAAATGCCACGCCAAGGCACAAAAATCCGGGACTGCAGTCAGTGAGGGATGTCTGAGCACTGCGCGGGAGAAATTTCTCGGAGCGCCCGACGTTGCCGGCTGCTTCGAAAAGCTCGAATCCAAGCAGAACGCCGAAAAGCCGTCCTCGCTATGCCGCACCGAGGACGATGCGGTGCTCATGGACGCACTGGCCAGCGCGCTCGCGGAAGCTACGGCGTGCGGCCGGGATCCGCTTTCGTGCGGAGGGAGCTGCGCGCATTCCCCGTGCATCGAAGGCACGCCGCTCGACCACTGCAGCCCCTGCGTCGACACGATCTGTGACCAGCCCTACCTCGCCGACTGTTGCACGACGGGCTGGGACGCGGCGTGCGTGATGGGCGCATCCGAGCTCTGCAACGTCGACTGCGACGTCGCAGCGGCGCCGGGTCCCAACAAGTGCTCGGCCGGGAAGTCGCTGTGCCTGGCGAAGAGGATCAGGGGCCTGCTCAAATGCTACAAGACCGCGCAGGCTCGCGGTGTCGCGGTCGATGAAGCGTGTCTGCAAAAGGTCGAGGAGGAGTTCGACGGCGGCAGTGATCCGAGCAAGGGCTGCTTTGCCAAGCTCGAAGGCAAGCAGCACCCCGAAAAGCCTGCATCGGTCTGCGCAGTCGACTCGAACGACGCGGTCGCGTTCAGTCAGTATGCCGCCGAGAAGCTTTCGTGCGATCTCGGCAGCGACTCGTGCCCGTGCTGCAACGATCGCTGCGTGAACGCCGTCGATGATGCGCCGATCGATACGGTCGTCGATCGCTCGGTGTTCATGGTGTGCGGTGACACATGCAAGGCAAAGACCCACTTCAGCGCGCAGTGCGGAACGTGCACGGGCTGCCAGTACGGTCAGATCTGCGTCCAGGGCGAGTGCAAGTGCGAGGTCGGGGAGCCGCGCTGCCGGGAGATCGCGCCCGTCCCACACTGCATCAACGTCAGCGCGGCGTCGGGGATGCCTTCGTGCACATTCCTTAAGAATCCGTCGTCGGTGAACGAGCCGGTCGGCGCCGCCGGGCCGGGCACGCACGGAACCTGGATCGATCATTTCCTCGAGATCGAAACGTACGAGAACCAGCCCGTCCTGATCTATTTCAACTCAAAGGAGCTCGTCCCCGTGCTGGGCGACGATTACACGCCCATGGTCTTCAGCTGCGACGCTGACAATGGGACGCTGCGTGCCCAGGATGACGAATTGCAGCGCGACCATTTCGACGCCGACGGGAACGTCACCAATCTTTCGGGCCTCCTGGCGGAAACACCGGTAGCGCTCGCGTGCAAGTCCTTCGTCGATGGTCCGGTCTATCGCGGACTGCCGCCGCTCGATCCGTTCGTGAATCTCGACCTGAAGGGCTACTACCTCCTTTTCACTCCGGATCCGGGCGAGACCGGGCGCAACTACCAGACGTTCTCGCTGCTGATCGACGACTCCAGCTCGCGTACGGCCGCGGACGGGTTCCTTCCGTACCACGTGTACTGGTTCACCATTCACGTGAATCCGGGACCGCCGCCGGTTCCGGGGATTCTGTAACCGCTGCACCGCAATACCGTGCCCCGACCCTGCCGGCATGATCGTCGGATCGGCATCCGTCTGCCCGCCCGACGGCACTTCGACGAAACTTCGACAATTGGCGATTCCCTTCTGAACTAGCCTGCACCGGTCCTGGCTCCGCGCGCCGCGCCCAGATCCGAGGATGGGGGCGCTGCGGCGGGCCACGAAGATGAACCGAGGTTCGCCGGGGCTGACCGGCGAACCGAACAGGAGGAATTTCATGCAACGCTCGCTTACCCGCATCACCCCTTCCGCCGCAGCCTTTACGGCCGGTCTCGCGTTCGTGCTGGCATCGGCTCACGCCGGATACGGCGCAGCAACGCCGGAGCAGGCCTGCCTGGCCGGCAAGGCCGACGGCGCCGGCCGCTATTCGTCCTGCCTCGGCAAGGCGGAAAAGTCCCTGGCATTGACCGGCGACACCACCAAGTACGCCGCGGCGGTCCTCAAATGCCAGGAGAAGATCGAGACGTCGTATCAGAAGCTCGAGGCCACGGCCGAAGCCAAAGGCACCACGTGTCCGTCCACGGGTGACGTGTCGACGGTTCAGGACTTCCTGGACGGTTGCACTGCTGGCGTCGTCGACGGCGTCTCGGGCGGATCGCTTCCTCCCGACCCGCAGGCGTGCGGCGAGGATCTGGAAGCGTGCGAGGCCGAGCCGCGCGCGCGGCCGCTGAAGACCGGGCAGGTCAACTGCTACAACAACGCCGGAACGGCCATCCCCTGCACAGGCACGGGTCAAGACGGTGAGACGCAGAACGGCGAAGACGTCGGCTTCGTCGACAACGGCGACGGGACCATCACCGATACGTCTTCGGGACTGATGTGGGAGAAGCTTGCCGACGACGGCGGCGTCCACGACTACAACACCGGCTACAACTGGACGAACGCCTTCGGGAAGATCGGGACGTTGAACGCCGCGAGCTTCGGCGGGTATGACGATTGGCGGCTGCCGAGCGTCCGAGAGCTGCTGACCATCGTCAACTTCGGCGTCGTCAATCCCGCGGCCTACAGCCCATTCTCCACCAACTGCACGCCCGGGTGCACCCTGGCTACGTGCAGCTGTACTTCGGGCGCCACCGCCTGGACGTCGAGCTCGTTTCAGCTCGGCGCGACCTCCGCATGGTTGGTGGACTTCTATGCCGGCGGCACCGGGAACAGCTCGAAGACGAATAGCGCCACCGTCCGCGCGGTCCGCGACGCGTTCTGATCCGCCTGATACGCCGGCGGCCGGGCAGCGCGCTCGGCTGCCGGCGGCGCGCTTTCATTGCATGGCATCGACGCGCTGCAGGAGGCGGCAAGCCGTGGCGGCGCCTTGTCACACCCCCGCCGCGACGTTAACGTTCGCCGTGACCACGACGTTCCCGCGCCTTCTCATCGCGATGCTGTCGGCACTCGCGGCCACGATCATCGCAGCCTTCCCTGCTCGGGCCGACTTGAGGGCGGGAATGGAGCGTCCCCTGACGCTCGCATCGCTGCCTGACTCCCGCAACACCGTCGGCGATCTCGCCGCGCTCGCCGACGGCACGTATCTGCTTTTCTTCAGTCGCCAGCCCGAAAGCCTGTCCCCTTTGTCCGACCTCTTCGTGCAGCGCCTTTCGCAGATCGGACTTCCGCTGGGCGCTCCCATAGCCATCGACTCGCTCGATCGTGGGCAGCAGTGGCCGTCGGGGATCGCCGCCACGGAAGCCGGCGATGCACTGGCCGTATTCATGAGCAGCGACGACGTCGACGGCACTCCAGGAATCGGCTCGGACGGCACCGCCGCCGGCGTCTTTGCGCGTTCGATCGATGCAGCGGGGAACGCGGCGCCTGCCGAGGTGCAGATCAATACGAGCGCTGGTGACTGGGAGACTCCGCGGAGCGTCGTGTATCTGGGAGGCGGCAGCTTCGTCATTTCCTGGAGCAGCTATGCGAGCGGCGTGATCTCCTGGCGGCGGTTCGATCGCTTCGCCCAGCCCATCGGCGCCGAGATGACTCTGGTTCCCACCCACGCCAATCCGATGCACGGCGGCTACCTTGCCAGCAACGGGGCCGGGCTCTACGCCATCGCATGGGCGCAGGGCACCGAGATGTTCCGGCGCTTTCACGTCAGGGTATTCGACGCCGAGGATACGCCGGTACGGGACATGGTCGTCGAGCCCGGGGTCGTGCCCGAGCCTCAACACGTACGCGACCTGGGCATGGACGCGGACGGCAACGTCGTTCTGCACCTGGCCGGCATCAACGGCGACACCGATTACAGCATCGTCCTGCGCGGCGACGGCAGCTCCACTTCCGAGCCGATCGCCGCGGGTTGGAACGTGCCCGCCGTGTCGGCTTCGGGGCTGTGGATGCGCGCAGCCGACCAGCCCGATGGCGAAGACCTCGAAATCTTCGTGCGAGGCCTCGACGGTTCCGAGACAACCTCGCGAGCGGGCCTGACGGACAGTCTGGCGCCCAGGATCGTTCTGGCCAGTGATGCCGTGATGAACGAGCTCGGGTCGATCACCGCTGTCTATTCCTATGCGACCAATCTGCAGCTCGGCCACATCGAACCGCCGGTGCGCGGTGAAATGTTCTTCCGCCGGTTCTGCCAATCCTCCGACCTCGATTGCGATCCGTGTCCCGAAGGCGATGCGGACGCGGACCAGGACGCCATCGCGGACGCCTGCGATCCCTGCAACACCGGCTCGGGCACCGAATCCGCAGCCCACGGCCGTGTGTATGTCTCCAACTCCGCAACGCCGGACGCGTACATCCGGCGTACCAACCGCATCGACGCCTCGCTTCATCTGGCGCTGCCGTCATCCGCACCCGACTTCGACGCACTCCCGCTCTTCGCCCACGGCATGCGGATCCGGCTGCAGAGCAGCCGCGGAGCGGCGCTGCTGGACGCATGGCTGCCAGGTGGCGACTTCGACCGCGTCACGCAGCGAGGCTGGACTCGCAAGGCCGGGACATTCCGCTACCGCGATCGATCCGCTGAGCGGATCCGCGGCATCGGAAGCGTGGTCGTGCAGGATCTATCGCCGCGCGAGCCGGGAGCGGTGCGAATCACGGTCCGGGGAAGGGCCGGCTTCTACGGCGTCGCGGAGCGGTATCTGCCACTGCGAGCGGTCGTCGTCTTCGGCAACCAGGATGATGCGGCCGACGGCAGCTGTCGCGAGCTCGCCTACGAGACCGAGGAATGCGTTGCCGCGGCCGGATGGGACAACGTCGGGAACCTGACGTGCGATCGGGCACGTTCGGAGTAGCTTCGGAAGTAAACGCTCCAGCACGCGTCAGCTCTCACCCGCCCCAAGCGCACCCGCAATCCGGACACGGCTCCACCTCTTCCGCCACGTCGCGCCCGATGTAGCACAGCACCGCCCGTGCGGCGCCTTCGATGAGCGAGCGTGCCTCCTGCGCCCGCTGCACCGAATCGGCCGTTACGACGAGCTCGTCCTCGTTGATCTCGACGCTGCCGATCAGCGAGTGGCGCAGCTCGCGCGACGTGGCCGGCCGTCCGCGCACCAGCATGAAGAGATGCCCGGCGTCCTCCTCGGGCACGTCGTCGCGCAGCTCGGGCAGCGTGCGAAGCAGCCGCTCCACCTCGGCTCGATTCGCGCTCGCGAACGCATAGCGCTCGACCGTAACCGCCCAGGCATGGCCTTCGGCGTTGACCGTGGGACGTACGAAGATGGCTTTGGCCTCGTACGGGAACGTGAAGCACACCGGCGGGAAGTCCTCGTGCTCGAGCTGGATGGAGACGGGAATGGCCGCCAGCGGGTTGCGGTCGCCATCGAGGAAGTTCAGGAAGCGGCCAAGCAGGCCCGCGCACGCGCCCATCAGCTTCATCTCGGTCTCGCTCATCGGAAGGTGCAGCCCGAAGCGGCCGGTGCTCTGGATCGACGGGACTGCATTCTCGTTCGCGATCGGCAGGTCCAGATCACGGATCGCACGCCGCACGTCGCGTGGACAGAAGGCCATCGGCACGTACAGCAGATGCAGCCACGGCGTCTTGAAGTCGCGGCAGTCGCGCATGTCGGGCACGCCCGCCATCGCCGCGGCGAAATCGTCGTATGCGTCGATCGACGGAAAGACCGCGAAACCCCGATCGCCGTGCGCGTTACCGATGACGCTCAGGCATGCACCTTCGACGTCGAGCGCAGGCACGTCGATGCGAATGAGCGTTGCGCCGCTAACGTGACGCCAGGGCGCGCCCTCATACAGGTCGCGCGCGGCGGCGAACAGCTTGTGCGCCAGCGTGCGACGCTGCATGGACCGGGACGAGAGTCGGAGGCTGGCCAGGCGGCCTCTGCGTTTGCTCATGAGCGAACCCTACGACCGCGGCGGGCGTCCGCTCAATGACACGCGTGGCATGAAGACCCGGCGATCGACGCCGACGATCAGGTGCTGGCCCTTCCGCGCCGAAAGTGTGCTCCAGGGTCGGCTGCCGCCTGCGGGTGTCACGACTCGGCACGCACCGCGCCTCTACCCACGCTGCCGCCTCACAGAAAAGAAGGTGATAGACGCCACCTTTGTGTGTCGAGGTCGACTCCGTCCGTTGACACAGCGCTGCCGGTACGGAGACTGCACTGCCAACAATCTGTGTCCCTGATTCTCATCGGCAGCAGGCATGGCCGGCGAAGTCGACGGCCGGTGCACTTCGACCGCTGATTTCGTATCGCTCAGGTGACCTTATTCATGGTCGGCGAGTCTTGTGTCGGGTAGGTGCTGAAGCATGCGGCGACCGCTGGAGCGGCGCCGTGGGACACAAAAAAAGGAGCAGCGACTGTGCGTATCCCCTGGCTTCTCTTCTCGAGCGTGGCGTTTGTGGCGCTGGGGACCTCCGCCCCGGCCCTGGCCCAGCCGGCCAACGACAATTTCGCCAACAGGCTCACGATTTCCAGCACGCCGTACACGAACTCGCAGGACACGAGCTCGGCCACCGTGGAGCCTGACGAGCAGACGGAGATGTGCGGCGGCGAGGGCGGAAGCATCTGGTACAGATACACGCCGTCCGGGACCGGCACAGTCATCGCCGACACCAACGGCAGCTCGTTCGATACCGTGCTGACCGTCTTTACCGGCAGCAGCCTCTCCAATCTGGTCGCCTACGCGTGCAACGACGACTGGGGCAGCCTGCAGTCGTACATGCCGTTTCACGTACAGTCCGGGACGACCTATTACATCCGCGTCAATGGCTATAACGGCGCCAGGGGCAGCGTGGTGTTCCATCTGTCCTCACGCGTGCAGCCTCAGTTCACGCAATGTCCGCGCGTTGGCCGGGCCTCCGGCTGCGAGTACCTGATCACCGCCGAGAGCGACGGCGACATCGTCTTCGCCGAGGACCCCATCCAGCCTTCGTATTCCAACCTGCTGTACAACGGCCGTCTGATCGGCGTCCGTAACCAGTCCGGCGCTCCCCTTTGTGCCGTGAACATCAACGCCACCAATGCCTTCAATGCGCCCACGCCGCCTCTAGGCATCTGCAGCGCCGATACGAACCCGCCGCCGAGCGGGTGCCCCTTCGGGCCTACCGAATACGAGGGCCCCGGCGTGACGCTCGAGGAGATAACGAACAACTTCGGGACCATCCGTTTCAACCCGTGCATCGCGAACAACGGCACTGCCTACTTCAGCGTGGCCGGATCGAGCGGCGTAACGGGCACGATCTACACCTGCGCCGAGGACGAGATCTGCGGGCCCGACACCGACGGTGACGGCTTCATCAACGACTTCGACAACTGTCCCAGCAGCCCGAACGCGGATCAGGCCAACCTGGACGGAGATACCCAGGGCGACATCTGCGACCCTGCCGACAACCAGCTGGTCGTGAAATCGGGCTCGATCAAGCAGAAGTCCAGCGGCAGGTCGGTCGTCGTCAAGGGATCGATCTTCCAGTCCGAGACGATCATGGACGCACCTGACGCCGCGGCAGGCTTCGGCGTCACCATCCACGACTTCACATCCACGTACTATGACGTCGACCTGACAACGGAGACCTGCATCGAGACGGCCACGAAGATCACCTGCGAGGCGCCCGACGGCACCACCTCGTTGCAGATCAAGACCGGCGGCCTGGCGGTGGGCAGGGTGCCGTTCACGCTGAAGATGAGGGGGCCCGAAACCGAGGCGCCGCCGGCGTTCGGCCCCCAGCTCGAACTCGTCATGGACGAGCCTGCCACCTTCATCGACCGCTATGGCCTCGCCACCGAATGCGAGTCGACGGCGACCAAGATGACCTGCAGGTAGACCTCCACGCTCCCGCCGCACGGCCCGGTGCGGCGGGAGCGACTCATGAGACCGCGCTCCCCGCTCCAATACCGACGCGGACGCAGGCCGGGACGCCCCCGGAACGCTGACACCGGCACTCTGGTCGCTGCGAATTTCCCGAGTGGACCGGGAAGTCATTGACCACCGGTGAGGCCGCGTGTTACGCACTGACGGCTCGGCTACTGCACTCCGGGGAGGATCCAAAATGACGCTGCATCTCTCGATCGCGCTGCGCGGCGCGTTCGCCCTGATTTTTTGCGCGGGATCGGCCTCGGCCTTCGACGATTGTCCGGCCGGAGTTACCTGTACCGAGTACAAGGGCAGCGGCAACGGCGGATACTTCCGAATCACCGTGCCGCAGGACTGGGACGGCGACCTGGTCCTCATCAATCACGGCTTCGATCTGGACAAGAGCAGCATTCGCGGGCACGAGACCTGCCGCCAGTCCGGCACGCCCATTCCCTGCCAGCAGGACAGCGACTGTCCCGACGACGTCATCTGCAACAACATCACCTATCTCGGCCTCGACCTTTTGCTGGCCGAAGGAAAGGCCGTGGCGGCCAGCACCTACAGCGAGACGGGCTGGGCGGTGTTCGACTCGCGCAAGGATCTCAAAGAGATCCTCAAGTTCATGAAGAAGCATCCCGACATCGGCAGACCCGAACGCGTCATCGTCACCGGCGGATCTCTCGGTGGTGCCGTCACTGCGGACGCCGTCATGCGGATGAAGATCGACGGCGCCGTGCCGCTTTGCGGTGCCGTCGGAGGCGGCCTGCAGACCTGGGACACGGCCAACGAAGTGCGTCTGGTCTATGACTTCCTGTGCCAAGGCGTCCAGGACGGAACCTTCAACTCGCCGCCGGACGTGGGCGAGCCCACGTCGTTCAACAGCGGCAACGATGCCATCGAGATGGCCGTCACCGTCAACACCTGCCTCGGCGTCCCGATCGGCCCCAGCGAGGATCCGATGGAAGCCGCGGCCCAGGCCGATCGCCTGGCCGATTTCTACGAGATCACCCGCTTTGCCGGGAGCAACTTCGAGGTCGCCGCGGCCATGGGCTTTGCGACGCTCGGCATGGGCGATTTCGTCCGCGACGCGGACCGTCTCGGCGGAAAGCGCATCGGCTGGAACGCCCAGCCCGATCTCGACTACACCAGCATCGGCGAGAACCCGGCGCTGGCGGCGCAGTATGACGCGGCGGTGCAGCGGATGACACGGGGGGCGGGCCGCGCCGCGCTGTCCAAGGCAACGCTGATCGATTTCACCAAGGGAAAGGGCAAGGCCGTCGACTACCCGATCCTTTCCATGGCGGGCAGCGCCGACTGGCTGGTGATCCCGGAGTTCCAGAAGGTCTTCACCGACGCGGCCGAAATCGGCGGCAAGCTGCTGACGCAGGCCTGGGTCAGCACCTACGGCCACTGCACCTTCACCGAGGAGGAGACGACGGCCCTGTTCCTCGAATACTTCGAGTGGCTCGACAGCGCCGACCATGCCGCGACACAGCCGACCCACGCCGAGATCGCTGCGCGCTGCGTGTCGGCCGAAGTCGGCGGCGTCGAAGGCGACACGTGCAACTTCGACCTCGACTTCGAGCCCGGCGAGCTGCACGACCGCATCCCTGCTCGTGCGGATTGGGTGCCCGCGGCTCAGCCCTGATCCGATAGCGGTCGCGCGTCCCGGATCGTCTCGCGGAAAGGCTGCGCACGGACCGGCAAACCTTTCCTCTCGCACGCATGGACGACAGTCGGTACGGCTGATACTTTCCCGCCGCCTGCGCAACAGGAGGTGTCTCCCCGTCTCGGTAACGGGGCCAGACGTCTGCAGCCGCCATGGAGGGAGGGTTCGAGAACATGAAAAAAGCTTTGTTCGCAGGGGGCCTGGTCTGCGTAGTGTCCGCGTTCATGCCCGCAATGGCGCTGGCCGCCGGGATCGACGGAACCGGATCGATGCCAACGTGCCCGACCAGCGGCACGATCAAGATCAAACCTGGCCTGATCACCGGCGGGATCCTGCCGGCAGAAGTCAAGGTCGTGGCCAAGAACTCCGGTGCCTGCTCCGGTGGTTTCGGCGATGGCCTGAACGTCGTCGGCGTCAAGATGAAGGGCTCGGGCACCACGGCCAACAACGAGTGCTCCTCCTTCGATGGAACGACCTCGACGGACGTAGAGGTCACCTTCAAGTGGAAGGTCGCCAAGGACACGCCCAAGCTCAATGCTTCCACGGGCATGTTCTCGTTCACTCCGGGCGACCCGGCGCCCGATGGCAACGCGACCTGGACGCTTGCTGGAACGATCACCTCGGGGTCCTTCACGGGTACGAACATCGAGTCCAACATCGAATCCGACGCGTCCGCCCTCGACCTCGTGGCGGGCGTCTGCAGCGACAACGGCCTCAAGAAAGTCCTCTTTGGCAAGGACGACCAGACTGCCAGTTGCATGGTCGGCCCCGACCTCGTGGCGGCAATCACCAAGCAGATCACGTCGCTCGACGGCAACGACGTGCCGCATCTGGAGCTCGAGCTGACGACGCTGACCGATTCGCCGTTCGAGCCTTCGGCAACCGATCTGACCTCGCCTCCCGGCATGCTGCTCGAATCCCTCGACTCGACGTGCACGCTGCAGGCTCCGGGCCGCTACCGCTGCCGGCACACGGCCTTTTACGCATCGACGGGGGCCTGTCAGTGGGACGGCAACTACTCGATGACACTCACGTACGCGTGCGATCCGTCCAACACATGCAATCTGTGCAGCGAAACCATCGCAGTCACGATGACGCTCGATTCGGAGAACTTCTGCAGCACTGACAGTGAGTTCTGCGTGGTGGACCTCAGCTGTACCGAGGCGGTCGCCAGTGCCAGCACCGGCGGCGTGCCGTGCTGCAGCGACACCTATTCACCGCTGATCCAGTGCTTGGAGCAGCATTGTTCTGCCGTCTGCTCGGCGGTGATCAGCGGAGACAGCGGAATCGCTGCGAGTTCGCCGTGCCAGAGCTGCACGCTCTACAACTGCCATTCTTCCTACTCCGTCTGCAGCGCGGACAACCAGGCCTGCGTCGAATAGCGGCCCCTCCGTCTTTGGCACCGAAGCTTTCGCGCCGCTTCCCTGACGAGGAGGCGGCGCGCAAGCCGCTCAGGCTCATCGGAGGTGTGCGCGCGAGGTTGCGAAAACATGGTCTGGCTGTGCGCCCTCCGGCCGTCGGCTCGCGTCGGACGTCTTGCCTACATTGGGGCGAAGAGCACATTGACGCGGCCACGACAGCGCTTTTTTTGATCCAGGGCCGCGCCTACCTGCACTTTGACGTCGCCGGCAAAGTCTCCAACGCCGGCGGCGCCGTCGTCGGCGACAACCCGGATGGTGACTTCGACTTCGATATGACGAACTACGGCGACGGCCTCTCGGCGCCGCTCAACGTACGCGCCAACGCGCTGATGGGCGTCTTTCTGACGGATGCCTCGCCGACGGGCTCATCGACGCCCACACCGATCGAATTCAATACCCTGGCGTTCAGCGCGCTGTTTCCGCAGATCGGTCAGATCTTCTTCATCGGCGACGGCTTGGAGTCCGACAGCAACGCGGGGCAGCCCGAGGCGTCCACCAGTTCTTTCAGGTTCCCCTGGGCGCGACCAGGCTGTTCCTTGGAACGGCAGACGGATTCGGATGGGCCAACAACAGCGGCAGCTTCACGGTCGATGCGGGTGTGGACCCGTTTTCCGAATGCGGCGACCCGGTGATTCCGGTCGGGGTTTCCGCCAGCGATGCCCTGTACGTGCTGCGATCGGCCGTCGGCAGCGAGTTCTGTCATGAGTGCGTCTGCGACGTGGACGCATCCGGCAGCACCGTGACCACCGATGCGCTTTTCGTGCTGCGACGTTCGGTGGGGCAGAACATCGACTTCAACTGCGCGCCTTGCTGCTAGGGCGAGGTCTCTGATCGATAGACGGCCGTTGCGCTAGTTGCAGCTCGCTTCGCCTTCGCCTGCCAGCACGATATCCCAGTAGAAGCCGAAACTTCCGCCGGCAACGGGCCGATGCCGATGAACGCGAAGTTCGAGTTGGTCAAGTTTGCCAGGTCATCCTCGAGGGTGGCCAACTGTGCTGTCGGCGCATTCGTTGAGGCCGACTCGTAGCTGGCGGTCCAGCAAGCTCCCGTGTCGCTGTTGTGGAGCTGGACGGCGACGCCGGCGCCGATCGTCAGCATCTCCGACATGGTGACTGGCATTGGCATCGGCACCGAGCCGCCCTTTGCCTCGAGCTTGATCGTGGAATTGCCGGCGTCGCCGGGCTTGATCCGTGCGCTGACCGCGCCATCGGCTGCGCCTTCTGCATCCTTGTACTTCCAGCCTTTCGGATCGAGGTAGCCTCCGGGCCCGCATTGCCGCCACCGCCAGCGGCGCGTGGATCCCCTTTTCACAACTGCGGCCACGCCGGAGAATCCGCCCATTCATTCGGCAGGAGGCGATCATGCCTAACCGCAGCTCTTCCGCAGCCGCCACGCGCGCGCCCGCCGGTTACCGCGCAGCTGTGACCACCAAGCTCATGCACGACTATCGGGTCGAGGCGCCCGCCACCGACGGCTCGCGCATCGGCCTGGTCTGGAACGAAGCTTCCGAGCTCGACCTGGTCACCATCGGCACCGATCGCGGGCTCTACCATTTGTACCGCGACGCCGGCAGCGCCACCGGCTGGGCGAGCCACAAGCTGCCGCTCGAGTACGCATCCGATCTGCTGGTGACGACGTCGCCGGGAAGGCCCGACCGTCTCTTCGCTGTCGGAAAGATCCCGGGCATCCCGGTCAGCGTGGTCGAGCTGATCCGTCAGCGCGACGGCAGATACACGCCGAGCTCGTTCGGCTCGATGCTCATGTTCAGCGATTCCCTCAGCGTCGCGCCGTGCGGCAGCGGCCTGGTCGCCATCGGCAAATCGACCACCGCGACCTACTTCGACCGGCTGGTGTGCGGAATACTCCCGCACGAAGCGGCGTTCGTGTTGCGTCAGGGGACTCGCGGCGTCGCTGCCGACAAGGTGGTGTGCCTGCCGCGCGAAGGCGCTGCCTGGCCTCATCTGACCGTGGTCAGCCTGCGCGACGGTGCGCTGCAGGCGCATCGAGGCATGCGCGAGTCCAAGACCGTCGGCGACGATGGACATGCCCTTCCGGCGCCGCCCGAAGGCGCGCCGATCCGGATCTGCTACCTGGACTGCGACCCGATTGCGCTTCCTCCGCTGCCCAGCGTCACCGACTTCGCGACGGTGCGCACCAGCCAGAACGAGATCATGCTGCTGGCAACCGACGGCAGCAGCGACGTGCACCTGATCATGGGCACCTTCGATGCCGGCAATCCCGGGCTGGTGCAGTGGGCGCCGCAGTGGCAGCGTTTGCAGCTGACCGGCAAGGCGCGGCCGTCGCTGAGCCGAGTGTGCGCCGTCCAGCTTGCCGACGGCCGCACGCGCGTGCTGCTGCACGAAGCAGTCAGCGGCAACCTGTGGATCACCGGCTGGGCAGGACCGGGCATCGCCGTCTGGGATCACGCCATCAACCTCGGGATCGGCGGCAGAGGATTTGCTGCCAGCGTCAGCCACCGCCAGGAGATGGCTTTCGCGACGACCGATCCCGACAAGGGAATGCGCGCGTGGACGCGCACGGCGGGCGGCGGCTGGCGCTCCGAGAGCGTGCACGTCACCGAGGGCGAGCGCATCGGCCAGCGCTGCACGCGCCGCGTGAGCGTCAGCTTCAGTGACGACCAGAACACGCCGGTCGGATCGTCTCCGGTCACCGTGCGGGCGGACGACGACATCGTGGTAACGCTCAACGGCGAGACCTTCGTGATCGGACCGACATCGCCGCGCACGGTCAAGACCAAAGTCGGATGCGTGCACGTGACCGCTTCCGTGACGAGCTCGCTGCACTTTCCCAAGCTGACCTTCGAGGCCGACTTCCTCGACGGCGGACGTCTGGAGGTCCGTGCCGACAGCGACGTGCAGGACTACTTCAAGACGATCACGGGCAGCCAGCTCCTGGACGCCGTCGATCCCCTGACCGGAATCGAGATCCTGCGCGGATCGCATCGCACGCAGGCGGAAGCCGACAGTGTCGCGCGCGCGCTGCGCGAGGTGGCCGCGCTGCTGGACGCGTCCTATGCACCACGCAAGCCGCGACCCGGCGCGCGCCTGCGCGTGCAGCCGGCGGGTGGCGTGCGGTTCTACGGCGCCGCCGACGAGAATGGAGCATCGCGCAACGGCAGCGCCAGGCGCAGGCCGGCCTGGCAGCTCAGCGCACGTGACGGGCGGCTGCAATTCAAGCGCGTGCGTCCGCAAGAGGTCGAAGAGCTTCGGGCCGGCGCCCTTGTGCTGCAGGGGCAGGACGACTTCCTCGGCATCGACTGGGGCTCGCTGCTCGAGTCGGCCGTCAACGGGCTTTGCGATTTCCTGAGCGTGCTGGTCGACGGCGGCCGCGCGCTACTACGCGTGCTGATCAACGGTGCCGAGTATCTGATCGAGTTCGCAGTGGATACGATCGAGCAGATCTTCGATCTGATCGCCTCGGTCCTGGACGTGGCCGGGGCCCAGCTCGGAAACGCCATCGGATGGCTGATGAAGGAGCTGGGATTCCTGTTCGACTGGGAAAAGATCATTCGCACGCGCGACACCCTGCGCCGCAACTACATCGAGTCCGCATCGACCCTGCCGCAGTACATCACCGACCCGGCGACCTGGGAGCCGCAGGCACGCGCGTACGTCGAGGACGCGCGCAGCCGGCTCAACGAATGGATCGACTCGATCCGAGCGCGCTACTTCGGGGAGACGCCGTTCCAGCGCGTCATCGGCGAGCTACCGGAGCTGCCGAGCCTGTTCGAGTCGGGCGGAGTCAACGTCTTCGGACAGGCCACCTGGCTCATCGAAAAGGCCACCGATGCGTTGATAGAGCTCGGCGGCGACGTCCCCGCCCCCGACATTCCCGGCTGGAGCGAGGCGATGGACGAGGCTCAGCAGGCGCTGGCCACGGTCGAAACCTCGGTGCTCTCGATCGGATCGACCCTCGGGAACGGGACCGCACTCTCCTGGGTCAGCAATCTGTCCGCATTTCGCGGCGACACGATCGTCTCGCTCCTGGACGACGTTGCCAGGGTGGTCAACGCCATCGTCGACGCGATTCTGGCCGTCCTACATGCGGCGCTGCGAATTTTGCATCTGGCCTGGGCCAACATTCCGGCCCTGATCAGCTGGCTGGACCGCGAGATCTACCTTCCGTTCCTCACCGCGTTCTACAAGAGCCTGTTCGGTGGGCGGCTCAGCCTCTTCGACCTTTTCAGCCTATGCGTAGCGATCCCATTCTCGATCATCGATTCGTCGGCGCACGCGTGGCCGCAGATCCTGAACTGGATCGACATCACGTTCGTGGTGTGGGTGCCGATCCATACCATCGTCGAGGCTGCGGCGCTGGCCGACCGGCCGGCTGCGCCCTACCTTCGCCTCTTTTCGTCAGCGGCCCTGCTTGCGATGGCCGGTGGCATCATCTCGCGGCCGTATCGAGGCGCGTGGGGTACGCTTGCGTTGCACATGGTCATTTCCGTCGCGACCAATATCCTTGCGCTGTTCACGCCGCGCTTCCGCGGCGCTACAGCAGCCACGCAGGTCATCGTCCTGCTCACGAGCCTGGTCTGGGCGTTTTCGGGCGGCGACTATCTCCCGCTGGGCGCGGCCGCCTTGTACACGATTACCGTAGTTCTCTCGGCGCTGGTGGGCTTCATGTTCCACGGAGAGACGCCGCCGCCGCAGACGATCATCACGTACGGGGCGCTGCAGGGTCTGCTTGCCTTCGGCGTGACGGCGATCTGGCTTCAGCAGCATGAGGTCGAGGGGGAGGCGCAGGCGGCGCTGGCGTAGGGAAGTGTGAGCGCTCGTTCGTTTGACGGTGCAGGGCGCCTCACGCCGACGAAGGTGTTCATTCCGGTCGACCGCGCGGCACCAGTCTGTCGATGAGGTGCCCACGGCAGGGCCGGCGTCGCGTTGCGACGCCGATGCACAGCGCATAAGAACCGCGCCTTGCCGATCGACGCGCCCTCCTCAGGCGCGCAAAAAGGCGCGGGGGACTGCACATGCCGAAAAGAATCCGTAGGGTCGCCTGCGCGGCCGTGGTTGGGGCACTGATGGCTTCGCAAGCCCATGCTGCCAACCCGCGTGCCCGCCTGAGCACCTGCCAGAAGACGGTGGCCGTGGAGAGCGCGAAGTACGTTCGTTCGGTCTCGGACAAGATCGGCAAATGCCTCGGGACGATCTCCGCATCCGTCATTCGCAATGGTACCTCGCCATCGGCAGCAGCCGCGGCCGCAGCCGCCGACTGTTCGGCCGTGCTTCGCAACCTGACCAATACCATGGACCCGGCAAGCCAACTGTCGAACCGTTTCGCGACGGTGGTCGACTCGAAGTGCGATCCTGCGGTGAACCCCGGGCTTCCATTCCTGGAGAGCGACACCTGGACTGTCGGCCCGTTTACGCTCGGAGCCGCCAACCTCGGCGCCTGGTGCGAGAGCCTCGGTGGTGATGGCACGATCGACTCGTTCGCCGAGTGGCGCGAGTGCCTGCTGCGTGCGGCCGACGACCAGGCCAACGGAGCGATCGCGACGCGCTATCCGCGTGCGCTCGAATACTTCGAGGCGCTGGCCGCTGCATTGGCCGCCCTGCCGGTCAGTACGGAGATGACCGATGCCATGGCGGCGCTGGCCGCTCTCGACGCTGCCATCGAAGGTGCGGTAAACGACAACCTGCCCGACGCTCGAACGACGCCGCCCGGGCTGCTCGCGACGGGTGAGACTCAGACCTGGACGGACGGATGCGGCATGTCCTGCATGCCGGTAAATCCCAACTACGGTGACTACGAGCCGGTCTGCGGCCTGGACTGCGCCGGACTGCCCGATCAGGACGGACGAGTGCGCGCGGGGTACGAGTCGAGCCTGCGCGACAACGGCGACGGCACCATCACCGACGAAGTCACCGGCCTGGTATGGGAAAAGCTCGGCAGCGACGGCTCCATCCACGAGGTCTCTGCAACGTTCACCTATGCCGACGCTGTCACCGGCAAGATCGCCGGACTGAACGCGGGAGACGGCTTTGCGGGTCATGACGACTGGCGCATTCCCAACCGCCGCGAGCTCGAAAGTCTGGTCGTTGCCGATGCCCACGCGCCTGCGGTCGATCCCGTCTTCAACGACGAATGCGAGGCCGGGTGCTCTGCCCTGTCCTGTAGCTGCAGCGCCGCCGATCGCTACTGGACCTCCACGAGCTATCAGCCGGACGCGAGCAAGAGATGGGTCGTCGACTTCGACCTCGGCGAGGTGATAGCAGCCGGCGCCGAATCACTGCGCGTGCGCGCGGTGCGCGGCGGCGCCAGCATTTCGGAAGCAACGACGTCCGGCGAAGGCGGTGGCAAGAGCCTGGCCGCCTGCCAGCGAAAGGTGGCCACGGCGAGTGCCAAGTACGTTCGCGGTGTGACCGGTGCGTTCGGCAAATGCCTCGGCGCGATGTCGGCCGAAGTGATCCGGGGCGGTGCCACGCCGACTGCGGCGGCGGCCGGCGCCGGCAAGACGTGCGTCAAGGCACTCGGCAAGCTCACGAACCCGAACAAAGCGCTTGCGTTGCGTTTCACGAGCAAGGTGGCCGCCAAGTGCGACACGGCCTTCAACCCTGCGCTCGACCACGACGATGAGCAGACGTGGACGATCGGGGAGCGGACTCTCGGTGCTGGCGGGCTCGCGTCGCTTTGCGATGCGCTTGGCGGCAACGGATTCATTCGGTCATTCGACCACTGGAGCGACTGCCTGCTCGTCGCCGCCGATGCCGAGGCGCGGCGCGCCGTGACGGTTCGCTGGCCGCGCGCGCTCGAATACCTCTCCGCGCTGGCCGACGAGCTCGCGACTCTGCCGCCCGGCGCCGACAACGACGCTGCATCGGCGCTGCTCGCTGCGCTCGAGGAGCAGATCGAGGGACCGATCGACGACAACCAGCCCGATCCGCTGCCGGCGCCTCCCGCCGGACTGCTCGCAACCGGTCAGACGCAGTGCGCGCAGGCCAATGCCACGATGGGGCCCTGCCCCGGCGCGCTGCCCGGAGACGACGGTGAGGTGCGGGCAGGGCAGCCGCATCGTTACACCGACAACGGCGACGGCACGATCACCGACCATGCGACCGGCCTGATGTGGGAGAAGCTCGGCGACGACGATTCCGTCAACGACAAGGATCACCAGTACGACTTCTACACGATGACGCTGACGAAGATCGCGCGTCTGAACCACTATGAGTTCGCCGGCTATGACGATTGGCGTGCGCCGAACGGCGGGAGCTCGAGAGTCTGGTCGACGCGGGTCGCTCGTCGCCCGCCATCGACCCGATCTTCCATCACAACTGCACGCCCGGCTGTTCGGAGGTCGAGTGCAGCTGCACCTCGACGCTTCACCCGTACAAGTCGGTGACACTGACGAACGACCCGGAAGCCATCTACTGGAGCGTGGACTTCGGCGACGGCTCCGTAGAGGTGGACAATACGGGTTTGCACGTCAGGGCAGTACGCGGCGGCTACCGGCCATTCCCCGCGTACGTCAATCAACCGCCCACGGCTGTCAACAGCGACGTCAAGCACCCATGGAAGTTTGATTGCGTGCCCCTGACCTTCCTCGGCTCGGACCTGGATTCACACTGGGCGTACCTCGCCATCGATGCCTTTCCGCAGCACGGCTTCCTGACCGAATTCGTCAGCAGCATTCCCGATTGTCAGCTCAGTCCCGGCATCTGCTTGCATCCGATCGAGGCGACATACACCAACGTGTCCTCCTTCGGCGGCGGCGGCGCCAAGGCGACCACGCTGTGCTACGTGTCCTTCGACAGCAATTTCGCGGGGACGGACTCGATCACCTTCCACTGGTTCGATTCGGAGGGGGCTGCGAGCAACACCGCCGTCATGACGGTCACGATCTTCGAAAACTGATGTTCTCGACGGCCAGCGCGTCGCTCGGTGATCCGCGTGTTGCAGGCGGCATCGCACTCTCCACCTCCGTTGCAACGCTGATCGCGCTGGCACCGGACCGCTTCGGGCTCCGGTCGGATTGCACCACGGGCTGCGCGGGCGAGGAGAAGACCGCCGGGAAGTAGGACGGCGGCGGCTTCGGGGGATGGGGATC
>DASPNH010000159.1:0-28789 GCA_035626675.1 Binatia bacterium
GGCGATGCTCGGCGGCGCGACCTGCTCGTCGGCGACCGGCGGAGCGCTCGCGTACGGGACGCTCGATTGCAGCGCGGACTGCCAGCTCGACACCAGCGCCTGCCATCTTTGCGGCAACGGCACCATCCAAGGCGGCGAGGCTTGCGATACGACGGCGCTCGGCGACGCAACGTGCAGCTCCGCCACCGGCGCGGCGCGGCCCGATGGCGCGCTCTCCTGCAGCTCCTCCTGCGTGTTGGACACGAGCTGCTGCGCCGCGCCCGGCCAGGAGCCGGGGTTCTCTCCTCCGGGAACGACGATACAGCTGGACTCGGTAAGCCAGCTGCTGGCGCAGACCGGCCCGCCTGACGACACGCTCTGGACCTTCGAGGTCGGTTCCTCGTTGACCACGGCGACTACGATCCCATGACGATGGACGCCATCGGCGAACCGACGATTCTCGATCTTTCCACCTTCACCGATCCGCTGACGTGCAGCGCGGACTCTCTGACCTTCTCCTGGGATCTCTACGACACCCAAGGCAACCACATTCGTCCGCGCGGGATGCTCGAGGTGGACAAGCTGGTCATGCGCCTGGCCGCCAACTCGCTGCCGAACGGCTGGCACGAGTTTCGATGCACCATCACGCGCCCCTCGGGACGGCTATACGATGGTCGCCGTGACGCGCATGCTGGTCGAGGACTCGGGCGTGTCGCTTCCGACGACCCCGTGCGCCCAGCGCACGACCACCGACTCGCAATGCGGGTTCGAAGCTTCCATCAAGCATCCGGATTTCTGACGGCGCCGATCCGGCCTCGTAGCAACGCGGCAACAGCGGCGGGGGAGCGGGCACGAAGAAGTCCCTACCCCGCCGCTCCACCGCTCTCCTGCCGCTGAGCCGAAGCGGCTCTGCATGCCCGCGTGGCGTGCAGAGCCGCCTTCATGATGCGGCGTTCCCCCATTCGACAACCACGGCCGGCACCGGAATACAGCGGCATGAGCGAAGTCCGCGCCATCTTCCACCGCAGCAAGTCCGTCAGCATCTATCCCATGGAGGGCGACCGCTTCCTGATCGAGGCCGTCCTGCAGGACGAGGTGCACGACGTGCACGTCGAGGTCGAGATCCTGCACCCGTCGCTCGAGATCGTCGCCGCCCGCAGCGAGGTCCGCAACGGGCCTTTCACCAACGTCTGCAACCTGACCCGTCCGAACGTGCAGCGCCTGGTCGGCATGCGCGTGGGACGAGGCTTCACGCTCGAGGCGCGCAAAGCCGTGGGCGGCGCAGGTGGATGCCACAGGGTTTCGGAGCTCGTCGTCGAGATGGCGCAGGCGGCCTATCAGCTCCACTTCGTGCGTTTCTTCTCGCAGGTGCCCAAGGAGCAGCGCGAGAAGGCCGACGTTCCCATCGATCGGTGGCGCGCCGTCAACGCCGCCATTCCCGGCATGCGCAACACCTGCTTCACCTACAGCGACGAGCGCGAGAGCGTGATCGAGGAGAAAGCCGAGCCGCTGGTGCTGCGGCACCAGGACATGCCGGTGCGCGAGGTCTGAGCGGCTAGCGCAGGAACGCTCGCGGCGTATGCCAGTGCGTGCCGGTGACGTAGCCCGCGAATCTTTCGGCCGCGCCCATCGCTCGAGGCTGGCACAGCGGCGGCGGCGCCTGGGTGTGCAGCCCGGATTCGATCACTCCGTCGCGAAGGAAAGGCTCCAGACAACCGGTCTCGCGCAAGGTCGCGTCCACCTGCTCGCGAGCGCTTGCAGGAAGCTCGCCGTGGCGCCGCTGCAGCTCCTGGCGGCACCAGACGCGGTACTGGACCACGGGAAGGTTGCGATACGCCACGCTCTGCACCTCCACGTCCAGACGCCGACGCTTCTCCTTCCACGCCACGGCATTGGCATGCAGATACGGCAGGTAGGTCTGACCGATCTCCTGCAGCAGCGCCGTCCATCCCGGCGGCAGCGTTCCCGGCGGCGCCCACTGCCCATAGACCCGCGAAGCACGTGCGCTCCATAGACGTCCGAGCCACGCGTACACGTTCGGCGCTCGCATGTGCATGATGCGGCTGGGCGTGGGGTCCTGGCTGAAGTGGCGGAACATCGAGGCGAAGAAGCCGAAGTCCACCAGCGAAGGCTTGTCGCCGAGCAGGAATGCCTGTCGCGAAAGGATGGCCTCGAGGCGGTCGAGCGTGCCGATGTAGGTCTGCTCGACGTGCTCGCGGTTGGCCGCGGTCACGCCGTCACCGGCGACGTAGATCCGGTACTGGCGCCTCCGGCCGAACGCGGCCATCACCCATGCCGGCATGATCCAGTCCTGCAGGAAGGTCTGCGCGAAGCGATGGCTAAGGGTCAGCGCGTCCTCGCGGAACGCCCAGCGGTAGTAGAGCGCCGGACGCCACAGCCACTCGTCGGCGTAATCCTCGAGGAGGCGGCAGAAGAATGCCTGGTAGGCATCTTCCGGCACGACGGCACCGGCGGGAAAGCGCTGCTCGAACCAATCGATCATCGGGGTGCTGTCCACCATCCACTGCCCGTCCGGCGTTCGAATGGTGGGCACCTTCATGATGCCGGTCTTCGGGTAGATCGTGCTGGCGAGGTCCCGCCATTTCGGCTCCACGTTGGTGTGCGGGATTTCCTTGTAGCCGAGATAGGCCTGCATCTTGCCGCTGTAGTAGGAGCACCAGAGCATGTAGTGGGTGTAGTGGCCTGCGGGTACGCGATCATCCATGAGTGGAAGATAGCGAGATCCGTCCGGCACGGCTTGCCTGCGTGGGCCAAAGCGTTGTCGCAGCGGGACATTCGCTGCCGGCGCAGGTCGGTTCGCACGCCGGGGCGCTGTTCGGTTCGCACGCCGGGGCGCAGGACGCGTCGCACGCCCGGGGCCGCAGGCGATACGCAGGCCCGGGACCGCTGCTACGCAGGCCCGGGGCGGCACAGGTCGCTTGGCCCGCCCGGGCGGCGCAAATGACGCTTGCCACGCGCACGGCAAGTGTCCACACGAGCGCCGCCCACTACGCCGGACGGTCGCGAAACTCTCCGGGCGCCAGGCCGGTCCAGCGCTTGAACGCGCGCGTGAAGGCGCTCTGGTCGGAGAAGCCCAGGCGGAACGTCACTTCGCAGACCGACAGCGATCCCTCGCGAAGATACTGTTCGGCGAGCTGGCGCCGAGTCCGATCGAGCAGTTCCTGGTAGGTCGTCCCTTCGTCCTTGAGACGGCGCTGGAGCGTCTTCTCGCTGAGCGCCAGTCGCGCCGCCACCTCGGCTCGCACCGGCTCGCCCGAAGGCAGACGGGCCACCAGCTCGCTGCGGACGCGCTCGGCGATGGAGGCATCGTCGGCGCGAGCGATCAGCTCGAGCATGACCGCATCGCTCTGGCCGGCAAGCACCGCGTTGCCCATCGGAAGGGGCCGGCGCGCATCCTCGTACGAGACCAGCAGCGAGTTCTCGCCTGCCGCGAACTCGACGCCGATTCCGAAGAAGCGATCGAACTGGGCAGCGATCGCGGCCGTGGCCCTGCGCCGCAGCCGGATGCGGCGCGGCAGGATCAGGTGCCCGCTCAGGAGCCGTCCCATCTTCAGGGAGGAGGCCATGAACAGGTCGATGTCCTCATCGATCTGTTCCAGCCCGGGGCGGAACGCGATGCGCTGGCAGATGCCTTCGGGAGTGCTCTCGACGGTGACGTCGGCGGCGTTGCTGACGATGCGCGAGTAGCGTGCACCGCGCACCAGCGCATCCTCCATCGTCATGCTCGCCAGCAGCGCCAGACCTAGGTGGTGAAACGTCGCCGGCTGCACGTACTCGGCCGCGTGCAGGCCCAGGCATGGGTCGCCGGTGACCTCGACGGCCAGACGCCACAGTCTGCCCATCTGCTCGACGGAAAAGCGGCCATTGGGATCAGCCAGTACGGCAGTGTCCATCCCTGCCCGCTCGAACAGCCGCTGGCTGTCCACACCGCGCGCCTCCAGAGTGCGCGCCACCGCGATGGCCCAGGTGTTCACGGTCGTCAAAGGTGCGGGCATAAACGCGCGAGCCATAGCAGTTTGACCCACGCCGACCAAAACCTGGCCCGCACGGACAAGACTCGCCGCCAGCGGCCGTGCATCCTGCGTGATCGTCCGGAGTACACCATGGACCAGTGCTACCAGATCATCGGCGCCAACCCTTCGCCCTTCTCGCGCAAGCTGCGCGCGATCCTGCGCTACCGGCGCATCCCGCACATCTGGCGCCTGCGCGGCCCGGAGATGGGACCTGCCATCGAGGCCGTGCGTCCCCAGCTCATCCCGATCCTGGCGCTGCCGCAGCCCGACGGCTCGATGCGACATGCCGTCGATACCACGCCGCTGGCCCACGAGCTGGAAGCGCGGCATCCGGCGGTGCGCAGCATCATCCCGTCAGCGCAGTCGGACGCCTTCCTGTGTCACTTGCTCGAAGAGATGGCCGACGAGTGGTGCATGCAGGCGATGTACTACTACCGCTGGGTCGAAGAGGAGACGGGACGATTCGCGGCGCACTGGATCGTTCAGGAGCGCGCTCCGGGTCTGGACACCGAGATGCGGCGCCAGGCCGAGTCGCAGGTCTTCACGCGCCAGCGCAGCCGCATGGCCATCGTCTGCGGCGAGGGCGACGCAGGCGCGATCATCGAGGCGCATTACGCCGAGCTGCTGACCATCCTGGAGCCGCTGGCCGAGCAGTCGCTGTATCTCTTCGGCAACCGCCCAAGTCTGGCGGATTTCGCGTTCTTTGGTCAGCTGGCCGAGCTGGCCACCGACCCGCTTCCCCAGCGTATCCTTCGCCGCCTGGCGCCGTCGCTGGAGCTGTGGGTGATGGGTCTCGAGGACGCCTCGGGCGTCGAAGGCGAGTGGAGCGAGCATCTGGTGGCTGCAGCCGCGCGGGCATCGCTGCTGCGCCTGGCGGCGCGCGGATACTTTCCGTTCATGGTGGCCAACGCTGCCGGCGTCGCCGAAGGCCGCCACAGCTTCGAGGCCGTCGTCGACGGCAAGGTCTACCGGCGTCTGCCCTACGGGTATCAGGCTCGCTGCTATAACGAGCTACGCTCGCACTGGGCAAGCCTGCCATCGCCGGTGCGCGCGCAGCTCGAACCGACGTTGATGGAAACGGGATGCCTGCCCTACCTGCAGTCCTGAGTGGCCTCTGCTTCAGCGGCGCCGGCTGGTTCCGCGCGCCGCTTCGTACACGGCCAGGTCGCTCTCGCTGAAAAGCACCATGCGAATCTCGTCGAAGGCATCGGGATGCTCGCGCAGCTCGTCCTGAATGGCCGAGACGGCCACTGCTGCCGCCTGACGTACCGGGTAGCCGTACACGCCCGTGCTGATGGAAGGAAAGGCGATGGTGCGATAGCCGTGCTCGGCCGCAAGGGCCAGGCTGCGCCGGTAGCAGGAGGCGAGCAGCTCGGGCTCACCGTCGGCGCCGCCGTGCCAGACCGGACCGACGGTGTGAATCACCGCGCGTGCGGGGAGGCGTCCGGCGGTGGTTTCGACGGCGCTTCCTGGCGGACAGCCACCCATCTCCGCGCGAATACGCTCGCACTGCGCCATGATCTCGGGGCCGCCGACGCGGTGGATCGCGCCATCGACTCCGCCCCCGCCGAGCAATGCCTGGTTTGCGGCATTGACGATTACGTCGACCTGCTGCTGTGTGATGTCGCCGTGAACGAAGGTGATCCTCGGCATGCCTGATGCTCCTGTCGCAGACGTTAGCTGCGCAGAAGACGGGTTTGGAAGATCACGTTTTCGCACGACCTCATTGGTGAACGTGCGGCGCTGCCGTGGCAAAGGAGTCATCGTTGATTTTCCGATGACGATCGCGACACACGCCTGGCTCCTTGCCGGAAGCGACCACCTCGTCCGCGCCGAGATCGAGCGCGATTTTGCCCTCCTGAGCCGCGCCGATTCGGGGGCGAGCATACGCACCTGGGAATGCGCGGGCCATGCCGTAGTTCTCGGGGTGGGTCAGCGACTCGATCGGGAGGTCTGCGGCGCCGAATGCACGCGGCTGGACGTGCCCGTCATCCGCCGCGCCAGCGGCGGCGGCGCCGTCGTCGTCGGCGAGGGAACGCTGCAATACGCGATCGCGCTTCGCTACGACGTCGATCGCGAGCTCGAAAGCATTCCCGGCTCCAAGCGCTTCTGTCATCGCGCCACCGTAGCTGCGCTCGAGGAGGCCGGAGTGGGCGCGACGCTGCACGCGGACGAGAGCGGGGATCTGTGCGTCGGCGACCGAAAAGCCGCCGGTGTCGCGCTCAAACGCACCCGCACCGCCATGATGTTGCACGGCACCATCCTGCTCGACGCCGACCTGGACGCGATCGCATCCTTGCTGCGCCATCCGCAGCGCGAGCCGGGCTACCGCGCCGGCCGCCCGCATCGAGATTTTCTCGTCAATCTGGGCGCGATCAACGTCGCCCGGTTCACGTCGGCGCTGCAGCGCTGGGCGCGCTCGCTGAGCCCGGCCATTCGATGACGTCGCGAAGATTCAGGCGTCGGCTTCGCCGGTCATGCCTGCCAGCGATGCCTGCGCCTGCTCCCAGCGCAGCATGAGCTCCTCGAGCTTCTTCTTGTCTTCGGTGTAGGCGGCCAGCAGCGATCCATAGCGCGACTGGTCGGCGTAGACGGCAGGGTCGGAAAGCTCGCGGCTGCGCTCCTCCTGCGCCTTTTCCAACGCGCCGATCCTGGTCTCGTAGTCGGTGATCCTGCGCTCGAGCTCACGCGTCTTGTTCTTCTGCTCGCGCTGGCGGTTGCTCGAAGCCGGGCGCGCCTGCGCGACCGGCTTGGCGGCGCGGTCATTGCCTGGCCGCGGACCGGACGCTGGAGCCGCGGACGGGCGTGCTGCAGCCGCACGCGGCTTGCCATCACCATGAACCGCGGCTGCCTGGGCATCGATGGCATCGCCGGAAGCCCTGGATCGCGCGCCATCGCCGCCGCGGCGGGCCTGCGCCAGATGGTAGAGGAACTCGTCGAGGGATCCCGGGAACTCTTCGATGCCGCCGTCGTGCACGTGCCAGATTCGCGTCGCCAGGCGCCGCACGAAGCTTCGATTGTGGCTGACGAAGGCGACCGTGCCATCGTAGGTCGTCAGCGCTTCGGCCAGCGCCTCCGACGACTCCAGATCCAGATGGTTGGTCGGCTCGTCCATCAGCAGCAGGTTGCCGGGATCGACCATCAGGCGGGCCAGGGCGACGCGCGCCTTCTCGCCTCCCGACAGCACGCGGATGTTCTTGTCGACGTCGTCGTCGGAGAACAGGAACGTGCCCAGCACGTTACGGACCTGCGTGATGTCGTCGTAGGCGCTGTGCTGCCAGACCTCGTCGAAGATAGTGTTGCGCACGTCGAGCTTCTCGGTGACATGCTGGGCGTAGTAGCCCGGCTTGACGTTGTGTCCGAGCTTGAGCTCGCCTCGGCTCGGCGCCAGTTCGCCGGCGATGATCTTGAGCAACGTGGTTTTGCCGGCGCCGTTGGGCCCGATGATGGCGACCTTGTCGCCGCGCCGCACCGTGCCCGAGACGTCGTCGAACACGTGATGCGGCCCGTAATCGTGCCCCAGATTCTTGATCGTGACGACGTCGATGCCCGAGCGCTGGCACGGAGGAAAGCGGAAGCGCAGGCTGCGCTCGTCGACGAGCGTGGTGACGTCCTCGAGCTTGTCGAGCGCTCGTATGCGGCTCTGCACGGCGCGCGCCTTGGTGGCCTGCGCGCGGAAACGGCGGATGAAGCGTTCGGCCTGCTCGCGCTGGCGCGCAAGATTGCTCGCACGCCGCTCGAGAACCTCGGCCTCTTCGGCGCGCTGGCGGCGATAGTCTTCGTAGTTGCCGGCGTACTGCCGCACGCCTTCGGCTTCGTAGGAGACGACGCGGTTGATCTGTTCGTTGAGGAAGTCGCGGTCGTGGCAAACCAGAACGAGCGCGCTGCGGTAGCGCTTGAGGAACTCGGCCAGCCATCCGATGGTCGTGACGTCGAGGTGGTTGGTCGGCTCGTCGAGCATCAGCAGGTCGGGCTTCTGGAACAGCAGCGAGGCCATGACGGCTCGCATCTTCCATCCGCCGCTGAACTCGGACAGGTCTCGCGACGCATCGCCGCTGCGGAAGCCGAGACCGTCCAGGATGGCGTGCGCTTCGTGCGGCGAGTAGTTGCTGTCGAAGTGCACGATGTCGTCATGGAGAGTGGCCAGCTTCTCGGCCAGCTCCATCTGCTCGGATTCGGTCTGGGCCTCGGCCAGCTCCTGTTCGACGACCTCGAGCGCCTGCTCGAGTTGCATGCGGCCGGGCACGCTGGCCAGCACCGAATCGATCAGGCTGCGGCCGCCGGCAATGTCCACCTCTTGAGGCAGATATCCGGTCCGCATCGCGTTGGCGGTGCGCACGGTGCCGGTGTCGGGCTCCTGCTGGCGCGCCAGAATGCGCAGAAGGCAGGTTTTTCCCGACCCGTTGCGGCCGACCAGGCCGACTCGGTCCTCCTCGCCGATGCGCAGGTTGAGGGCCGACAAGATGGCGCGACCGCCGAATGCAAGGTCGCAATTTTCCAGCACGATCAGGGACACGACCGCTCGTTGTAGAGATGCCCGCCGATGCGAGCAACCGGCCGTGTCGCACGCACCGGCGCGCGGACCGCATGCGAGCGGCAGTCGTGAAGCGAGAAGGAATCGGACGGGCGAAAAGATTCTGGAGGTGAGGGTCATTCCTCACCTCCAGAAACCTACCAGTTGCGGAACCGGTATTTGTTACGGTCGTCGCTGTAGGACGCCCGGTGTTCGGCTTCGTGAGCGTTCCTGCGCGGGATTGCGAGGCAGCGCTTCCGAATCCACGCAAACGGTACGCTCACGTGCTGAGAGCGTCAAGAGAATTTTGCGTCAGCTGATCGGCCGTTCGTATGCTCGCACGCGGACCGGAACGCCGGTCAGGACGCCGTTGCCGACGAGACCTTCGGTGACGGCTTCGTCGGTGAGATCGTTCATCGAGGCGCCTGCCTTGGCGGCGGCCAATTGCATGCGAACTCCCTCGCGCGAGTGGCCGAAGCCGTGCGGCATGCTGACGACCCCGGGCATCATCTCGTCGCTCACTTCGAGCGGCAGCGAGACTTCTCCGACGCGGCTCGCCACGGCCACTGGTCGGCCATGCACGAGGCCGAGCCGCGACGCGTCGCCGGGATGCATTCGAAGCGTGCAGCGCTCCGGGCCTTTGATCAGGCTCGGACAGTTGTGCATCCACGAATTGTTGGAGCGAAGCTGGCGGCGGCCGATCAGCAGGAAGCCGTTTTGCCCTTGACCTTCCGATGCGAAGTGCCCGCTGGCGAGCGCGGCCTGGAGGCGGGCTACCTCGCCGGCGATGTCCTCATGCTGCAGGTGCAGCTTGCCGTCCTCGTGACGGATGGCGCGGGCAAGGCCGCCTTCCTTGAGCGCGCCGAGATCGATGCCCGAGGGCGCGGCGCGCATGTCGGCGATGGTCAATCCATAGGGACCGCCGGCCAGGAGCATCTCGATGAACTGCTCGGGCGTGGCCGAGAAATGCGCCTGCGTAGGGTTGGCCGACGGTTCTTTGCCGTGAGCGAGCGCATCCTCGTTGCGCAGCCTCATCAGCTCGGCCGACAGACGTCCCATGATCTCCCATTCGCTCAGGCTATCGGGCTCGGGCTCGAGCACCGGGTCGCAGAACTTCACCGTGTCGCGCACGGCCAGCTTGTGGAAGACGATGCTGAAGTGCGCGTTCTCGAGCGAATGCCTGGGCGGCAGGATCACATCGGCGAAGCGCGTGGTCTCGTTCAACGCAGGGTCGACGCTGACCATGAACTCGAGCGACGCGAACGCATCCTCCAGCCGGCGTCCGTTGGGCGTGGAGAGGACGGGGTTGCCCGCCATCGTGAAGAGGCCTCGCACCTGTCCCTCGCCCCGGGTCTGGATCTCTTCGGCCAGGCATGCGACCGGAAGCTCGCCGCCGAACTCGGGCAGGCCGCGCACTCGCGACTTCCAGCGCCGATAGCTGCCCTTGGACGAATAGGCGACGGCGGGGTCGGGAAACATCGCCCCTCCGGCGCGATCGATGTTGCCGGTGACGAGATTGAGAGCGTCGCCGAGATAGCTGGCCAGGGTCCCGTATTCCTGGACGCAGGTGCCGATGCGCGTGTAGCAGCACGCACCTTCGGCAGCGGCGAACTCGCGCGCGATGCGACGAACGTCGTCAGCGGCGATGCCGGTGGCGGCCTGGACCGTCTCGGGCGCGAATGGCGCGGCCAGCGAGCGCAGGTGATCGAGACCATCGACGAGACCGTCGGCGGCGCCGAGGCGCACCAGGTTCTCCTCGAACACGACGGCGATCAGCGACAGCAGCAGCAGCGCATCGCTGCCCGGACGGATGAAGACGTGCTCGGTGGCGGCATCCGCGGTCTCGGTGCGTCGCGGATCGACCACGACGACGCGGCCGCCGCGCTGGCGAAGCTCGCGAAGCCTGCGCTTCATGCCCGGAGCGGTCATCAGGCTGCCGTTGGAGACCAGAGGATTGGCGCCGAGGATCAGCAGGTACTGGCATCGATCCACGTCCGGCACGGCCACCGAGAGCTGCGCGCCGAACATCAGAAAGGACGAAAGCATCTTCGGGAACTGGTCGACCGAGGATGCGCTGTAGCGGTTTCGTGTTCCCAGCAGTCGCAGGAAGGCGGGCAGCGACAGCATGGCCGGGAGGTTGTGGGCCGACGGATTGCCCACGTAGCTGGCCAATGCGTCGTTGCCGTGTCGTTTCTGCACGGCGTGAAGTCCTGCGGCAGCGGTGGTGATGGCCTCGTCCCAGGAAACCTCGCGCCAGGCGCCGCCGGCGCGGATCAAAGGCCGGCGAAGGCGATCGGGGTCCTCGTAGAGATCCTTCAGCGCGTAGGCCTTCGGGCATATGTATCCCTGCGACAGCGGATCGTGCTCGTCCGCCTCGATCGTGATGATTTGCCGGCCCTCGGTCTGGATGATCAGGCCGCAATTGGCCTCACACAGATTGCAGGTGCGATGGTGGGTGCGCATGCGCGGAATCCTGGCACGGCGCCTGCCCTTGTCCAACGACCTGGTGAGGCGGCACCTGGGCGCGAAGCTGCGCGAAAGCCTCCGCAGGTTTGCGCCAATATGGATGATTCGGTTAATTGCGCCCCGTGCCGAAGAGCGTGACCGAAGGAGTGGCCGTCGAGGTCGAATCGTATTTCGTGCCGGAGCAGTCCGATCCGGTCATCGATCGCTACGTCTTCGCCTATCGCGTCCGTATCATCAACGAATCCGCCACCACCGTGCAGCTCATGCGCCGCCACTGGTACATCACCGAAGGCAATGGCTCGGTGCGCGAGGTCGAAGGAGAAGGCGTGGTGGGCGAGCAGCCCATCATGGCACCCGGCGAAAGCCATGAGTACACCAGCGGTGCGATCCTGCAGGGGCCGGTGGGAACCATGCACGGCGCCTACGAGATGCATCGGGAGGACGGCAAGATTTTCCAGGCCGCGATCCCGCGCTTTTCGCTGCAGATGCCGCGCACCTTGCACTGAGCTCTTGTCCGCCTCGGGCCCCGGCGCGCGTCTGAGCCGCTCCTGGCTGGCGGACGCGCAGAAGGCGGCGCGCGCCCTTCTCGGCTGCGTGCTCGTTCGCCGGCTCGACGAAGGCGTCATTCGCGCCCGCATCGTCGAGACCGAGGCCTATCTGCCCGACGATCCCGCCAGTCACAGCTTCGCCGGTCCGAGCACGCGCAACCGATCGATGTTCGGGCGCGCCGGGCTGGCCTACGTCTATCGCATCCATCGATCCGTGTGTCTGAACGTGGTCACCGGAGCGACCGGTCGCGGCGAAGCGGTGCTGATCCGTGCCGCCGAGCCGATCGGCGGCATGGAGCTTGCGCGACGGCTGCGGGCGGCCGCATCGCCGGCGCGCCGGCCGCCCGAGGGCGTGGCGCTGATGAACGGACCCGGCAAGCTCTGCCAGGCGATGGCGATCACACTGGAGCTGGACGGAGTGGATCTGCTGTCGCGAGACGGTCTGTGGATCGAGCCAGGACAGCCCCGGACGGGAATCGCCGTCGAAATCTCGCCGCGCATCGGCATTTCCAAGGCCGTCGACCTGCCGCTGCGGTTTTTCGAGGCGGGCAACCCGTGGGTCTCGCGCCGCGCGCGCACGTCCGTTTAAGGGGACAGTCCCCTTAACCCGGCTCTCAGCGTAGCGTCACCAGCTCTTCCGCGGCCGAGGGATGGATGCCGACGGTTGCGTCGAAGTCGGCCTTGGTCGCTCCCATCTTCACGGCCACGGCAAAACCCTGGATGATCTCGGGCGCATCGCGACCGAGCACGTGACACCCCAGCACCTTCTCGTCACTGGCCGCGACCACCAGCTTGACCACTGTATAGGAGGCTCGGCCGCTCAGGTTGTGCAGGAGAGGCCGGAAACGTGACTTGTAGATCCGGACGCCGTCGTCGCCGAAGCTGGCGCGCGCCTCCTGCTCGGTCAGTCCGACGGTGCCAATGGGCGGATCGGTGAAGACCGCCGTCGGAATGTTGTCGTAGGTCATTACCGTGGCCTTGCCGCCGAAGATGCGGTCGGCGATGGCGCGCGATGCCTGGATCGCCACGGGAGTCAGGGGCGCCCGCCCGGTGACATCGCCCGAGGCCAGAATGCTTTCGACGGCGGTCGCGCCGTCTTCTCCGCACACGACGTTGCCGGCAGCGTCCAGCTCCACGCCGACCTCGCGCAGGCCCAGCCCGTCGGTGTTGGCGGTACGACCGGTGGCGTAGAGCAGGCAGCAGTCGGCGTGCAGGTCACCCGGGCCCTCGCTGCCTTCGACGTGAACGGAAACCTGCTCGCCGCCACGGCGAATGGCCGTCACGCGCGTTCGCGGATGGACGATGACTCCCGCGGCACGCATCGCGACGTCGAGCTCGCGTCTCAGATCGTCGTCGAAGCCGCGCAGCGGAAGCTCGCCGCGCAACACCATGTGCACGGTACTGCCGAGCGAGCGCAGGATGCCCGCGAACTCGCACGCGATGTAGCCGCCGCCTACCAGCACGACCTGGTCGGGCCGATGCGCGAGCTCGAAGAACCCATCGCTCGTCAGGGTATTCTCGGTGCCTTCGAGCTCGGGAATCCATGGCCGAGATCCGGTGGCCACCAGGATGTAACGGCTCTCCAGCGTGCGATCACCGACCTGAACGGTGTGCGGCCCGGTCACGCGCGCCTTTCCGCGAATCGTGGTGACGCCAGCCTCGCTCAGCAGCCGTTCGTGCGTCGCTTCGAGCGAGGCGACGGCAGCGTCGCGAGCGCGTACGAGGCGAGGCCAATCCAGCGTCGGCTCGCTCACGTCCCAGCCGTAGCCGCGCGCGTCCTCGAAGGCATGCGCGAACTCGGCGGCGTACACCATCAGCTTTTTGGGGATGCAGCCGCGGATCACGCAGGTCCCGCCGACGCGATCCTGCTCCACGATGGCGACCCGAGCCCCGTACGAAGCCGCCCTCTTGGCGCCAGCCAATCCGCCGCTCCCTGCCCCGAGCACGACCAGGTCGAACCTCTCTTCAGCGCTGCCCATGAGCAGCACCTACTCAATCACCATCCCCCTCTCAACACGGACGGGCGCCAAAGCCGGCGGCGGCGGCCGACGCGAAGAAGGAGAAGAGCGGAATGTAGGGTCTGGGGGCCGCCCGGGATCGAGCGGCTCATGACGTGAGGCGGAGGTCGGAAGATCTGTGGCCGCGCACGCGAAGTCGACCGAAAAACGCGAAAGGCCCGGCGAGCGAGCCTTCCGCGCTACACACGAATTCGCGCGAGGCCCGCGCCGCGCCTAGTGAACCGTGTCGCTCTCCGGCAGGTCGCAATCGATGCAGTAATAGGAGCTGCCGAGCAGCCGGTAGTCGTGCGCGAGACGGATCGTCAGACTCACCACGCGCTGCAAGGCGGGCTTGTCGCCCGGCGTGTAGGGCTTGTCCGACATGTCGATATGAATGGTGGCCTCGTCGGAGCCGGGACCGGGAACGATGCGGAACAGCCCCGGATATTCACGCGAGGCCGACGGCATCACGCCGAGCAGCGGCAGCACGGTGGACCAGAACTGATCCAGGTTCCCGCTGTCTCGGATGATGTCCTCGACATGCACGTCCTGGTCACGATTCACCTCAGCCTCGGACGCTTCGACGGCCTCAGGTTCGGAAACCACAGAAGGGTCTACCGTGTTGAGCGAGGCTTCGGTGTCTTCTTTTTTGCTCCACATGTGCCCGTCCTACCTAATCACCTTGAACTCGAGCGCAATCCATTGGGTGCTGCCCTGCTGGTGTGCGGCCGGCTTCGCGTATCGTCTGCTAAGACGCACGACCGTCTCCGACATTCGTGTCGATGACGAAGACGAGGCGGAAGTGAGGCGCCGACGATGGCCACCACGAGGAAGACGTCACTGTCGAAGCTCTCCATCGCCCCAGCGATCGCGTCGGGTCGGCGGCGCACCGGGGCCCGGCGGTGGGTCGTTGCAGTTGAGCGCCGCCGCCTGGCCTGAAGTGAAGCGCGCGCCGGATCCGATCCGCTTGCGGGAATGTCTGACACGACCAGCGGCGCGGGTGCGCGCGGCCGCGGGCGGCGCGCTAGGAGCGAAGCGGACGTGAAGGCGGAGAAGCGGGTGCATCTCCGGTGTCAAGGTTGAGTAAAATCGGGGGCTTAGCGCCTAGAAGGCGCCTGGAAGCATTGCGGTGCAGGCCGGGGAGCGTCCAAGACGCCTTCCGGGTGGGGCCCTGCCGGACCCCACCCGTTAAGGCGCCCGGTTTGCGCCGAAGGAGGCAAAAGGCGCGGCTAAAGATTGCCGCCGACCTTGCGCCCAGCCAATAGGCGTCGTGGGGTTTTTGCGGACCCGTGGCGAAGCCAGCCTTTTTTCGAGGTTTGGCATTGCCGGCCGGGCGCCTGTTGCCTCGGGCACGCGCCCCCCTGCTCCGATGGCTCCTCGCAAACGCTTGAGTTCGCAGGGGAATCGGACGCGGCTCGAAAAGGGCGGAAAGAATCGGGCGCGCGGCGCAGCCGCGCAAAAAACCGGCGCAAAATCGCCATCTTAGCGCACCGCGACCGGCCGGGCCCAGGCCGCGGGAACGTTGCCTTTGACCTGAGCGTGGGGCAGCACAGCAGCCATGCAGGCGCTCAACGACGTCCGGGTCGAAACCGCGATCCACTCCTACTTCGATGCTCTGAGCAGACGCGACAAGCTCACGTGGCTGTCGCTTCTCGCGCGCAACGCCATCCTTCACGAACCAGTCGGCGCGATGCCGGCAGAGCGCGAAGACGGTCGCGAGCAGGTCTGGCACATGCTCACCGCGCCGTTCTCGAGTCTGCATATGGAGGTGGAGAAGTCGTTCTACGGCGGAACCGGTGCAGCCGTGAAGTGGCGTGCGCGTGGCAGCGCTGCGTCGTCGACCAGCAACGCAATCGTGATCGCATTCGAAGGCATCTCCGTGTTCGAGCTCGATGCGGAGGGAAAGATCCAGACGGTGATGTCGTACTGGGATCCTGCCGAGATGCTCATTCGCCTGGCCGACGCAGGTGCGACGGCGCAGTGACTGCGCGAGGCTTTCGCGACGATTCGGAAAAAAGCTGCGGCAGTTCGCGAGCTTCGCCGATTCTCACGACTGGCGGCAGCGCGTGCGTTCGGTTCTCGACACCTTCGCTCTTTCCATCGGCGGCTACCGCTACGACCTGACTGCGCTGCCGCGCCGCGCACTCACGACGTCCGGTAGCGATCTCCTTCCATCCTCATTTGGCCGAGCTCGATCAGGCGCCGCGCATGCTGCGCCATCATCACTCTCTCCACGTGGGGCTGCCAGAACAGATGCTGGTAGCGCTTGCGGTAGACGATGCAGCGCTCGCCGATCTCCTCGAGCGTCCGCGGCTGGCGGCAGAGCTCGAGCAGTGCACGATCCCTCTCCCACAGAACCGCTTCGTAGCGATCGAGCACGCCGCGCAGATCATCGCGCACGATGCCGGCTTCGTGAAAGCTGACGAAGGCTCGGATGCCGTCGAGCGAGCGCAGCCGGGCGATGGAAGCGATGACGTCGGTCAGGCTGGCGGTGGCGTCGCCGTAGTACGGACCGAACCAGGTCAGGTCAAGATCGCCTGTAAAAACCACGCCTTCGGGCTCGAAGAGCAGGCAGGTGTGACCCGCGGTGTGGCCCGGGGTGTGCAGGAAACGGATGCGTGTGGTGCCCAGGTCGAGCACCTCGCCGTCGGCCACGGTGCGAACGTCGGTGCGCGGCCGGAAGTTGTACTGCTCCACCAGCGCCCTGCCCCAGCTCTCCTCACTCGCCGCGTCCATTCCGTATGCGGCAAGCAGCGCCTCCAGCGAAGACATGGCGGGGGCGTCCTGCCCGTGCAGGAGCAGCGGCACGTCATCGAACAGGAAGTTGCCGGCGAAGTGGTCCTCGTGGGCGTGGCTGTTGATGACAAGATCGACGTGCCCGACCGCGTCGCGCCCGGCGGCAACCACGTTGGTAGATGGATCTACGAGCACGCGAACGTCGCTACCGGCCACAATGGAGTTGCCGTTCGGGTACTTGCCGCCCTTGGCGCCGACGAGAACGGTGATGCTGCCGAGACCGACGCGCTCGAACATGGCTGCTCGCTATCGCGATCCGGCTGCCGAGTCGCCTGCGCGCGCAGCCGGAGCCGCCCGCGTCGGTAGCGGGCTGCGCGGGCCGATCAGGTCTCCGCCCCACGTCGTCAGCGGCGTCGAACTGTCAGCGGCCAGCCGCGTAGAGGCGGCGCGACGGCATCCCTGCATACGCCTCGCACAGATCGTTGAACCCGCACCAGTCACACAGCGCGCCCGGCGAAGGTGGAAAGACGGTCGCGAGCAGCGCCACGCCGATGCGCGTGGTCAGGCGAGTGTGGATGGCCGCGGAATCGCGGCGGCGGATGCGTTTGGTGTGGGCACGGGCGGTGCGCAGGTACTCGAGGACGAGGACGATCTCGTCGAGCTCGGGCTGCTCTGTGAACATCGCCAGCGCGTACGCGTCGAGCTGGTCCGCATCCTTGCCTTCGAAGCGCTCGGGAACGCGCGAGCCGGTCTTGAAATCGATGAGATGGAGGCGGCCCGAGCCGTCGCGGGCCACGCGGTCGATGAAACCCTGGAAACGCAGGCCTTCGGCGAGCTCCAGGACGAAGTGGCGCTCGGTGGCGATGGTTTCCAGGCCGTCGACGATGAAACGCTGGCGGTGGAAATCGGCCAGCATTTCGGCGCCGCTGCGCCGGTAGTGCTCGACCGTCGCATCACGGCGGATGACCTTGATCGCCGGACGATGGCCGGCCAGCTCGCGGTCGAACTGGTGGCAGTAGCGCTCGATGGCGACTTCCACGCGCGGCGCGCCGCCGGCCATGCGCTCCTTGTAGAGCCATTCGACGCAGGCATGGACCTGCTGACCCATGAATGCCTCGATGGACTGGAAGCCCTCGCGCACGCCGTCCAGGTAGCGGTAGCGATATCGCCGCGCGCACTGCTCGAAGGTCGTCATGCGCGAGAAGCTGAAGGCGTCGAGGGACGGCATCCTGCGTCCTTGTGTCGCGCCGCAGCAGCCGCGGCAATGCCATCGTGTGCCTTTTTTCTCGTTCGAGGTGCGCGCGGACTGGCGAAGCTCGTGCTCGATCCCGCCACTTGCCAGGCGCGGACCGTGGCCGCGCCAGGACTGGCGCCTCCCTTTATTCGGCGAAGCGGTAGGTGACGAGGGCGCTGGCGACGTGCCCGTTGCTCTGGGCCTCGACGGCGGTGTGGAAAATCTCGCCGTCACGCGCTTCCAGGCGGCTCGTCATGAGCACGTCGCCGCGCACGGGCGCGCCGAACGCGACCGACAGGGAGAGAGTGGTGCTCTTGGTCGGGATGGTGTCGTGGTAGGCCTTGCACGCCAGTGCCGCGCACGTGTCGATGCATCCGACCAGGGCGCCCGCATCCATGTCGCCGCGGCCGTTCTGGTTGCCCTCCAGAGGCATCGACATCGCCGCCAGCTCGCGGTCCGCGCGCCGCAGGACGATACCGGCCGAGCGGATGAACGGCGACACCAGCGGCAACGGCGTCGCCGCAGCCAGCGAGCTTTCAGCGGCTGGAGGGCTGCCGCCCGCGACTTCTCGCGGCTGCAGGCTGGCGCGCGACGCAATGCGGTAGACCAGCGCGGCCTGCGCGACGAGGCGGCCGCCCCCGGCGCTGACGTCCGCGCGTAGATGCACGGTCTCGCGGCCGCGGTGGGTCACGGCCGCCGCCGCGCGCAGCGGCTCCTGTCGCGCGACGGCCAGATAGCTGACGTGCATCGACAGCATGCGGCCGTCCAGCTCGTGCATGTTCTCCGAGGCGCGCTGGCTCGACCACGCCGCCAGCTCTCCCGCCCAAAGCGCCAGCGACGCCGCCACACCGCCGTGCACGAGCCCGTAGGTGTTGGCATGCACGTCGCGGTAGGGCGCCTCGACGACGGCGTTGCCGGCATCGGTCGAGACGACGCGCGCGCCCAGCCGCGCCGCGTAGGAGCCGCGTTCCAGATCCGTCGAGCGGGCACGTGCCTGCGCCGTCATCGGCCTCGGGTTCCGTGGTCTGGCGGCGCGCCGAAGTCGCGCGCTCCGCGGTAGAGGTACATGAGACAGAACGTGCACAGCGGGATCATCGAGACCTGCAGCAGCAGCGCCGCGGCCGCCGAGCCCGCGCCGTAGCCGCTGGGCCGCCAAAGGAACAGCATCGAGGCCAGGAGCGCTCCCAGATAGATCATGCCGCCCATGCGAGCCCAGGCCCGCAGTCTCCACAATCCCCACGCCCCGGCGCCGTGCACGAGCATGCGCACTGCAGCCAGCGCCGCCGCCGCGGCTCCCGAAACTTCGATGCCGAGCCAGTGGATGCGCAGGCCTTCGAGCGAGCCGGTGCTGGCAAGCAGCCAAACATCGTAGGCGACGGCAAGCAGCGCGGCCGCAGCCAGGACCGCGACGAAGCGCGGGCGCCCGGCCACCCTGGCTGTGCGACGACGCGGCGGCGCGGTTTGCGAGACGGCCATGCCCTCGCTCACGACGAGGCCGGCTCTGCCTGCACCGTCACCGGCAACGGCGCGTCGACGCCGCGGATGCGCACGTCACGCTGGGGCGAGGCGATCTCGATGCCGGCCCGACGCAGCTTGCGTTCGATCTCGACGTGCAACGTATGACGGGCGCGCGCGATCGCCTCGGTGCCTTCGACGAAGACGCGCAGCTCGAAGTCGATGCCGGCATCGCCGAAGCGTACGCATACGGCCTGTGGCCTGGGCTCTTCCATGACTTCTGCACACTGCTTGGCGGTCTCCTGCAGAAGCCGCTCCACCGCCGCCGTATCGGTGCCGTAGGCGACGCTGACCGGGACCACCAGACGCAGCGTCGAGTCGGACAGCGACCAGTTGACGAGCTGGCCCGTGATGAACTCCTTGTTCGGGACGATCAGCTCCTTGCGGTCGAAGTCGACGATGGTCGTCGCCCGCATGCTCATGCGACTGACCGTCCCGGAGACACCACCGAGCGTGACGGTGTCGCCGACGCGTATGGGCCGCTCGAAGAGCAGGATCAGGCCCGAGACGAAATTTCCGAAAATCTCCTGCAGGCCGAAGCCCAGACCCACCGAGACGGCCGCCACCAGCCACTGCACGTGCGACCACGCCACGCCGAGATTGCGGAACAGGATCACCGTTCCCACCACCGCGATCACGTAGCGGGCGATGGTCGAGATCGCGTAGCGCAGCCCCTGGTCGAAGCTCGTGCGCTGCAGCACGGCCATTTCCACCAGCGCCGGAAGGTTGCGGCTCCCCACCACGGCCAGCACCAGGGCCAGCATTGCGACGACCAGATTGGCTGCCGTCACCGCCACCCGCGTCTCGATGGCCTTGCCCGCTTCTCCGGCTGCGCCGGGCTGCTCGGTCACCGCCGTCACCGACCACAGCTCGATCCGCTCGAGAGCGCGCAGGGCCGGAAACACGTCGGCCCATACCAGGAACACGCTGACGGCCAGGGCCGTGCCGAGCATCATCCGCAGCAGCTGGCGAGTCTGGGCGCCGATCACGGACAAGTCGGTCGCATCCTCGCCCACCTCGACCTCGCCGTCACTGCGCGCGACCGTGATGACGCCTGTCTCCTCGACCTTGCGCTCGGCCAGATTCTGGCGCGCGCGCGCCAGCCAGCGGACCATGACGGCGTTGGCGAGGACGAACAGGAACACCCACCAGCCGGTCCACCAGGTACGCTGCACGAGCTGGCGCGCGGTAAAATCGTAGCCGGAGGCCGACAGCAGGAAGATGAAGGATCCGAACACGATCGGAAGGCGGTAGGCGCGCGTCAGAAAGCGCTTGACCCAGGGAAGCTCCACGCGCCGGAACAGCGTCGCGCCCAGGGGCTTGCCCGGATGCAACGCCAGAAAACCGTTGGTCGCGATCGTGACGACGCCGACCAGGAACGCGACGCGACCGATCGAATCGGCCCAGCTCTTCTCGGGCTGGTTGTCGAAGAAGGTGGCGATGGCGAAGGCCGGCAGCATGATCGCCTCCAGCGCCATCACGCGCCGGCGTGCGGCGGCCAGCGCGGTCTCGGGAAAGCCGAGGAAGGCACGCGCGGGCCCTTGCCGTCCGGCCGCGCGGCGCAGGAACTCGAGACCGAACATCATCGGTGCGATGCGCTGCATCGCCTCGATCAAGGCGCGCGAGTAGTCGTCGGGCGGCGAAGGCGCGGACTCGATCAGCCACGCCACCAGCAGCGTCAGCATGGGCCACATCGAGGCCAGGTAGATGTTGAGCAGGAACGTCAGCAGCGCTGCCGCCAGCGGCCCGCCGTAACCTTCGCCGCGACTGGCGAACATCTCGCGCTGCCGGCGGCGCGCGCGGCGCCGAAACAACGCGGCGGTTCCCCACCCCACGAGCAGCAGCGATACGAACAGGGGCTCGGCGATCGCCTTGTCGCGGATACGGCGACCGACGCCGGCGATGTTGTCGGGTCTTGCGACCCAGCGTGCTGCAGCGCCGATTTCCGAAAGCGAGCCCAGGCGCGGAAGCGAGGTGTCACGAATCCACAGCACGTGCTCGTCGAGGAAGGCCGTATAGCTCTCGACGGCGTCGACGAGCTGGCGCTCGCGCGCGTCCAGATCCACGAGCATGGAGAAGTGCGTGTTGTAGTCGCGGATCAGCGCGTCCAGATACTCGCGCCGCGTGCGCAGGACTTCGGCCGCGGCGCGCTCGATCCTGGCGCGCTCGCCGCCATCGAGCGCCGGCCCCTGCTCCTGAAGGATGGTGCGCACCTCGGTCTCGAGCGCCGGGAGGTTGGTGCGCAGATCTTCGAGCGTCAGCAGCTGCAGCTGCGCATCCGAGATGACGGCCTGGCGTGCGCGGATGCGGCCGCGCGCCTCGGCGATGTCGGGAAGCTCGGCGCGCTCCTTGCGAAGGAGCACTCCGACGGCGTCGCTGAAATCGGCAGCCTGCGCCTTCTGGCGAACACCACGCGCTCTCTCCTCGATGCTGGTCAGAAGCTGACCGGTGGCGGTTAGATCGGCGCTGGTGGCCTCGATGGCCTGCACCAGACCTTCAGGACCGCTGCGGCGCCCGGCAAGCCGCGCGCTCTCCTGCGCCAGCTTTCCGAGCACCGGATGCACGCGTTCGAGCGAGGCCTCGACGCTGCGAGCTTCCTCGGCCGCCTTCTGGGCTTCGGCGGCGCGGCGTTCGGTGACGGCGTGCGAGAGAGCTTCGACCAGCGCACGCTTGTCCTCGATCTTGCGCCGCAGCAGGTCGCGCGCGCTCTCGAGCAGCTCGCGTCGCGGCTCCAGGCTGGCCAGCTCGAGCTCGAGCGCCTCGTGGCGGCGCGTGGCCATGCGGTCCTCGGCCAGGACCGCCGTCTGATGGGCCACCGACGTCTCGGCCGCGATGCTCGGCACGGCGGGCAGCTCGAGCTCGCCCAGAACCGACTCGCGGCTCAGCCGCATGCCGGCCAGCTCGCTCGGAAGCCGCAGCCTGCGGTCGGCCAGGCTGCGAATCTCGTCGTCTACGCGTGCCGCGCTCGTACGCAATGTTTCCAGGGCGGCCGTGGCTTCGGTCAAGCGCGGGTCGAGAACCTCGAGAGACGCATCCGGGGGAATGGGAACGTCCGCGTCGGCTGCCGCGGCTTCCAGCTCGCGTCGCGCGGCTGCATTCAGTCGCGGCTGCTCGCGCTGAAACGTCTGCAGCGCATCCAGACGGCGTTGCCACTGGGCGGCCAGCTCGAGTTGCTCGATGGCCTCCTCGTACTGTCGCACGGCGTCGGCCTTGGCGTCGGCGTCGAGGCGATCGCTGGCTTGTACTTTCTTGATGCGCTCCTGGATCGATTCGACGTCCAGGGTCAGGCCGGCAGCGACACGGATGCTTTGCTGTCCATTGGGCTGTGCCCACACCTCGTCCACAGCCGTCGACGAGGTCGCCATGACGCCGTGCGCGAGCAGTGCGAAGAGCACGACGCGCGTCGACCTTCGGGCTGAATGCAAGGAGGTCGGCATGACAGGGACGTGCGACGATGTAGCGTACTCGAGCGGGCGAAAGAACCATCGCATGCGTGCGCTTTGGCCCGCTGTTGCAGCATCGCACGAGCACGCCGTCGCCGCCCCTCGCCCAACTCCTCGCCGCACGGCGCATTGGCAAAACTTGCCGTGGCATAGTCCATGCTGCCCCTCGGCCTTCGCCGTCTTTCCAGGGCCAAGCCGCTCGCAGCGCCCGCACGGACCGTGGTGGTCAGATTCCCTTTTCCGTCCACACCGTGCGCGGCGCGCGAGTACCGTTGGGGGCCGCCATGGCAGCATACAGTGAGCGCCTGAGCGCTCTGGATCGTTTCTTCCTGGACTGCGAGGGCGAGACGACGCCGATGCATATCGGCGCTGCCTGCCGTTTCGCCCATGCAGGCGATCGCCTGGACGCCGAGAGCCTGCGCCGTCACATCGCCTCCCGGCTCGACCTCGTGCCACGCTACCGCCAGCGCATCGCCGCGGTTCCGCTGGAGAATCATCCGGTGTGGATCGACGACGACCGCTTCGACATCGCGCGTCACGTTCGCGCGGTCTCGCTTCCGGCGCCTGCCGGCGAGGCCGAGCTCGAAGAGATGCTGTCCTGGATCTTCTCGCAGCCGCTCCCGCGCACGCGTCCTCTGTGGGAGATCTGGCTGATCGAAGGTCTGGACGGCGGCGAGGTGGTGCTGGCGTGCAAGACGCATCACTGCCTGGCCGATGGGCTCGGCGGCGCGGCGTTGCTGGCCGCGATCCTGTCCGACGCGCCGTTCGATGATGCCTCTGCGCCGCCGGCCTGGTCACCGCGGCCGGCACCGAGCGGCGTCGAGATGATCCTGGGCGCCGCCAGCTTTCGGCTGCGCGGCGCCGGCTCGATCCTGCGGCGTTTCGTTCAGCAGACTTTGGCCTCGCCCAAGTCGCTGCTGGCCGAAACAGGCCGGCTCGCCTCCACGGTCGGCGAAGTTCTGAGCAAGGCGTGGACGCCGCTGACCGCCACTGCGTTCGCCGATCCGTCCTGCGCCAGCCGCCGCCTGATTTCGTGGACTGCGAGCCTTGCCGACCTGCGCGCCATCGGCCGCCATCACGGCGCTACCATCAACGACGTCGTCCTGACGCTGGTGGCCGAGGCGTTCGCTCGCTGCACCGACTTGCGCGGCGATGGAGAAACCGTGCGCGCCTACTGCCCGGTCGGCGCCGGCGCCAGCGCCAGCGTGCTCGCACTCGGCAATCGCGTCGCCGGAATGCTGGTCGACCTGCCGGTGGGCGGCGCCGAGGTCGGGGAACGGCTACGGGCCGTCGCCGCCATCACACGAGCGCAGAAGAAGTCGGGCGAGGTCGAGGGAACACTTCTCGTCGAAGAGCTGGCCGGCGTGCTGGCACCGTCCCTCCTGGCCAACGTCGAGTGGCTGTCCGGCCAGCGGCCAGTCTTCCATCTGATCGTCACCAACGTGCCCGGCCCGCCCGAGGCGCTCTATCTGTTCGGCCGTCGCATGACGTCGGCCATCCCGCTGGTGCCGCTGTTTCACGGCCAGGGCCTCGGCATCGCGGTCTTCAGCTACGACGGGCAGGTGGGATGGGGCTTCCACGCCGACTCGGCGTGCGCGCCGGCCGCGTCGCGGTTGCGGGATGCGGTCGCAGCGGCCTTCACCGACCTGGCACGAAGCGCCGGGGTTGCGGCCAGCACAGGTCCGCGGATCGACATCGCTGCCTGACACGACCGCTCATGACTCGCTGAGTCCGCGCCGCTTCGCATCGAGGCCGACTTGCCGACAGGGGCTGTGGACAACGTTGCGCATCGTCGTTTCGCGCAATCTGGACGCTTGCTCGACAGCCACCAGGCCGCCACAGTGCGCGCCGTGCCGCCGCAGAAACGGTCCACGCCCGCGCGCTCACGAGCAAAGCCGAGACGGCCGATCTCCGAGATCGAGATGCTGCTGCGCAGCAGCGAAATCGAAGAGAACGAACTGCGACGGTTGCGGCGCGACAAGCGCGCCGGCGTGCGCGCGCTGCTCGATGCCTTCGCGAGGCGCAGCGAGAAGGCCGCGCGCTTCGAGAACCGCTACCAGGCCATGCTCGAGCTGGAACGTGAGGCGTGGACCCGCGGCGTCGAGGTCGTTGCGGGCGTCGATGAGGCAGGGGTCGGGCCGCTCGCCGGCCCTGTCGTGGCCGCTGCGGTCATCCTCGGCGATGCCCTCGGCATCAAGGAGATCGACGATTCCAAGCGACTGGATCCTGCGGTGCGCGAGCGCCTCGCCGTCGAGATTCGCGCTCGCGCCACCGCCGTTGCCGTCGGTATCGCCACCTTCGAGGAGATCGACACGCTCAACATCTACCATGCGGGGCTTCTGGCCATGCGGCGCGCCGTCGAAGCCCTGAGCTCGGCGCCGCAATACCTGCTCGTCGATGCGCGCAAGATTCCGGGCGTGCAGATCGAGCAGGGAAGCCACGTCAAGGGCGACGCGCGCAGCCTGTCGATTGCCGCGGCCTCCATCATCGCCAAGACCTCGCGTGATGCCATGATGACCGCGCTGGACATCGAGCATCCCGGCTACGGGTTTGCCAGGCACAAGGGCTACGCCACGCGAGAGCATTTCCAGGCCATCGATCGCCTGGGCATCTGCCCGATCCACCGCCGCTCCTACCCGATCCTGCAGGACTTCGTGAATCAGATGCGGCTTCCCTTCCTGACGCCAGCATCCGAATAAAGCGGGCCCGTACGAGCATTGGCGGCCGCGCCATCGCCGGCGCGTGCGGCGGGATGACCAGGTCGCCTTTCGGTGTCCACGCGATCGTCCGGGCATGCTCTGGCAAGCGGCCGCTCGCGCACGCCACCTCTGCCGTGTACATGGCGGCAATGAGCGATGCCGTCAGTCCGTTCCGGATCGAGGTTCCACGCCACGCCTTGCAGGATCTGCGCGAGCGCCTTTTGCGAACCCGCCTGCCCGAGCCCATCGAAGGCGCCGGCTGGGATTACGGCATCGACATCGCATACCTCAAGGAGCTGCTGGCCTACTGGCGCGACCGCTTCGACTGGCGCGTGGTCGAGCGCGAGCTGGCCCGCTACCAGCACTTCGTCACGCCCATCGAAGGTGCGCAGCTCCACTTCCTGCATCAGCGCTCGCCGCACGAAGGTGCGATGCCGCTGCTGCTTACTCATGGCTGGCCCGGCTCGATCCTGGAGTTCATGAAGATCCTGCCGCGACTGCTCGATCCGCCCGCTTTCGGCGGCGAGTCGCGCGATGCCTTCCACGTCGTCTGCCCGTCCATTCCGGGTTACGGGTTCTCGCAGGCACCGCTGCGGCGAGGCTTCGACATCAAGGAGGTCGCGCGCGCGCTCGTCACGCTGATGTCGCGTCTCGGCTACGAGCGCTACGGCGCGCAGGGCGGCGACTGGGGCGCGATGGCGACTTCGTATGTCGGGCTTCTGGATCCGCAGCACTGCGCCGGCATCCATCTGAACATGGTGCTGGCGCGGCCGCCGAAGGAAGGCGTCGGCGACCTGTCGCCCGAAGAGCTCGCCTCGCTGATGCAGGCGCGAAGCTACATGAGCACGGGCACGGCCTACCAGAAGGTGCAGGGCCGCGAGCCCGACCTGATCGGCGTCGCACACGCCGACTCGCCGGCCGCGCTCTGCGCGTGGATCGTCCACAAATTTCGCGCCTGGAGCGATTGCGACGGCGACGTCGAGAAACGCTTCACCAAGGACGAGTTGCTCGCCAACGTCACGCTGTACTGGCTGACCAGGAGCGCGGCATCGGCGGCGCGGCTGTACTACGAGAGCCAGGCGTCAGGTCGATTCGGCGAAGTCGAGGCACGAGTGGAGGTGCCGGTGGGCTGCGCGGTCTTCCCGCGCGAGATCTTCACGCCGCCGCGAGCGTGGGCCGAGCGCCTCTACAACATCCAGCGCTGGACGACGATGCCGGCGGGCGGGCACTTTGCAGCGATGGAGGAGCCGGAGCTGCTGGCCCGCGACGTTGCGGAGTTTTTTCGGGGGCTGCGGGTGTGACGCGGCCGCCCCGCGACCGGCAGGCGCGCAGGAAACGGAAGGCCGCCGGCGGCGACGGCTTTCGCAGACATTACCGGCGCGCTCGTATCGCCCACAGGACCCCTTGACGCCCGCCGCCCCTTGCTTGTATATGCAACTACAGTGGCGACCGGCAAAGAAGGCGATAATCTCGGCCCCTGCGCGTGTTTCCGCTCGCGCAGCATGGCGCGGGCCATTACGGCCTTGTACGACCAAGTATTGGAGGGGAGCGGCCTTCGCACCAGCCAGTTCGCGATCCTGACCTCCATCCGCATGCACGGCGCCATGACGATGCAGGAGCTGGCCGCCGAGCTCGGCCTCGATCCAAGCACGATGACGCGCACCCTCCAGCCCCTCCAGCGCGACGGCTACGTCACCGCCGAGCAGGGCGCAGACCGCCGTGTGCGCGAGCTTGCACTGACCCCGCGCGGTCACCGCAAACTGACCGAGGCCTTCGAATTGTGGAGCAAGGCGCAGGACGAGCTGCGCAGCCGCATCGGCGAGGAGCGCTTCGAGCGGCTCGTCGGCGACATGGGCGCGGTGGTTTCCGCGCTTCGGGAATAGCCTTGTTTTCGTCCTGATATTTGTACGGCCAAGCAATGGGGCCGAAGGGAGCAGCCATGGAGCAGCCCAGCAGCAGCACGACCACCGCCGTTCATCCGTCCATCGCAGCGGCGCCGATCCCCACGCACGGCAAAGACCTCCCGACGGTCTGCGTGCTGTGCAGCCACAACTGCGGCATCCGCGTCGACGTCGAGGACAATCGCATCACCACGGTGCGTCCCGACAAGGAAAGCCCGATCACGCACGGCTACATCTGCAACAAGGCCGTCACGATCGTGAACTACGTCGAGCACGAGCAGCGCGTGCACTTCCCGATGCGCCGCAGGGCCGACGGCAGCTTCGAGCGCATCGACTGGGACACCGCGGTCTCGGAGATCGCCGCCAAGCTCACGTCGATTCGCGACGAGTACGGTCCCCGCGCCATCGGCCTGGTGGGCGTGGGCGGCCAGGCCAATCACATCGGTGCGCCGTATGCGCTCGGGTTCCTGAAGGCGGTGGGCTCGCGGCGCTGGTACAACGCTTTCGCGCAGGAAAAGACGCAGCACAGCCTCGTCGACTTCTGGATGATGGATGCGCCACCTACCGGCTTCCTGCATGCCGACCTCGAGCGCACCGACTACCTGCTGGTGATGGGAACCAACCCCAAGATCAGCAACCGCGGCCACAACGCCACCGACTACTTCCGCGACATGGCCAAAGCCGCTGACCGCAAGGTCGTGGTGCTGGATCCGCGCGTGACCGAAACGACCAAGACCGCCGATCGCCACCTGCGCGTGCGCCCCGGCGGCGACGTCTACTTCCTGGTCGCGATGGCAGCCGCGATCGTGCAGCGCGAGCTCTACGACTCGGCATTCCTGCAGGACCGCACCAGCGGCTTCGAGGAGATGCGCGACGTCCTGACGCGCGTCGATATCGAAGACATGGCCGGCCGCGCGGGCCTTGCCGCGGCCGACATCTTCTCGGTGACCGAGGAGTTCGCACGCGCCGAGAGCGCGTCGGTGCTCTACGATCTCGGCGTCGAGATGACGCCGTTCTCGACGCTGAACTCGTACCTGATCCGGCTGGTGCTGGCGCTGACCGGCAACCTGGCCACCGAGGGCGGCAACGTCTTCTACTCGACGTTCGCGCCTTCGGAGTGGAGCAAGAACCGCTTCGAAGATCCGGAGCGTGCGCTCGCGTCGGGCATCCCGGCCATCCGCGCGCTCGGCAACGCCGGCATGTTCTCGCCGACGCTGGTTCCCGAGGAGGTCATGCTCGATCATCCCGAGCGCCTGCGCGCGATCGTGGTCGACAGCTCCAACCCGTATCTGTCCTACTCCGACACCAACGCCTGGCGCGAGGCGCGCAAGAAGCTCGATCTGCTCGTGGTCATCGAGCCCGCCTTCACCGAGACCGCGCGCGACGCCGACTACGTGCTTCCCGCTCCCACCGGCTACGAGAAGTGGGAGATGGCGCTGTTCCCCAAGGGCTATCCCGACATTCCGGTCCAGGTCCGTCCGCCCGTGATCGCCGGTCCGCAGGAGGCGCGCACCGAAGGCGAGATCTACGTCAGCATCCTGGAAGCGATGAAGCTGGTAGAGCCGGCGCCGCAGGAGCTGCTCAGCCTGGTTCCGATGCTGGGCACGCCCGAGGGCCGCGGCTTCTTCCTCGGCGTTGCGATGAGCCTGCTTCCGGACATCGCGGCGCGTGGCATCGATCCGGAAACGCAGCTTCTGGTCTGGTCCTATCGCCTGCTCGGTCCT
>DASPNH010000160.1:0-29705 GCA_035626675.1 Binatia bacterium
ACGGGGCGCCACGCTCGACTTCGGAACGCGCACCGTCCACGTCACCGGCGACGGTCAGTTCTCCTTCGGCATCGGCAGTGCCACCATCGAGAGCGGCTCGTTCATCGTCGATCCGGGAAACGATGCCGCCATCCACGCGCGTGGCCGCGGCTCGAGCCACTCACGCAGCGGCGGCGTCACCATTCGCGCCTTCCGGCAGTGCTCGCTCCACGATCGGCAGTGCCTCGGCGACGACGGCTGCAACCTCGGCGACTGCGGCTCGCGCCGCTGCGCCGCCAACCCGCTGCGCCTGTGCGAGGTCGACGGCGACTGCAGCAACGGCACCTGCAACCACCGCCGCTGCTCGCTCAACCTGGACCAGCGCTGCGATACCGACGCCGACTGCACCGCCGACACGTGCGCGGAGGGCTTCACCTGCGAAGGCAGCGGCGACGAGCCCGTCTACTGCGACGAGAACTCCGATTGCGATCTGGGCGAGTGCAGCGTCGGCGACGGCATCATCGACCTCGGCGGCGGCATCGACGGCAGCTCCGACAAGCCGGCAGTGATCCGTCTGGAAGCCTACGGCGACATCTCGGTTCACGGTGACGTGGACCTGCACAACACTGGCAATCGCGCCGGCGGGACCATCAGCGCGCGCTCGCGCAAGGGCGACATCAATCTGGCCGGCGACATCCACTGCACCGGCACACCCGGCGGCCGCGTCACGCTTCGCTCGCAGCAGGACACCGACATCGACGGAACCATCGACTGCGGTGGCGGTCTCGTCGACATCGCCACGACGGCTACCGGGATCACTTCCAGCACGCGTGGCGTGCGAGTGCGCGCGGGTCGCGACATCGACCTGAACGGAAAGATCCAGGTGGACGGCGTCAGCGGCGCGCCATTCGGCGGCTACCTGCACCTGGTGGCGAAGCGGGACCTGACCATCAGCGGCGAAGCCGAAGTATCGACGAGCGGCGCCAACGATCACGATCTGGTTTCGGGCTTCGGCGGGCGTCAGACCTACGAGACGCGGCGCAACCTGACGATCACCGGCAACCCGTGGCTCGTCTCCAACGGCGCGGCGCCCAACGGCAGCGGCGGCGTCGTCGAATTCGGCGTCGAGAACGACGCATTCATCGAGGCGCGCATCGATGCGCGCGCCGGCGGTTTCGATGCGTTCGACGTCGCCGGCGGCGGCTTCTTCCTGTTCGCGAACGGATCGGCGCGCATCGCCGAGGACACCGAGATCGACCTCTCGGGCGGAAGCGAGGGCGCCGGCGGGCGAGCCATCGTCGATTCGGCCGGGGACCTCCTGTTCGAAGGCATGATGCAGAGCCGCGGCAACGGAGAAGGACGCATCACCGTGTTCGACTTCATCGGCTGCGACATCACCATCGGTGAGAACGCCGAGATCGACAACAATGCACTCGGCGGAGACAACCTGTTCGAAGTGCATGAGCGGATGACCGTGGAAGACGGCGGCCTGCTGCGCACCAACCACGGCATCAATCAGATCACCTACCGCACCGACAACAAGAAGCCGCGCCTGGACGGCAACGTCTCGCCCAAGGCCGTGCGGATCCTGGATTCCTCGCTGAGTCCTTGCGGACAGGAGTAGGGTGATAAAGGTGCCTGACCCCTTTATCGATTCTCACGCGCCCAGCGTCACCTTGACGCGGTGGCGCTTGCCGTCCTGCTTGAGCGGGATGCGCGCGGCGCCGTCCTGCGGCGCGAGCTCTCTCCCGTCGACCGTCACCGAAGTCACCGACGTCGTCGTTCCACCCGAGGCGCCGACCTCGATCTCGTAGCGCGAGCCGGCGCCGGCGGTGCGGTAGCTGATCTTGAACCCCGGCCATGCATCGGGAACGCGCGGTCGCAGCACGAGCGTGCTGCCGCCTTCCAGCGTCAGCCCGAGCAGCGACTCGAGGCCGACACGATACATCCAGCCGGCCGAGCCCGTGTACCAGGTCCATCCGCCGCGACCGAGATGCGGCGCGACGCCGTAGATGTCGGCTGCCACCACGTACGGTTCGACCTTGTAGATATCCACCGCGGCCGCGTCGGCCGCATGAACGACAGGCGAGATCATCTCGAACAGCTCGAGCGCCTGCTCGCGACGTCCCATCTCGGCCAGCGCGCGCACCAGCCAGAGCGCGCCATGCGTGTACTGACCGCCGTTCTCGCGAATCCCGGGCACGTAGCCCTTGATGTAGCCGGGGTCGCGCTCGGTCTTGTCGAAGGGCGGCGCGAGCAGGCGCACGATCCTCGCCTTGCGATCGACGAGCATCTCGTCGGCAGCGGCCATCGCCGCTTCGGCGCGCTCGGGCGGCGCGACCTTGGAGAGCACCGCCCACGCCTGCGCGAGCACGTCGATGCGGCACTCCTCGTCGGCGGCCGAGCCGAGCGGGCTTCCGTCGTCATAGAAGGCACGCCGGTACCATTTGCCGTCCCAGCCCGCGTCGTTCAGCGCAGAGACCAGGCGCGCGCGATGCGATTCGTAGCGCCCTGCCCTCTCCTCGTCGCCGCGCGCGCGGCAGATCGGAGCGAAGGCCTCGAGGATCGTGCACAGGAAGAAGCCGAGCCACACGCTCTCGCCGCGGCCCTCGCGGCCGACACGGTTCATGCCGTCGTTCCAGTCACCGGTGCCCATCAGCGGCAGGCCGTGCTCACCGACGCCGAGCGAGCGGTCGATCGAGCGCAGGCAATGCTCGTAGACGGTGGCCGCCGTATCACTGCGGTCGGCATCGACGTAGGCCTCGTCCTCGCCCTCGGCCAGTGCGCGCGCGCCGAGGAAGCTGGCACTGCTATCGAGCAGATGCTGGTCGCCGGTCACGGCCACGTAATGGGCCGTCAGGTACGGCAGCCACAGCAGGTCATCGGAGAAGCGGGTGCGGGTTCCGCGGTCGGCGGGCGGATGCCACCAGTGCAGCACGTCGCCCTCGGCGAACTGATGCTCGGCGTGCAGCAGCAGCTGGGCACGCGAAAGATCCGGCCGCGCGTGCACCAGGGCCGCCGAGTCCTGCAGCTGGTCGCGGAAACCGAAGGCGCCGCCGCACTGGTAGAACGCCGAGCGCGCACGCATCCGGCACGAAAGCGTCTGGTAGAGCAGCCAGCCGTTGAGCAGCAGGTCGAGCGGCTTGGAGGGCGTCTCGACGCGAACCGCGGAAAGCGTGTCGCGCCAGCTGCGGCGTGCGTGATCGAGCGCGGCGTCGACGGCCTCGGCGCCGCGAAGACGGGACAGCACCTCGTGCGCCTTCTCGCGCGAGCCGGCCTGGCCCAGAGCGAACACGACCTCGGCCTCGGCGCGCGCGGCCAGCTCGATCGAGACCTCGAAGGCGAAGCAAGGGTCCAGGCCGCTGCCCGCGCGCGATTGCAGAGGCGTCGACGAAACCACCGCCTGCGGCGCCGCCATCGTACGGCCACGACCGACGAACTCGGCGCCATCGGTCGTCCAGGACACCGCACCCGGTGAAACGAGCACGGCCCCGAAGGCAATGGCGCTCGAGTGGTCCTCGCTGAGAGCGTTGCGGGCGAGCAGCGCTCCGTCCTGGCCCTGCTCGGTGACGACGGTGCGGGCATGCTCGGCCGAGGATACGCCGAGGACCAGGCGATCGATCGAGTACAGGCTGAGGCGCCGCGGCTTGGTGCCGCGGTTCTTCAGCCGCACGCGCACCAGACGCACCGGCTCGGCGCCCGCGACGAACGCGCACGTCTCCTGATCGATGCTCTCGCCGCGCTGGCGCCAGATCGTGTAGCCGAAGCCGTGCCGCACTTCGCACGGCATTCCCGATGCGGCCGGGCCCGGCTGCGGCGACCAGTAGCGATCGCTGTCGTGGTCGCGCAGATACAGCGCCTGCCCATGCGGATCCAGGATCGGATCGTTGCTCCACGGCGTCAGCTTGTTCTGCCGGCTGTTGCTCGCCCACGTGTAGCCGGCTCCGCTCTCGCTGGCGACGAAGCCGACCTCGTCGTTGGCGACGATGTTGACCCACGGCGCCGGCGGCAGCGCGAAGCCCGCACCTTCGCCCACGCGCACGACGTACTCGCTGCCGTCGGCGGAAAACCCGCCATGGCCATTGTCGAAGATCAGCTTGCTGCGCGAAGCTTCGGCCTCGGCCGATGCGGCATCGCCGCGTGCGCCGGCTTCGCGCGCGGCGCCGGCGCCGGCATCGCTTCGCGCCGCGCCGCTGCGAACGCGCGCCAGCCTGGCCTTGCCGGGCGCGGGCTCGGTGCTCTGGCCGGCGAGCTCGCGCGCAGCGGTGTCGGCGATCCAGTGTGCTGCCGCACGCAGGGCGCGGGATGCATCGGCGCCCAGGTCGGCGACGCGGCGCACGATCGCGGCATTGGCCAGCACCGCGCTCAGGCGGCAGGCTTCGCTGGTACAGGCGGCGTCTTCGCAAAGGACGGCGAGCGTCACCGACAGGCCGAGATCACGCAGATAGCGCACGACGGCCGAGACGTCGCGCACGCGGCCCATCAGATCGCCGTGCCGCGCCGGCATGACCACCAGCAGCGAGTCGGGTGCGATGCCGAGCGCGGCCAGCGGGCTCTCGTCGCCGCTGGCATGCATCAGGTCCTCGAAGCCCGCGCGCAGCGCCGGATGCTGGTAGAGCATGGCCACGCCGATCGCCTGCGCGGACTCGGCCTGCGCCGGCGTCAGATGATTGCGCTTGCGCCGCTCGCGCTCGGCCTTGTCGGCCTCGTCCAGCAATGCCTGCTGCGCCTGCGGGGTGCGAAGCTGCGAAACCGCCGCCAGAACACCCGCGCGCTCGTAGCCGGCGGCCAGGACCAGCGCCAGCGACATCTCCTGCTCGGGACGGATCGTCATGCGCCGCCGCATCGCAAAGACGGGATCGAGCACGCTGCCCATCGTGCGCGACAGCGAGCCTTCGGCGATCATGGCAGGCGACTGGAGGCTGGCGCCGCGGCCGAGAAAGCGCGCCCGGTCGGTGTCGAAGTCGAGGTTGCCCGCACCGTAGAGCGCACCGGCGACCCAGGATGGCGTCTCGTTGCCGCCACGCGGGCGGCGCCGCGCCAGCAGGGTTTCGGAAGTTCCCTCGTACTCGGTCTGCACGAAGAGCTTGGAAAAGGCCGGATGACCCTGGTCGGCGCCGCGCCAGCCGTTGACGATCTCGGCGTAGGCGGTCACCTCGATGCGGCGCATGCGCTGCGATCGGTTCCGGACCGAGATCAGCCGCAGCTCCGCGTCGGCGCCGCCGGCCACGGCGATGCGGCACTGCGCATCGATGCCGAACACGCGCCGGCCGAGCGTGACGCTGCCGATTCCGGCCTTGGCGGTGCTGGCTCCCGGAGCGTCGGCGATGGGCTGAAAGCCGAGCGACCACAGCTCGCCCGTGTCCATGTCGCGCAGGTAGATGGCCACGCCCTCGGCGTCGGCGACGCGGTCGCTGCTCCAGCGCGTCACCGCGATCGGCCCGCACTGCGAAAGCCCGGTGCCGGCGCCGGTGATCAGGGTCCAGTAGCGGCCGTTGGAGAGGACGCGCCCATGCGGCGCGGGGTCGTGATGGCGGGCGAGCGGCGGAGCGGCGGCGCCAAGAAGGCCTTCGAAGGTGCGCGCGGGCTCTTTCATGATCTCGGCCTTTCTCCAGTTGCGTATTCGAAAACGACGGTGGCAGGCAGGGTCCGCACCACGGCCTCCGCGTCGTAAAGCTCACCTTTTCGTTGCTCGTGATGTCGCAGCTCGACCGTCGACCCTTCGATGCGGGCCTGCACGACGCGCGCGCCGCAGCGACCGGGGCCGCTCGCGAAGCACTGCGGCGCGGCCACCACGATGCCGCCCTCCGGTATACGCGTCCCGGCCGCAATCTCCACGGCCACCTCCCCGCCCGGGCGTCGCTGGATCCGATAGCTGAGCGGTCCGTAGTGCGTGGGCAGGTCTCGCACCGCCACCGGCTCACCCTCTTCGAGCCAGGCATAGGGGACGCCGGCGCCGACCAGCAGCGCATGGTCCCGCTCGCGCTCGTGGACGAGCATCGTGCGGATGGCGTGGACGAACGTCGATCCGATCCAGGTGTGGGGAAGATCGCCCAGGAAGCTTCCCTCGCGCGGCTCGAGCCAGCTGATCTCGGGCCACTGGTTCCACGCCGGCGGCCGCTGGTCCTGCGTCATCGTCGTCAGCACGTCCAGTGCCTCGGCCTTGCGGCCGAGCCGCAGCAGCGCACCGATGTTGCGAAGCTCATAGGCCGTGTAGCCGACACCTTTCCTGGCCACGCTCTCGCGTCCGCCGACTTCGCGTGCGTACTTGTCGAAGCTGCGCTCGAGCGCGGCGCGCGGATAGACGTCGTCGACACCCAGCGCGACGGCGACGGCCGTCGAAGTCGGATCGAAGTCTCCGAGCTCGACCGACGCCGGAACGGTCTCCAGCTTGTGCGCCAGCATGGTCAGCGCGATGGAGCGAGCGAAGGTGACCCGGAAGCTGTCGCGCTCTGCCGCGTAGGCGGCGGCACGCTCCTGATCGCCGGCCACACCGGCAAGTATCGCAGCGTCGATGAGGCCGCGCAGCGCAAAGGCATCGTCCCAGTACGCGTGCACCGGGCGCGCGCTGTAGCCTTCGTGGCTGATCGATTCGGGCAGCAGGCCGAAGTAGGCCTCGCGGATGGCGGCGCGATACTCCTCGGTCATGCGCGTGGCGCGCAGCCGGACCATGAAGTCGACCACGGCGACGACGCGCGGCCACATCTCGCGAACGAAAGCGGCATCGCCGGTGAAGCGGTAGATCTCCGCAACGGCCCACACGAACTGACCGAAGCTGTCGTGCTCGGGAACGTTGTCGGCTCCGCCGGCGTCCACGCAGCATGGAACGTAGCCGTCGCTGCGCTGGAAGCCTCCGAACCATCGGATGAAGTCGCGAGCCTCGTCGCTGAAGCCGAGCTCCAGCAGGGCCTGCGAAGTCATCGCGCCATCGCGGATCCAGGAACGCTGGTAGGTGCGAGAGCCCGGCTGGATGGCCGGGCCGTCGCGATTGATGAGGATGTAGGCGAGGTTGCTGCGCATCGACGCCAGCAGGTCTCCGGCCTTGCGTGGCAGCTCGACGGGAATGGTGCGAAGCCTGCTCGCCCAGTGCGCGGTCACGTCCGCGAGCGACTGCTCGTGCTGCTGGGCAGTCAGCGGCGCTTGCGGCTGCGAGGTGTGGAAGGGAACGGTCAGCCATACGTCGCGCATTTCGTCCGGCTGCAACCGGACGTGGAATGCGAAGGCCGCCGACGCATGCCCGAACTCGTCCTCGACCTCTTCGTGCTCGGGCACCCTGCCACGTTCCAGATAGGAGGTGATCCCGCCCTCTTCGAAAGCGGCCGCGCCAAAGTCGTCCGGCACCGGCGCGACCGTCACGAGCTTCTCGCCGTTGACGAGCGCCGAGCCTTCCCCTCGACGCGCAATGGTGCGGATCGAGGTGACGCCGCCGACCATGTTCAGGCTCTGCCAGGGCGGCAGCACCTGGAAGGGACGGACGGCCAGAAAGAACCGGCCCGCCCACGTCCGCGACCCGCGATTGTGCAGCCGGTAGCGTGCGCGAGCCCGCGAAGAGCCGGCCTCGCCATCGGCAAAGGCGGTGACGGTCATCGCGATGTCGTCGAAGACGCGCTCGACCGATGGTACCGGCAGCTCCTGCTCGGCCAGGCTCACCACGGGTTGCGCGTCCTTCCACGTGCGCAGCCGGTCGCCGGTGACGAGAAACGGCTCGATGGTGAAGGACCCGGCATCGACTTCGAGCGCGCCGTCCTCGTTCAGGAGAGCTTCCCTGGCGTCGTCCTCGACGCCTACGACGGTCCAGTAGCTCTGCTCGCCGGAGAAGTAGCGAGGGTGGTGGCCGCCGGGCGAGTCACCGGCCACGCCAGCGAAGAATGCGTTGAGCGAGGAGGAGAACTGGAACGGCTGAACTTCGACCTCGGCGACCGTGACGCCGGCGTTGGCGGCGGGCTCAAAGCGCAGCCGCAGCCAGCGCGCGTAGAGATCGGGAGTGTACAGGTAGTCGCGCCCGCCGTCGCTGCGGGTCACGCGCCGGACCTGCGTCCAGGTCGCACCGTCGCGCGACGCCTCCAGGAGGTAGGAGGCGGCATGGCCGCGCGCGTCCTGCTGCACGATGAGCCCGCCCTGCTCGAATGCGTCGCCGAAATCCAGAGTGATCGACGGCGCAGTGTCGCCAGGATCACTGCGCCACACCGTCGTGGCGTTGCCGTCCAGGACCGCAGAGGCTTGATTGGTCATCAGCTGCGAGCTCGCCGACACCGAAGGGCGCGGCAGCTCGCCGCCGCTGTCGGTGCGCGGCTCCAGACGGATCTCCTCGATCCACATCGAACCGGCGCCACCCTTGGCCGAGGTGATGGCCAGCTCGATGGCATCCAGGTGCTGCGGCTTGCCGCCGCCTGCAGGGCCCCACGCGAACTCGAGGCGTGACTTGGCCACGCGCAACTCGGTGGCTTCGGGCGGCAGCTGGTACTGCGGCAGGCGGCGCCACCATACGTTCTGCCCCGAGACCAGCTTGATCTCGAGGTTGTTGGGCTGAGCCCGCCCGCGCACGAGGAACACGAGCATGTAATCGGACGGCAGCTCCAGCGACAGATCGCGCCGGACGATGACGTGGCCGCGACCACCGCCCAGATCGAAGTCGAGCCGCAGCGCGCCGCCGTCCTCGTGCAGGGAGCCGGTAGCGGCTGGCGAGGCGATCACCTGCCAGCTTCGGCTCGAATCGCCCGAATCGACCACCGGCGGCGAGGCCAGCGCCGAGGCCGCTGCCACGAGCGTCGCGACGAGAATGGGCAGGCGCAGCGTAAGCGCGCAGGTGAGGAAGTGGGCGGCTCTCAAGACAAAAGCTCGACAGTTTCAGCCGCTAGCCTTTGAGACTGCCGGCGGTCATGCCCGCAATGTAGTAACGCTGCAGGGCCAGAAAGACGAGCATCACGGGCACGATCGTCACCACTGCGCCCGCCATCATCAGCTCGGTGTCCTGGACGTGCTCGCCGAACAGGTTGGCCAGCGCCACCGGCAACGTGTAGCGCCGGTCGTCGGTCAGCACGATCAGCGGCCACAGGAAGTCGTTCCATGCTCCCATGAACGTCGCCACTGCCAGCGTCACCAGGATCGGACGACACAGCGGCAGCGCGATGGTGAAGAAGACCCGCAGCTCGCCGGCGCCGTCGACGCGTGCCGCATCCAGCAGCGCGTCGGGGATGGAGAGGGCATACTGGCGCACCAGGAAGATCCCGAAGATGCTGGCCATGCTCGGCACCATCACGCCCCAGTAGGTGTTGATCAGTCCCATCTCTCGCAGCATCAGGAACAGCGGCAGCATTCCGACCTGGCCGGGAATGACGAGCGCGGCCAGCATGATGCGCTGCAGCCGCTCGCGCCCAGCGAAGGGAAGCTTTGCGAGCGCATAGCCGGCCATGGAGTTGAACACGACCGCCAGCGCCGTGGCGCCGGCAGCGATGGTCGCGCTCGAGAACAGGTAGCGCATCAGGTCCAGGCGCTGCAGCAGCACACGGTAGTGATCGAGGGTCGGCGAGCTCGGAAGAAGACGCGGCGGCACCGAGGTCGCCTCTCCTGCCGGCATCAGCGAAGCGCCGATCATCCACACCAGCGGCAGCAGCGTCAGCGACGCCGCCATCAGGGCAAGGGCGTGCAGGGCAGCGCCGGCAACGAAGCGGCGCTGCCTCATGCAAGCGCCCCACGTCGAAGAGCCGAGACGGGCAGATGCGGCCGCAGTGAGCCGTAGCACCTACCTGCGTGCCAGAGGTGTCCGTTGTATTCGTTCACGTCGCGCTCGCGTCTCGGCTGCGGGCGCCAGCTCGCGACATTCATGCCGGCACTCCGGAGTCGACTTCGCGGCGAAGCCGCATCTGCACCAGCGTTGCCAGCAGGATGATGCCGAAGAGCACGAACGCGATGGCAGCAGCGCGTCCGATGTTCCACCAGCGGAATCCCTCCTCGTACATGAGCAGGACCACGCTGCGGGTGCTGCCGGCCGGTCCGCCCTGCGTCATCACGTAGGGTTCGGCAAAGAGCTGGAAGTAGCCGATGGCCGTCAGCATCGTCACGAAGATCACGGTCGGGGCCAGCATCGGCAGCGTGACGTGACGGAACTGTCTCATCGTCCCGGCGCCGTCCAGGCTGGCGGCTTCGTACAGACGCTCGGGCACGCTCTGCAGGCCGGCCAGGAAGATGATCATGTTGAAGCCGAAGTTCTTCCACACCGACATCAGGATGATGGCCGGCATCGACCACGATGGATCGCCGAGCCAGTCGACCGGCTCCAGGCCGGCGGCGATCAGCGCCTGGTTTAGCAGGCCGAAGCGCGGGTGGTAGAGGTATCGCCACACCACCGCCACCGCCACGATCGTCGTCGTCACGGGAAGGAAGAAGACCGTGCGGAGAATGGCCTTGCCGTAGAGCAGCCGCGAATGGACCAGAAGGGCCGCGGCAAGGGACACGGCAATCGAGAGCGGTCCGCCCACGATCACGAAGTAGAGCGTGTTGCGCAGGGCGCGCCAGAACAGCGGATCGCCCAGCAGCGAAGCATAGTTGTCGAGACCGACCACCCGCAGCGCGGAGCGGTCGGCAACCGCGTAAAGGTCGAAATCGGTCAGGCTGAGCGCCAGCGAAGCCAGCACTGGAACCAGGAAGAAGAGCGCGATGACCGACAGGGCCGGGCCAAGCAGCCAAAGCAAAGCCATGCGGCGCTCGCTGGTCATCATCATAAGGGGACTGTCCCCTTATGGCATAAGGGGACTGTCCCCTTAAAGAATCAGGAAGAAGGCCGCGCCGCGGGCTGGAGCGGCCTCGGCCCAGATGATGCCGCCGTGGCGGGCCACGATTCGCTCGACCGTTGCCAGGCCGATGCCGCTGCCCTCGAACTCGTGAACCGAGTGCAGGCGCTCGAAAGGCCGGAAGATCAGCGCGGATCGCTCGGCGGCAAAGCCGACGCCATTGTCGCGAACGTAAACCGCCGAGCCCTTGCTCGTCTGGGAGCGACCGATCTCGATGCAGGCCTGCTCGCGGGTACGCGTGAACTTCCAGGCATTGCCGATCACGTTGCTGATCGCGATCTGCAGGAGGGCCGGATCGCCCTCGACAATGAGCGTGTCGGGCACCCGAAGCTCGACCTTGCGCTCGGGATGCGCGGCCGCGAGTTCGGCCACCGTCTCGCGAGCAAGCCGTGCCACGTCGACTTCGGTTCGAACCAGAGGGCACTGGGCAACCCTGGCCAGCTCGAGCAGCGCATCGACCGTATGCTCGAGCCGCGACGCGGCGGCCTGCATGCGACGCACGTAGTTGCCCGCGCGCCCGTCCAGCACGGGCGAGTACTCCTCCAGCAACGCCTGGCCGAAGCCGCGTATGGCCCGCAGCGGCGACTTGAGGTCATGCGATGCGGTGTAGGTGAAATCCTCGAGGTCGCGATTGCGGCTGATGAGCTCGCGGTTGTGCGTGCACAGCCTCTGGATCTCCTGTTCCAGCTCGGCCTCGCGCCTGCCGGTGAGTGCAGCCAGCCAGCTGTCGTCGCCGGCAGCGTTCGAGGCGGCCTCGGCGTGCGCCTTGCGCAGGCGATCGAGCATGGTGCCGGTGACCAGGGCGATCGCCATCGTAGCCAGCGCCGGCGAGCTGACCGGAGCGACGGCACCGCCGCCGAGGACGTAAAGAAGACCCAGAATCGAAGCCGTGGCGGGCCACGGGGCGCGCCACCAGATCGCGAACAGGAACGCGAGAAAGACCGAGAGGCGGGCGATGACCGAGAAGCTCGCCGGCGTCCAGTCTGCGGAGAAGCCGATGTGACTGGCCAGCACACCGCCGAGCAGGAGCGAGAGCGGAATCAACGCCCATGCGATCCGTACGATCGAGATACGAGAGGCCGCCGGCGACACCGGCGAAGAGACAGTTTCGGTTCGATTCCCCACGGGCTCTGACATGGCCAGACGTCGCAGCTCCATCTCCGAACTTCGCGCAAGGGCCGCGAGCAGCCCCCCTTGTGCAAACCACAGGCCATGGCCGTGGTGCCGGAGAACTTACGCATTCCTAAGCGAATTCGGGGGCGAGAAGCGTTCTGTACCGATCCTGAACGGTGCGCGTGTGTACAGCTTCGTACACCTGCACGCAAGAATGTATGCGCGCGATGCCGGCTTTGGCTGCCATCTCGTGCCGGCTTCGCTGCCCATCTGCGATGAAGGAAACAGATTGGTCATCGGATGCCGCGTGACGCCGTGATTCGATGCCGCCATGCGCATGGGGGTGCATGAGCACCACGACGAACGCCGATCGACGAGATTCGTCCGCGCGCTGCGCTAGGGAACGCTCGGCTTCCGTCGCTCACCCGTTGGAGCTTCCGCCACCGACGATGGGCGTGGCGGCACATGCCAGCCTTCCCCGATGCCGAGCACACGGACCTGCGAGGGATCGCCCTGATTCTCGGCCACGGCTGCCATGAGGTCCCTCGGCGGCTGGTCGAGTGCCTCCATGGCCAGGTCGAAAGTGCCCCAATGCACCGGGATCATGTAACGCGCACCTAGATCGCGAAACGCCCGATACGACTCGGCGGGGCTGACGTGCTGATACTCCATGAACCAGCGAGGCTGGTAGGCGCCGATGGGCAGGATCGCGACGTCGATGGGCGCAAAACGTCGCCCGTACTCGGCGAAGCCGTGAAAGTAGCCGGTGTCGCCGCCGAAGTAGTATCGCGTGGTTCCCGAATCCATCAGCCAGGAGCACCACAACGCTTCGTTGAATCCCTGCCCCACCCGTCGCGACCAGTGCTGCGCGGGCAGACAGGTCATCGTCCAGCGCCCATGCTTCGCGCTCTGCCACCAGTCCAGCTCCACGACGTTGTCGCGGCCGCGCTTGCGGAACCACTCCGCCATGCCGAGCGGCACGAACCAGCGAACCGTGGCCGGAAGGTCATCGACCGTGCCGGCGTCGAGATGATCGTTGTGGTTGTGCGAGATGACGGCCATCGCATCGGCGGGAACCGACTCCAGCGGGATGCCGGGCGGATGGTGGCGGGCAATGACGATCATTCGCGAGGCGAAGTTCGGGTCGGTCAGCACGACGTCGTCGCCGTCGTGGATGGCGGTGGTTGCATGCCCGACCCAGGTGATCTTGGAGGAATGCTGAACCGTGGCCAGCTCGGAGCCATCATTGGGGAAGAACGGAATGTACGGATCGTGCCCGTCGTCGTAGATGTTGCGCGAGAACACCATTCGCACGAAGCGCTTGAAGTCGTAATCGAAACGGTTCCAGGGATTGAAGAACTCCTCGCCGTCGTGGTGATGCGCATACAGCGAGGCCGGGTCGTCGGAAGTCGCAGGAGTCCGGGTATCGGCGGCAAGGGTACCGGCAAGCACGGTCGCGCCCGCCAGCAGGGCCACGGCAAGAGGCAGGCGCACGCTGCGAGACTGCGTCGGAACGGGCGGCGGGTCTAGCGGCGATGAGCGTGCGCGCCGTCGGATCTGCGGCGCCGGGGCGAGGGCGTCGACCGTTCTGGTGCGATGGCGTCGCCGATGGCGGTGCTCGAAGGCCGCGCGTGCGGGAAGCGGCGCAACTGCGGCACCCGCGTTGTGCCGATCGCCGCCGACGGGTCTAATCCCCCGGTGAACGCCGCGCGACAGATCGCCGAGCGCCTGGACGCGGTGCAACGGATCGTCGAGCGCGTACGCGCAACGCCACGCCCGTACCGGGGCCTGGTGCGTCGGACCGTCGCCGATGCACTACGGGCAGCCGCGGGCGCGCCCCTGCTTTGCGCCATTCTCCTGGGCGGCTGCGACGGAGCGGACAGCAGCGAGCGAGATGCGCTCGAGTTGTGGGCGATGGGCAGCGAAGGCGAAGTCGTCGAGACCTTGCTGCCCGAGTTTCGCCGGCGCCATCCCGACATCGAGGTGCGCGTGCAGCGCCTTCCCTGGAGCGCCGCGCACGAGAAGCTTCTGACGGCCCATGTCGGCGGAACCATGCCGGACGTCTTCCAGCTCGGGAACACGTGGATTCCCGAGATGGTCGCACTCGGCGCGCTCGAGCCGCTCCAGGCCCGAGCATCGGCCTCGACGTCGGTGGTTCTGGCCGATTACTTCCCGGGCGTCCTCGACACCAACCTCATCGGCGATGACGGGAAAGAGGACACGCCGGGTGCGCACGACACGCGTCGCGCTCTCCACGAGCGCACGGAAAAGTTGCGCCTGTATTCGCTGCCCTGGTACGTCGACACGCGCCTGCTCTTCTACCGCAGCGACCTGCTCGAGCGTGCGGGCGTGGCCCAGCCACCGCAGACGTGGGCGCAGTGGCTCGCTGCGATGGACAGAGTGCGCCGCAGCGCCGGCGACAGCCGCTACGCCATCTTCCTTCCAGTGGACGAATGGCAGCCGCCGGTCATCCTCGCGCTCCAGCGCAACGCCAGATTGCTCCGGGACGGCGACCGCTTCGGCAACTTCCGCAGCCAGCCCGTGCGCGAGGCCATGGCGTTTTACCTGTCGCTGTTCGAAGGCGGCATGGCGCCGCAGCGCGCAGCGGCCCAGATCGCCAACCTCTACCAGGAATTCGGTGCGGGCTATTTCACGTTCTTCATCACCGGCCCGTGGAACCTGCGCGAGCTCGACAAGCGTCTGCCGAAGTCGCTCGCGTGGTCCACGGCCGCGATGCCGGCGCCGCAGGAACCTGGACCGGGTCTCTCGCTTGCGGGCGGCGCAAGCCTCGGCATCGCATCGACCAGCCAGCGCAAGGATGCGGCGTGGAAGCTCCTGGAATATCTGGCCGAGCCCGCGCAGCAGGCCGCGTTCTATCGCGCCAGCGGCAGTCTGCCGGCGCGGCGCAGCGCTTGGGACGATCCGTCGCTGGCCGGCGACGTGCGCGCGCAGGCGTTTCGCGTGCAGCTCGAACGCGTAGTGGCAACGCCCAAGATTCCGGAGTGGGAGCGCATCGCCTCCAAGATCTCGCTGTACGTCGAGCGCATGGTGCGCGGCGACGTCACTCTGGAGCAGGGGCTTGCCGACCTGGACGCCGACGTGGACGCGGTGCTCGAGAAGCGCCGCTGGATGGTGGACGAGCGCACCGGCGCGCCGGATTGAGGAACACTCAGGATACCGACGATGACCGTGTTCATCGCGGCGGTCGGCACGTCAGCGCCGCTCGCGGGCGGTAGCGGTCGACCACGCTCGGTGCCGAAGCTTCCCTTCGGGCCAGCCGACCGTGCCATGCGCGAAACGAGTCGGCGGCGACCGTGGAGGAGGGCGCCGGTAGCCGGCGCGATTTCCAAGTTTTTTCCTCGTTCTTTCGAGACTGGCCGCACCTGTCGAGGCTAGGGTCGCGGCCATGGCTGGCCATGACGAGCGCACCGGGCGACCCGCCGCAGATAGTGGTGAGGAAGCCGAGCATGGCGCGGCGAAAGCCGGCGCCGGACTCCTCCAACGCAAACAGCCGCCTGCGGCCCTCGCCTTCGTCGTGCAGTTCAGCGAGCCGTACGACGCCGAGACATTCTGCGGCCGGGTTCAGCATCTGCTGACGGCCGACGGCGGCAATTTCACCACACCGGAGACTCTCGTCGCCATTCTTCGCCGCGTGCTCGAGCGTACGAACGCGGGGCGAAGCGAAGAGTGAAGACGAACGGCGCCGCTCGCCATTCCGCGCCGCCGCCTCCGACGTCCAGGCCGCTGCCACCCGGCATCGAACGTGACGCGGGGAACATCGACTCATCAACAGGAGGGACGATTCATGCATTCATCGATCGACGAAAAAGCACCTGCCCGCGCTCGTACACGCCGGGCGCCGCACATGGCCGGCGCGTTTCTGGCGTTGCTGCAGCTCATGGTTCTCTGTAATGCGCCGGTGGTCAGCGCCCGCTACGACCCGGATCCGGGCGACGAAGGCTCGCCGGGCGGCACGCCGGTGAGTCCACCTCCCTACGTCTACCCGTCGCAAGGCTTTTCATGGTCGGCACCGGACCGCTACAGCCAGTGGGACGATGCGTGGAACGAGTGGGGCGGGATCCCGCGCCCATGGCAGTCCGAGACCTACGATCCCGAATACGTCAATCCTACGACGTGGTACCTCAACTTCATGGGTTGCCAGAGCGAAGGCGACTACAACTACGAGAATTTCCCCGACGCCAAAGACGACGACGGCAAGCCGCTCTTTCCCAAGCCCAAGACGCGCTACACCTGGCGTTGGAATGGCAAGACGCGCGGGCCATCCACGGACTGCTACACCTACCTCGACTTCCCCGCCCAGGGCAACTACTGGGTCGAGCTGACGATCACGCACGATGACGGCGACACCGAGGTCTGGTCGAACGCGGTGCAGGTCAAGGACCTTTTGATCGTCGTGCTCGGCGACTCCTCCGCATCGGGGGAAGGCGCGGTCGATTTCCCCATCTATCCGGAGCTGGCGACTCCCTACGATCAGAATGCGGATTGGGTCGATGATCGCTGCCACCGCTCGGCCAACGCGGGCGGCGCGCAAGCCGCCAGGCTGCTCGAGCAGGCCGATCCCAGAACCAGCGTGACGTTTCTGTCGTTCGCGTGCTCGGGAGCGACGCTCGACACCGTCTCGTACCGCAAGACGTTCATCGACGCCTTCGATCCCTACGAGTTTCCCAGCGGCTTCGCGCGCGGCACGGGCATCACCGGCCCGTACTGCGGCATGGAGCCGCCGCCCAATGGCCAGGGGCCGTACCAGGTCGGCAGCCAGGTGGCGCAGCTCCGCCACGCTCTGACGGGACACGGTGTCCATGCTCCTCGCAAGGTGGACTCGTTGATCGTTGCCGGCGGCATCAACGACGTGCGCTTCGCCGATCTGGTGGGCACCTGCATCATCTACGAGCTGTGCCATCAGGAGCCCGTCGGCGACGACGACGACCACGACCTGAGCGATCAGTTCGACGACGATCTGGAGCGCGTAGTGCCGGGGTGGGAAAAGCTCGGCGACCAGCTCGAGGCCGCCGGCATCGAGGTCGAGGAAAACATGAAGCTGGCGCTCGAGTACCCGGGCTTCTTCGAGAACGACAACGGGCTGCGCTGCCCCCAGCTATTCGACGACATCACCGCGCTCGGCGAATGGGACTTCGACGAGATCGGGGTGGCAGAGGCGGTGTGGGCTCCCAAGCTGAACGAGGCCGTCGCGATCGGCTCCGAGAATGCCGGCTTCACGTTCGTCACCGGCATCTACGACGGCTTCCGGGAGCACGGGATGTGCGCCGACGACCGCTACATCAACACTGCCACCGACTCGCTGAACACGCAGGGCGACGGCTTCGGCGACGTCCATCCCGACGCGCAGAGCGACACCACCGGGACGGCACATCCCAACAAGAAAGGTTATGCCGTCTACGCCGAGAGAATCATGGAGCATCTCGAGGCGCTGCTGACCAATCATGCCCCGGTCGCGAACGAGGACGAAGTGGTGACCGCCTGGAGGCTCACCAGCACGTTCAACGTGCTGGCAAACGATACCGATCCCGACGGCGACCCGCTCGCGGCGCGCCTGGTCGAACGGCCGCAGCACGGCGCGGTCGTGATCGCGCTGAACGGAGAGGCGACCTATTCGCCGGACTTCAACTACGTGGGAACCGACAGCTTCAGCTACGAGGTGACCGACGGGGAGTTCACTTCCGAAACCGTAGTCGATGTCACCGTAGGGCCGCCGATGGTGGAGTCGGCAAACGTGCCTTGGGGTACCACCATGACGATCGGCGGGTTGCTCGGAGGCCTGACGTTCGACGGCCCCTTCGTGGTCGTCTTCGACAAGCCGCTGCGTCCGAAAAAGGGCGCGATCGCACAGGTGCCAGGCCAGGCTGCAGTCGTCTACACCGCTCCGGACGTGCGCCGGAAAAGAGTGATCAAGCTGCCCTACACGGTTTATTCCGAGGCACTGCCGCCGAGCACCGACGCCGGCAGGAGTGTGCGCGGCATCCTGAAGATCAACGTGCTCAAGTGACGTGACCCATGTCGCGGGCGCCGCGGGAAACCGCGGCGCCCGCGACGCTTGACTCGAGTCGCGACTTCCCCGACACAACCCCTCGCAGGGGCGAGGGGTTGTCCGTCATCGTGCGCGTGGACACCGTGGGCGAGCGTCTTTGGCGCGGCCACGAGTGCATTTCTCTGCGGCCCAAGACCTGGGCCGTTCTGGTCTACCTCGCCTCTCGACCCGACGCCCTGGTCACCAAGCACGAGCTCCTGGACGCGCTGTGGCCGGATGCGATGGTGTCCGAAGGCACGCTGAACAAGTCCATCGGAGAGCTGCGCGCCGCGCTTGCGGACGACCGGGGCCAACCGCGCTTCATCGAGACCGTGGCGCGACGCGGATTTCGCTGGATCGGCGGCAGCGGCTTCATCGCAACGAACGACGCTCCTGCCACGGCCCCGCCCGTTGCTGCCCAAGAGACGGCCGGCGAGATCGGCCTGGCCACGCCAGGTCTGATTGCACGCGAATCCGAGCTGGCCACGCTCGATCGATGCTACGCCGCGGCGGCCGCCGGCACGCGCCAACTCGTCTTCGTCACGGGTGAGGCTGGCGCCGGCAAGAGCACACTGGTGGACGCTTTCCTTTGCCGCCTGGAGACGACCGCGGATGTCGCGATCGCGCGCGGGCAGTGCATCGATACCTATACGCAGCACGAGCCCTTCCGGCCGATTCTGGAAGCGTTGGAGCGGCTGGCTGGCCGGCCCGACATCGCAAGCCGCGTCATCGGCGCGCTGCGAACGCACGGCCGTTCCTGGCTCCGGCACATGCCCTCGATCGACGATGCAGCAGCCGCAGCGCCGCACGAGGCCGCGGCGGCTTCGGGCAGCATGCTGCGCGAGCTGGCCTCGGTGGTCGAAGCGATCTCTCGCGATCGCCCGCTGGTGCTGGTCATCGAGGACGTGCACTGGGCCGACCTGGCGACTTCGGATGCGTGCAACCACCTCGCGCGACGCCGCGATCCGGCCCGGCTCATGATCGTCCTTACGATGCGTCCCGCCGACTCGCTGCTGGTCGGCCACCCGCTGCATGCCATGAGGATCGAGCTCGCCAATCGAGCGCTCGCCACCGAAGTGGCCGCGGCCGCTTTCACTCCGGCGTCGATCCGCGAGTACGTGGTCGGCCGCTGTCCCGGCCTGGAGCTGGCGCCCGACCTCTGCCAGTGGGTTCACTATCAGTCGGCGGGCAACCCGCTGTTCGTACGATTACTGGTCGATGACCTGATCGACCGGAATCTGTTCGCGCAGTCCGCCGAAGGACGCTGGCGGCTGCTGGGCTCGCCCGCCGAGCTGCGCAACGTGATTCCGGACAGCCTGCGCGCGCTCATCGAACGTCAGATCGCCGGTCTCTCCGACGCCGAACGTGCCGTCGTGGAAGCCGCGTGCGTGCTGCCGCGCGCGTTCGAAGCTTCCTCGATCGCCACGGCGGCCGGTGTCACTCCCGAAGACGCCGAGGAGATCTGCGACGCGCTGGCCAGGCGCGGCTGCATCCTGCGCGGCGCGGACCCGGCCGCCGCGTCATTGCGTGCACCGCGATTCGCTTTCGTGCACGTGCTGGTCCAGCGGGTCCTGCTCGATTGCCTGCCGCCTTCGCGCGCGCGGCGCTACCATGTCGCGGCCGCCGAGTATCTCGAGCGCGACCGGCGCGGCGATTCCGAGGCCACCGCCGTCGAGCTCGCGCTACACTACTCGATGGCCGGCGATGCGGTGGCCGCCCTGAGAAATCTCCAGGATGCAGCCTCCTTCGTGATGCAGGCTCCGGGGCCGCGCGAAGTGATCGCGATCCGCGAACGGATACTCGATCTTGTCGAACGCAATCCCGATCTTCCCGGCTACCGGCGCGTGCGGCTCGTCGCGACGCAGGAGCTGGCGCTCTCGCGGTATCAGGCCGCGGGTTTCGGCGATGCCGAAACGACACGCCTTCACGAGCGGGTGGTCAGCCTGGCCGTTGCTGGCGAGGACGACCGGGAGAAGTGGATCTCGGAACTGGGCGTTCTGTGGGGCCGCGCTGCGCTCGGCCAATACGAGGAAGCGATCGGCATCGGCCGGCGTCTTTTGCAGGAGGCGCCGCGCTTCGATCATCCCGCGATGGAGCACATGGCGCGTACGTCGCTGGCGAGCATGCTCTTCGCAACCGGCGAGCTCGACGAGACCGAGCGGCTGTATCTGGCCAATTTGGCCGGCGATGCCGCTCCCGAGCAGACCTTCGGCCGCAACCTGCGCGCGATGAGCCTGGCGCAGCTTGCCATGATACCGGTCCTTCGAGGCCAGTGGCGCCGCGCCAGAGAGCTCCTCCGCGAAGCCGATGAGGCCAGCAGCGCCGACGGCTTCCGCCGCGAGGCATATCTGTTCCCTCTGCTCGCCTACGTGCACGCATGGATGGGCGATGACCACGAGGCTGCCAGGCGGATCGACCAGGCCTTCCAATCGTGGGACGCGTCGAGCGAGTACGAGATGATGGAGCGCGCTCGTTTTCTTCAGGGGCTGATGCTCGCGCGCACCAGGCCGGACGACGACGGCATCGAGCGGATGCAGGAGTCGCTTGCGCGTCAGGCCAAAGCTTCCCTCTTCGAGCGGACTGGGCAGTGCTGCCTGCTGGCTGCAGAAATGCTCCGCCGCGGCATGCCCGGTGCGCGCGCCGTGATCGACGACGGTTTCGCCCATATGCAGATGACGGGCGAATCCTGCTTCGCGTCCGAGCTCTATCGGCTGCGCGGTGAGGAGCGCCTGGCCTTCGGCACTGCCTCGCCTGCCGACGCAGAGGCCGACCTGCGCCATGCGGTCGCGACCGCGCATGCACAGGGCGCGTTCTGGCATGAGCTCGTCGCGACGATGAGCCTTGCGCGCAGGATGCGAGGCGACGGCCGCGGCCACGAAGCGCGGACTCTGTTGCAGGCCACCTGCGACGCCTTCCCTGGCGACGAGGACCTCGAAGACCTGCAGCGGGCGCGCAGGCCGCTGGCCGACATGGCTTGAACCCGGCCCGTTCCCTTGCTCGGGAAATGCGGACGGATCGCGGCTGACGACGGGAACCGTTCTCTACGAACGGCGTCGGCCCTTCCCACAGGAAAGGCTTGGACCTATGGTCAGGCGGTGAAATCCATCAGGTCTTCCATCGTGGCAGTGGCGCTTCTTCTTCTGCCTGCCGGCGCCAACGCACGTGTGGTCGTGGCCAGCTCCGCGGTATCTGCCAGTCCAGCGCCGATCCATGCGTCATCCGCGACGCGGTTCGGGTCGTCGCCGGCAGCATCCTGGACTTCGGCGCTCGAACCGTCGAGTTGGAAGATCCAGGGTCGCTGGATTTCCTGTTCGGCAGTTCGAAAGTGACCCGGCTTCGGTGCGGTGATTTCCGTACCGACGCCGGAACGCGCCCCGCCATACGTATTCGAGGCGCCAGACTCGGAAAGGCCGCCACCGACGTCATCATGGAGGCAACTCGGCAATGTTCGCAGTCCCAGGATACCTGCCTTCGCGATTCGCAGTGTGAGCAAGGCGCCTGCACGACAGGCAGGGGCACCATCGACATTGGCCGCCCCGTCGTAGCCAATACCGGGCACGCCGCTTCCTTGGATCTATGGGCAGCGGATGACGTATTCATCCGTGGACCGGTCAGTATGCGCGGACCGCGCTTTGAATCGCTGTTCTTCCTCACGGCACTGCAGGGATCGATCATCGTCGACGCACCCGTGAACCTTCACGGGTACTGCGACATCGACGCATTGGCTCGCAATCAACTCGTGGTGAGCGCGCCGATTCATTGTCACGCCGGCTTCGATTCCAGCGGTCTGACGTTTCTGCAGAGCCACGGCGACGTTTCGATCTCGAGCGATCTCGGTGTCTCGTCGACAGATGGCGGTGGCTTGGGTGATCTCGTGGTCGCCGCCGGAGGCAGTATAACCCTGGGCAGCGACGATGCCGGCGTTGGTGTAGACATCGGGGCCGACGGCTCAAAGGGCTTTTTCGGAGATGCCGGCACGATCGAGTTTCGAGCTGCCGGCGATCTGACAATGGGATCAAACGTACTGATACATGGCAATACCCGAAACCCCGCCGCTTTTGGCGGAGAGATTTACTTGACCGCGCTCGGGACCGTGAACGTGCGTGGTCGTATGGAGGCCCGTGGCATCGCTTCCAAGATCTCGGTTCAGGGCAACGGCGACGTGACGATCGGCGCCGGTGCCGCGATGACGACTGAAACCGGACGTGCGCGAAGTCCATCGTTTGTCGATATCCGCTCGCATCACGGTAATGTCACGATCGGAGGTGACATCGCGTTGTCAGGAGGGAGCGTAACGGACGACACCACCGCGGGCGTTCTGATTCGAGGCTGCGACGTTACGCTCGTCGAAGGGGCTACGGTGACAAACACCATACGGGAGGGAAGGACCCGCATAGCTGCACGTGAGCAGACGTCCATACTGACAGGTGTCGAAATGGCGACGTACGCGGGTAGCAACGAGATTTTTTATCGGGCCAAGCCACCCCTGATTGAAGGCGTCGTCGCCCCCGAGCCTTTACTCTCCCAGGACGCCTCGCTTCCGGCGTGCGCTCCCTGAGCGTTCTTTGGTCGCGGCAACGCCATCGCGTGCCCCGGGCCACCGACCCGACGCCGCGAGGCTTACGAGCCGCTCGTCGTAGACATCGCAGGCCAGTCAGCTCGCCCCACGACCTCCTCGAATTCCTCGGCGACGGTGCCCAGAACCAGAGGCTACGGCGCGTCGCGGTGTGTGCAAGGACACCTTGCCGTCGGCGGTAACGGACACTGCAGATGTCGGGGTCATGGACACTCAGTCAGTCGCGAACCCAGTGGCAGGTGTAACCGCCCGGGTTCTTCTGCAGGTAGTCCTGGTGGTAATCCTCGGCCGTCCACCAGTCGCTGGCCGGCGTGATCTCGGTGACCACGGGTGCTTTCCACTTGCCGGACTTGTCGACCTCGGCCTTGACCCGTTCGGCGATCTCGCGCTGGCGCTCGTCGTGGAAGAAGATCGCCGAACGGTACGAGGTCCCGACGTCATTGCCCTGACGGTTCTTCGTCGTCGGATCGTGCAGCCGGAAGAAGAAGCGCAGGATCTCTTCGTAGCTCGTCTTGTTCGGATCGAACTTGATGCGCACCGCCTCGGCATGGCCGTCGTGTCGCTGATAGGTGGCGTTGGCGATGGTTCCGCCGGTGTAACCGACGTCGGTTTCGACGACGCCGGGAAACTCGCGCACCAGCTCCTCGATGCCCCAGAAGCAGCCGCCCGCAATGGTCGCAATCTCGAGCTCGCCTTCGAACGCGGCGCTCTTGTGATCGCTCGTCGAAGCCGGCAGGGCCCCGGCCACGCTGGACTTGACCGGCAGCGCCGCGCCGCTGGAGCTCTTGCCGAACAGCGGCAGGTACTCGCCGTAGCCTTCCTCTTCGAGCTTCTCGACGGGGATGAAGCGCATCGCGGCCGAGTTCATGCAGTAACGAAGGCCCGTCGGTTTGGGGCCGTCGGAAAAGACGTGGCCGAGGTGGGAATCGCCATGCTTGGAGCGCACCTCGGTGCGCGGATACAGCAGCTTGTAGTCGGTGTGCTCGGTGACGTAGGCGGGATCGAGCGGTCTGGTAAAGCTCGGCCATCCAGTTCCCGAATCGTACTTGTCGGTCGAGCTGAAGAGAGGCTCTCCGGAAACGACGTCGACGTAGATGCCGTCCTTCTTGTTGTCCCAGTACTCGTTGCGGAAGGGAGGCTCGGTGCCTTCGTGCTGGGTTACCTGGTACTGGAGGGGGTCCAGCGTCGTCTTGAGCTGCGCATCGTCGGGTTTCTTGAAATCTTTCATGCGGTCCGTCCTCGGGGTGATGTGGGCGCGGGCCTGGTCGTCTTGCGCGGCGGTCGCGCGCGGCTCGGACTCGGCCTGTGTCGATTCACAAGCGTGCATTCCGAGCGCCGCGGTCAGGGCGGTGGCCACGAGGCAGGCGCGTGCCCATCGAAAACAGGGTTTCATCCTTCGTCCTTCCTTGATGCCAGCGACGGGTGACGCCGCCAAGCCGGCTGGTGCCGCCGGCGGGTTGCTGGGGTACCCGGGGATGTCGATGCCGGCAACGGCTGACCGGATACCGCCGGTCGCCCGGATTTGAGGCCACCTCTGGTGTTGGGACGTGCACGGGCAGCCCCTGTTCGGAGGCGCGCAGCGATTCCTCAGCTTTTTGGTGGAGGCACGCTCTGGGGCTGACAGCGGAAGAAGTCGTTGCCCTTGTCGTCGATGAGGATGAACGCCGGGAAGTTCTCGACCTCGATCTTCCAGACCGCCTCCATGCCTAGCTCGGCATAGTCGACGACCTCGACCTTGCGAATGTTCTCCTTGGCGAGGATGGCGGCCGGACCGCCGATGGAGCCGAGGTAGAAGCCGCCGTGCTTCTTGCACGCGTCGGTGACTGCAGGGCTGCGGTTGCCCTTAGCCAGCATCACCAGCGATGCGCCGCGGCTCTGAAAGAGGTCGACGTAGGAGTCCATGCGGCCGGCCGTGGTCGGACCAAAAGAGCCCGAAGGCATCCCTTTCGGCGTCTTGGCAGGGCCTGCGTAGTAGACGGGATGGTTCTTGAAGTACTCTGGCAGCTCTTCGCCGCGGTCGAGCCGCTCCTTGAGCTTGGCGTGCGCAATGTCGCGCGCGACGATCAGCGTGCCCGATAGCGACAGGCGCGTGGTGACGGGATGCTGCGTGAGCTGCGCAAGGATCTCTCTCATCGGTCGGTCCAGGTCGATGGCCACTGTGCCCTGTTCCTTGATGACGCGAAGATGATCGGGAATCAGGCGGCCCGGATCGGTCTCCAGACGCTCGAGCCACACGCCGCGGCTGTCGATGCGTCCCTTGATGTTGCGATCGGCCGAGCACGACACGCCCACGCCCACCGGACAGGAAGCGCCGTGGCGCGGCAGGCGCACCACGCGCACGTCGAGCGCGAAGTACTTGCCGCCGAACTGCGCGCCGATGCCGGAGCGTTGCGCGATCTCCAGAACCATCTTCTCGGTCTCGACGTCGCGAAAGGCGCGGCCGTGCTCGTTGCCGGTGGTCGGCAACGAATCCAGATACTTCGCGGATGCCAGCTTGACGGTCTTCAGGCACGCCTCGGCCGAAGTGCCGCCGATGACGAAGACCAGGTGGTAGGGAGGACAGGCCGCGGTGCCGAGCATGCGCACCTTGTCGTCGAAGAACCTGGCAAGGCCCTCGGGCGTCAGCAGTGCGCGCGTCTCCTGGAACAGGAACGTCTTGTTGGCCGAGCCTCCGCCCTTGGCCACGAACAGGAAATCGTAAGTGTCGCCGGGCGTGGCATACAGGTCGATCTGGGCGGGCAGATTCGTGCCCGTGTTGACCTCGCGAAACATGTCCAGAGGCGCGTTCTGCGAGTAGCGCAGGTTCTCCTCGGCGTAGGTGCGAAACACGCCGCGCGAGAGATGCTCGGCGTCGTCGCCGCCGGTCCAGACGCGCTGGCCTTTCTTGCCGATGATGGTGGCGGTGCCGGTGTCCTGGCAGAACGGAAGAATACCCTGCGCGGCGACCTCGGCGTTTCGCAGCATCGTAAGGGCGACGTAGCGGTCGTTGTCGGAGGCCTCCTTGTCGTCCAGGATGGCCGCGACCTGTCGGAGATGCTTTTCGCGCAGCAGGAACGAACAGTCGCGCAGGGCCTGATGCGCAAGGTAGGCCAGGGCTTCGGGCTCGATCTTGAGGACCGGCTCACCGTCGAGCGAGGTCTGCGAGACGAACTGGTCGGTGAGCAGGCGATACTCGGTGGTGTCCTGTCCGAGCGGAAACTGTTCCTGATAGACGAAGTCGGGCGCCTTCATCGCGCTTCTATAGGGCGGCGATGCGGCGGCGGCAAAAAACAGTCGACAAAAAAGTGGTCAGGCACCTTTTCGACCGCCGAAAAGGTGCCTGACCCTTTTTCAGAACGGGACGACGACCACGTCGACGACGACCCGCGTAGGAACTTCGTAAAGCACCACGTCGCCGTCAATGAAGCCGTAGGCGAAACCCGAGGGCGGCGGCGCCAGGCTGACGATCAGCTCCTGCGGCAGCGGATACAGGGAAACGTCGGACGATAGGGAGCGTCCGACCGAATAGCGCTTGGCGTGTCCTGGCGGCGTGCAGTCGTTGCCCTTCTTGCGAAGGCCTGGTGGGCAATCGCGACCGTTGCCGTAGCGTTCGCGGTAGTAGCTCACCACGCGCGAGCGCTGGTCGTCGCGAAACTTCGCCATCTTCTGTTCGCGCTTTTGATACTCGTGCTCGGCCTTCTGCTCGCGCTTCTGGTACTCGTGCTCGTCCTTCTGGAGCTGCTTGCGGTACTCGTGGTCCTCGCGCTGCTGCTGCTTCTGCTGATGCTTGTCGGCATGCTTGTCGTGCTTGCCGCCTTTATCGGCGAGCGCGAGCGGTGCGGCGAGGAACGCCGCGACGGTAACGGCGGCCAGGCTCGTGAGGATGCGAGTGGTTTGCATGGGTGCCTCCTTCGGTGTGTCGATGATCAGAGCGCCGCTGCACGTGGTCCTGCGTCGGCGTGGGACCGGCGGGGCGAACGAGCCGCGGTCAGCGCTTCTTGGTGGCCTTCTTCTGCTTGCGCGTCTCTTTGGCGGGGGCCGTCCCATCCTGACAGCTCGCTGCCGTGGCAATTGTCGCCTGAGCCTTGCGGAGCTGACGAATCGCCTTGGCTGCCTGCTTGCTGCACCGCTGGCCTTTGGCGTCTGGCAGGTTGGCCGTCTCCAGGCTCGTGATGGCGGCCGAGACCTGGCTGTTGGCCGCGTCCAGCTTCGGATCTGCGGCCTCGGCCCCTCCAGTGTTGAAGATGGTGATGGTCGCAAGGGCAGCAGCGACTGCGATCATCGCGCGATTTCGAATCATGTTCGTCGTTCTCCTGCGTTCGGAACTTCGTCGTCCCACTCTGGCGCCAAGTTCGCGGCTGTCAACGCAGCTGTGCAAGGCGTTTCCGGAGGCGGCGCGACCGCGTCGCCATCCATCCGTTCGAGGGTGCAGCGGGCGAAAAATTGGACGTGCGACGTGCCCCGGACCAAAGCGGTGAACGGAGGACATTGGCCCACGGCCGCCCCGGTCAGCTGCGTGAGTCATCGGTGTTCGTGGCAAAGAAAGCGCGCCCGACAAGAGTCGAACTTGTAACCCCCAGATCCGTAGTCGGGGGGCCATGGGCCGCTGAGGCAGGTCGAGTCCGAGGCTTGCGAGCGTAAGCTCACCAAACCCCATTGGGGACGCTTGTATTCGCCATGCCGGCGGAGGTCAAGATCTGAAACGCCGGAAGTGCATAAGTGGCCCTTCCCTGTGCGCAACGTGTGAAGCTCGTCGCAAACACCACACGTCGCACGTTGCTGAATCCCCGCACAGCAAAATATGCCTTGCCCGCCCATGCGAGTGCGCGATTTCCACAGGGATTGGAATCGCGGTTCCGGCAAGCGGCGGGTGGGGAAGGTCTGGCACGGGAACCGTTGGACCAATGTCGAGCGATTGCTGCCCATCCTCGGCGATCGCGAGGCCTGTGACCTATCACACCTCGATTTCCACGCCGCTCGTAACTGGGTCCTAGACCGCGGCGCCACCCCGGCCACGGCCAACCGGTACATCCAGTCGCTCATGGCAATGCTCCGGGACATGGAGTTCCACGGCCTGGTCTCGCCCGAGCAGCGCTTAGGCATCCTGTCCCGAAAGCAGATGGAGCGGGAGCGGCCGAGCGTGGCCTACGGCGCATACACCGCCGATCAGCGCGACGAGATCCTCGAGCACTTCGCGCGGCCGCGGTGGCGGCACTACCTGCCCTATGCCTCCTGGCAGTTCTTCTGCGGCACACGGCTCTCGGAGGGCCTGGCTCTGTACTGCGACGACATCGACGTCGATCGCCAGTGGTGCCAGATCATCCGGTCCCGAAACGGCGGCGAGATCAACGAAGACTGCAAGAGCGACGAGGCCCGACGAGTGTTCAAGATCCCGGCCATCGTCTGCGCACGCTTGCGCGAGCTGGACCTGGACCGGCCTGGAAAGCCGCTCTTCCTCGGCAGCCAGGGCGGCTGGATCGAGCAGCGGAACTGGCGAAAGCAGATATGGAACCCGCTTCAGGCCGAGCTCCCCAAAGACATCCCGCGCCGGCCGTGGGAGGCCACGCGCCACACGGCTATCACGCTCCAGCTCGAGTCGGGGAACATGAGCCCCTACCTGGCCGCGAAGTACTTCGGGACATCCGAGGAGATGATCCGAGAGCGGTACACCCGGGCATGCAAAGAGTGGGAGGAGTTCGACGTGGACGCCGGCCTGCAGCTCCCAAAGAAAAACGGGGCCCGGCCTTGCGACCGGACCCCGGAACCTTCATCGCCAGCGGCCGCGGGCCTCAACCGGAAGCTGTCGAGCGTGCCAGCTCATCCATCGCACGCTGCAGCGCCTGCAGCGCGATTGCGGCAGCATCAGGATCGTCTCCCTTCATCACCGCCGCGCAGTAGCCGTCGACCGCGCCGCCAGCCGCCGCCAGCGATGTATTGACCGCGTCCCGCGTGGCCTGCTTCTTCGTGTCGCGAAGGACCAGGATCGCGCCGGTACGCGCCAGCGAGAATCCGGTCTGAGCCAGCATGCAATCTCGTTCTGCTTTCTTCTGCCGCTCCGCTTCGACCGCCACGGGATCGGGCGGTCCGCTTCCCGGCGGCTGCGGCTGCGTGCTTGCGCAGCCGACTCCCGACGTCAGCAGCACCGACGCCAGGACGGCCGTCAGAGTCCATCTCATCGTCTCCATCCGTCTACCTCCTCGTCACCCGACTCTCCGCCGGGATCGTTCTGCACCGCCGGCGCCGGCTCGACGCTGACAGCGGTGGAAATCATCACGCGCATGCCCATGAGGTCGTAGGTCATGGCGCATGCGGAAAGGCCGAGCATCGAAACGAAGAGCACGATGCTGGCGATGGCTTGTGGCGGCGGAGTGCCGCCCGCGTAGCGGCAAAACACCCACGTGACGGCGACGATCAGCGCCTCATCGGGAAAGCCCTTCATGGCGCCCTCGCCGAGGAAACTGACCACGATCAGGTTGACCAGCCAGTACATGATGGCGCCGATCGCGGCGCCTACCGCGGCCATGTTGGCCGTCGTCTCGTTGCTCCCCATCTCCCCTCACCCCTTCTTTCCGTCGTCCCACTTCCAAGGCTGCAGCCAGACCGGGACGCGCGGCAGTCGCGTCACCGGAGTTGCGGGTTTCGCCGGCGGTGCTTTCGACAACACCGGCTGCTTGCTGCTCGCTGGCGCGTCGGCGCGGCGGTTGATCAGCGACTGCGTCAGTCCATCCACCTTCCCGTCCAGGCCGGTCAGGTTCTTCTCGATCGTATCGAGCTTACCGGTGACCACAGCGTTCGAGGTCTTCATCTCCTCACGCAGCTCAGGAATGGTCTTGATGACCTCTTCGTGCCTGTCCGTGGTCAGCCGCGTCACCTCGACCTGGTGCCACCACCAGATGCCGTAGAGCACCATGCTGGCGAAGGCCGCGGCCGCGCCGAGCTCAAGCGTCTTGATCACCCACTTTCCGAAGTCCCGTGGCGACATGGTGCGAACCTCAGAACATGACTCGCTGAGCGAGCCAGCCTCGAACGAACTCTTCCTTGCGCCTGGTCAGGTAGTAGTAGGCCTGCAGCACGTTCACGGCCTTCAGGATCATTCCCGAATCACCGCGAGAGATGGCCAGCCGAAGTGCGCTCAGCGTGGCCGGACCCATGCGGCCATCGACGTCGACGTCGGGCCACAGCGCGCCGTACTTGTTCAGGGAGTTCAGGGCCGTCTGGAGGT
>DASPNH010000161.1:0-2051 GCA_035626675.1 Binatia bacterium
TGGTGTGGCTCGTTGGACAGCGTTCCGATCGCGGAATCTCCTTTTCGAAGCGGCTAGCGACTGCGCGGGCCGCCAAACACGTGCATCAAGCTAAACGGAGCGACGGCTGCCGTCCCAAAGTCGGCGGTTTGCACTTCCAAAGCTGACCTACGGACCCGGGCCGCCTAACAAACCGATGAAGCGGAACGGCCCCCTCCGGGCTGGCGTCACGCCCCTGCTATGGAAAGGCCCCCTGCGTCAAGACTGGATTTCTGGTTGCTTCCTCCGTCCTTGGTGTTGGCGGTAGGGCTATCTGAGACAACGGGCGAGTGTGCGCGCTTCGACGGTGAATCACTCTGCTATCCACGGGTTACTCGGGCGAGCCGAGCCTATCCGGTCTGGTTGTGTTCCGTCTGGAGCTGCCTCACTCTTGCTGCAAGGGTCGTCGGGACCAAGGTCCCGCGCCATCAGGGGCGTCCGAGGGTTCTCCTTCCGTGGCCCACCCGCACCGTTGTCTCCGATCTCCCTTCCGAGTTCCTGGGCTGAGCTTCGTTTGGCTTCCTATGATTGGCTGCTGGTCACACGGCGGTCTCCTGATCGACGCTGATCGCCCACATGAATCCCAGGAGCTCGCGCGCGACGGCTGTCACTGCGACGGTGGACGGTTTGCCGTGGGACGTGAGCCAGTGAAACCGCTTGTGCAGGCGGTACTGCGCCTTCAAGGCTATGGCCCGTATATGCGGTGGCTGCGATTGCGAGCGCGCTCGAAACGCGGCGGCGACTTGTGGCTTGCGCGCGTAGGTCCACGCGGCTTCGACAAGAAGGCGTCGCACCCGGCCGTTGCCTGCCTTGGTGATGGCGCCTGTCCGGGTCTTCCCGCCGGATGAGTGCTGGCTGGGAGTCATGCCGACGAAGCTCATCAGCTCTCCTGGCTTCGTGAAGCGACGGAAGTCCTGGATCTCCACGACGATGCTCAGGGCGGACAGCGTGTCGATGCCGCGTAAGCAACGCAGGCGATCGACCTGCGACTTCCACGGCTGTTGCTCCGCGACCTCCGCGAGGTCCACGTCCAGCGCCTTGAGGCGATCCAATGCAAAGTCCACGATGGTCAGGTACTCCTCGAGCGTCTTCTGTGCTGCTGGCTGTTCGAGCTTGAGCTTCCGCATCCACGCCCAGTGCGCCTTGGTCCAGTTACGGGTCTCGCGCCACACGAGCCCGTGCCTCAACAGGAACTTCGCAAGCCGATGTCGCTGCCGAGCCGCGTCTTTGCGCAACTGGTCGCGGGCGCGTACCAGGTCGCGGACCGCTTCCTCCGCCTCGGTGGGCACGCGGATGGGCGTCAGTTCGCCGGCGCGAAAGTAGCGCACGAGCTTGCGAGCGTCCCGGCGGTCCGTCTTGACCCTGTCGCCGGCCTTCGTGGGGATCAGCGACGGCGCAATGACAACGCAGTCCACGCCCATCGCCTCCAGCTGGCGGCGTACGTGGTAGCCGCACGGTCCAGCTTCGTAGCAGACGCGCAGCGTGCCTTTGCTGGCGAGCTTCTTGACGTGCCGGCGGAGCTCCCTTTCCGTGTTGGCGAACGTGCAGGCAGTTTCCTCGGTGCCGTCGCCGACCAGGGAGCATGAGCTGATGGTGTCCTTGTGCACGTCCAAACCAACCCAGATCGTGGTACAATCCTTCACGGCCTACCCTCCGTATGCGGCTCTGATCGTTTCTTCCCAAAGCTACGGTTAACCCGCGCTATCACGGACGTGGTAGGCCTTTCCATACAGTCTTGCTCGGCCGGGCGCTCCGCGGCGGTCACGCGGCTTGCTGGGGTGGGCTCCCTGGCGACGCTTTCGGTAGTGCCGAACCGCTGCGCCAGGGCAGGGGGCCGCGCCCTCCCGCAAGCCGCGCGCCCGCCGCTCCGGCCCGGCCGGCAAGGGTCGCGCCGCCAGCCCTCCGCGGGCCGTCCGCTTATCGGAAGCGTTAGGCGGCCCTGCCAAGAGGGGGTCGCTGTAGTTGCTGGTGAAAGTCCAGCTCAAGGAGTTCGGTTCACCTTGATAGCTACCTGGACGGCGGGGAGGGCGACC
>DASPNH010000162.1:0-31227 GCA_035626675.1 Binatia bacterium
GCTCCTGCACGTCCGCTCGGCTATGCCGCTCGCTCGATCGCCGGCGTCAGCCGAAGAAGCAGGCGGCCGTCCTTGACCATCAGCCGCACCGTCGGTGTGCAGCCGACGTCGGCGCCGCAGGCCTGTCCGGTCTCGAGCGAGATCAGCCAGTTGTGCAGCGGGCAGGTGACGCTGCGACCGGCGACGATGCCGGGGCTGAGCGGGCCGCCCTTGTGCGGGCAGCGGTCGCGCAGCGCGAAGTACTCGTCGCCGTCGGCGCGAAAGATCGCGATGTCGCCGCCGGAGGCGTGGATGACTCGCGAGCCGCGCACCGGCACGTCGCCGGCACAGCCGATGTCGATCCAGTCGTCGATGCTCATGGGTTTGCCTCCATCGACCGCAGGTCGGCCATGGCGGCGAACTCGGCGGCGTCGCCGCCGCTTGCGCGCTCGGCCCACGGATCGTGCTGCGAGAACTTCTGGCTGTAGACGAAGCGGTCGTAGAGGGCGCGGCGCTTCTCGAGGTCGTCGACGACGCAGGCGCGGATCGAGTCGATTCCGACGCGCTTCTCCCACTTGTAGATGCGCTCGAGGTAGCGGCCCTGCTCGCGGTAGAGCTGGACCAGCGCGACGATGACCTCGAGCGCTTCCTGCTCGGTCCGGACGTGGGTGAGCACGTCGGTCTGGCGAACTTCCAGGCCCGAGGCGCCGCCGAAGTGGATCTCGTAGCCCGACTCCACGCACACCACGCCGACGTCCTTGCACGTCGACTCGGCGCAGTTTCGCGGACAGCCCGACACCGCCATCTTGACCTTGGCCGGCGTCCAGCTTCCCCACATGAACTTCTCGATGCGGATGCCGAGCGCCGTCGAGTCCTGCGTGCCGAAGCGGCACCACTCGCTGCCCACGCACGTCTTGACGGTCCGCAGCGCCTTGCCGTAGGCGTGGCCCGAGACCAGTCCGGCCTTGCCGAGGTCGCTCCACACTGCCGGCAGGTCTTGCTTGCGGACGCCGAGCAGATCGATGCGCTGCCCGCCGGTGACCTTGACGGTGGGAATCGCGAACTTGTCGACGACGTCGGCCAGGGCGCGCAGCTCGCTCGAGCTGGTCACGCCGCCCCACATCCTGGGCACCACCGAATAGGTTCCGTCCTTCTGGATGTTGGCGTGCAAGCGCTCGTTGACGAAGCGCGAGCGCGGGTCGTCGGTGTTCTCGCCGGGCCACGTGGCCAGCAGATAGTAGTTGAGGGCGGGGCGGCACCTGGCGCAACCGCCGGCGCTCTTCCATTCCAGCTCCTGCATGATGGCCGGAATCGACTTGAGCTCGCGCGCCACGATCAGGCGCCGCACGTCGTCGTGTCCGAGCGACGTGCACGAGCATACCGGCGCCACCGGCGAAGGATCGTAGGCCGCGCCGAGTTGCAGGCGCAGCAGCTGCTCGACGATGCCCGTGCACGATCCGCACGAGGCCGAGGCCTTGGTGCAGGCACGAACGTCGTCAATGCTCGTGAGGCCCTTTTCCTGGATCGCACCCACGATCCTGGACTTGCAAACGCCGTTGCAGCCGCAGACCTCTGCCTCATCCGGCAACGCTGCAACGGCCGCCGTAGGGTCCGGCGGGGTCCCTCCCGAAAACCCGTTTCCGAACACGATGGTGTCGCGAAAATCGCTGACGTCGGTGCGCTTGCGCATGAGGTCGAAGAGCCAGGCTCCGTCGGCGGTGTCGCCGTAGAGAACGGCGCCCACCACGCAGGAGCCTTCGAGCACGACGCGCTTGTAGATGCCGCGCGAGGCGTCGCGCAGGACCACGTCCTCGCGGCCTTCGCGTTCGGAGAAGTCGCCGGCCGAGAACAGGTCGACGCCGGTGACCTTGAGCCTGGTCGAGGTGACCGAGCCCTGATACGCGGCATCCTCGTTGCCGCACAGGTTGGCCGCGGCCACGTTTGCCATCTCGTAGAGCGGAGCCACCAGGCCGTAGCACTGGCCGCGATGCTCGGCGCATTCGCCGAGCGCCAGGATGTCGGGGTCGCTGGTGCGCAGGTGATCGTCGACGACGACGCCGCGTCTCACTTCCAGGCCGGCGGCCTTGGCCAGCGCCGTGCTCGGCCGGATGCCGACCGCCATCACGACCATGTCGGCAGCAAGCTCGGCGCCGTCGGTCAGACGCACGCCGGTAACGCAGGTGTCGCCGAGGATCGCCTTGGTGTCGGCGCCGGTGCGAATGCGAATGCCGCGTGCCTCCAGTGTCTTCTCGAGCAGGTAGCCCGCTGCCGAATCGAGCTGCCGCTCCATCAGCGTCGGCATCAGGTGCAGCACCGTCACCTCCATGCCGCGCATCTTCAGGCCCGCTGCCGCCTCCAGCCCGAGCAGGCCGCCGCCGATGACGACCGCATGTCCGCCGCGCTGGCTGGCGCTCAGCATCGTCTCGACGTCGTCGAGGTCGCGGTAGGTGACCACGCCCGGCAGATCGTGCCCCGGCACGGGGATGACGATGGGCGAGGACCCGGTGGCGATCACCAGCTTGTCGTACTGCGCGCGGGTGCCGTCGTGCGCGAAGACCGTGCGTGCCGCGCGGTCGATGGCCACCACGCGCCGTCCCTTGTGCAGAAGGATGCCGCGGCGCGCATACCAGCTCTCGTCGTGGATGATGATCTGCTCGTAGCTCTTCTCGCCCGAAAGAACCGGCGACAGCATGATGCGGTCGTAGTTCACACGCGGCTCGGCGTTGAAGATTGTCACGTCCCACCGCGCGGGTGACGCTTCCAGAAGATGGTCGAGCATCCGGCCCGGAACCATGCCGTTGCCGACGATGACCAGGCGCGGACGCGGATGAAGAGATGCGGCAGTACCCATGGGTCTTTCCTCAGAGCACGTACTCGAACGACACCCAGGCCTTGCGGGTGTCGGTTGCGAACTCGTCGGCGAAATAGTCGGCGTACTTGAGCGTGACCGTCACGCCCTTGATCGTGGTCGCGAGCTGGACGTCGATCTCGTCGCCGTAGTCCATGTCGCCGGCCGCCGAATCGAAAGTGTGGTAGATGGCCTGCGCGGTGATCTTCTCGAGCATTCCTGCATCGCCGAACAAGTACTGGATCGGGATGTAGAGGTCGGCCACGCCGTTGCCGGGCGTAGTCAGGAACTTGTCGGCCCAGCCCTGGAACTTGTGCAGCGTGGCCAGCGGCGTCTGGAAGGCCTGATCGCCGTCGTCGGCGCCCAGATATTCGTAGGAAAGGCCGCCGCGCAGCCCTTTCCACTCCACCGCGGCTTCGCCGAGGAAGTAGTGCGCGACGTAGTCGTCGCCGGCCAGCGGCGCCGCCGCGCGGTAGTCGTAGGCATCGGCCTGCACCGCATACGAGGCCGCATAGTGAGCGATCACCGGCTCGAAGCTCTTCTTGCCGGCAAAGCGCAGGCCGTAGGTCTGCGAGGAGAACTGGTCGCGGCTCTCGAACTCGACCCAGTAGCCGAACATCGACAGCGTGCCCAGCGGCGTGGGGTAGGCGAAGTGGAGCGCGGCGGTGTCGCCGTCCTCGTCCTGCTGTCGCGAGCGGTTGCCGAAGACGCGGTTGACCTGGATCACGTAGGCGGCGTTGATCGTCAGGTCCCTGACCGACTTGTTCTCCACGCGCAGCGAATCCATCGTCTGCTCGTTCTGGCGCCAGCCGACGTTGCCGAAGAAGCGCTGGTCGTCCAGCGTGATGCGCTGGCGTCCCAGCGTCACGGTCGTCTGCGGGATCGAGGCGTTGGCGAGCTGCAACCGGTTGAGCTCGATCGTCTCCGGGTCGGCGACCACCGGATACCAGACCTCGTCGTTGGTGGTGTCGTTGTAATGCTCGACGACGGCCAGCGACCACTCGCCCTCTGCCAGCAGCCTGGTGTCCAGGAGCGGCGCGGTCTCGAAGCCTGCACGCAGGCGCGAGGTGACGGCATGCGCGTGGTCGACGACAGGCAGCGGGCCCTGCTGATCGACGAGCTCGTAGCGCAGGCGGTAATCGAGAATGGGCCTGGTGCGGCCGAAGAACTCGCCGACGGTCTTGGGAGGCTCGGGCGCAGGCGCTGCAGGCGAAGAGCTTGCCGCGCCGGGCGCGGCCGCGGACGAGCCGGCCACGGCCCCTCCTGCCGCGAGCGGCGCAGCAGCGACGGTCAATGCGATGGCGACGATACGGGCTCTCATCCTCTCTTGCTCTCCGCGGTCCCGTTCATGCTGCCTTGGTGTCTTGCCCGCCGCGCGTCATGGCGGGCCCGGATGTCTGGTCGGATGCCGCCTGCTGCGCGGATGCAGGCGCATGGCCGTGTCCTTCGGCCAGGAACGACAGGACTTCTTCGCGATAGGCGTAGTAATCGGGATGCTCCAGCAGCGCCTTGCGCGTACGCGGGCGCGGCAGGTTCACCTCCAGGATCTTGCCGATCCTTGCGCGCGGACCGTTGGTCATCATGACCACGCGGTCCGCCAGCAGGATGGCCTCGTCGACGTCGTGGGTGACGCAGATCGTGGTGACCTGCGTACGCTTCCACACGTCCATGAGGACCTCCTGCAGATCCCATCGTGTCAGGCTGTCGAGCATGCCGAACGGCTCGTCCAGAAGCAGGAGCTTCGGCGAGAGCGCGAACGCTCTTGCGATGCCCACGCGCTGCTTCATCCCATTGGACAGCTCCGCAGCCAGGCGGTGCATTGCGTCGCCGAGACCGACGCGGCGCAAATAGTATTCGACCACCTCGCGGCGCTGTGCGGGAGTGGCAGCAGGATAGACGCGGTCCACGCCCAGGGCCACGTTCTCGCGTGCAGTGAGCCACGGCATCAGGGACGGTGCCTGAAAGACGACGGCGCGCTCGGGTCCGGCGCCTACCACCTCTCGGCCTGCCAGCACGATGCCGCCGTCGGTGACGGGCATCAGGCCGGCCACCATCGTCAGGACCGTGGACTTGCCGCAGCCCGAATGGCCGATGAGCGAGACGATCTCGCCTTTGCGAAGGATGAGATTGACGTCCTCGACCACGGTCAGCGGGCCCTTGGCGGTGGCAAACGTCTTTCGCAGGCCGAACAGCTCGAGGTAGCGATCGTCGATCGTGGTGCCGATGGCGCGCTGCCCGGGCGAGGCCTGTGCGTCGCGATAGGCTGCCGGTGGCGGGTCGGACTGCGTGATGGGCACGACGTTGGGCAGCTTGCCAGCGCCCATCTCCCCGCTCGGCGCCGACTGGAGCTCGAGCAGGCAGCCGGTGACGGCCGCGCGCAGCTTCTTGAAGGCAGGATCGTGATTGATCGTGGTGCGGTCGCGCGGCCGCGCAATGTTGACCGCAAAGGCCTGCCCGAGGCTGGCTTCGGGACCGGGCGAGAGCACGAGCACGCGATCGGCCAGGAGCAGGGCCTCGTCGACGTCGTTGGTCACGAGCACGACCGTCTTGCGGTCGGTGCGCCAGATCGCGGCGATCTCGTCCTGCAGATGCGCGCGCGTGAGGGCATCGAGCGCCGAGAGCGGCTCGTCCAGCAGGAGGATGCGCGGATCCATGGCCAGCGCGCGTGCGACGGCGACTCGCTGGCGCATGCCGCCCGAGAGCTCGGAAGGACGCCTGTCGATGGCGTGACCGAGCCCGACCATCTCGATGTACTTCGTCGTGCGCGCGGCGCGCTGCGCGCGGCTCTCCTGGCGGAAGATCGAGTCGACGGCGAGTGCGACGTTTCCCTGCACCGTCAGCCACGGCATCAGCGAGTAGGACTGGAAGACGACGCCGCGCTCGGGACCGGGACCGGTCACCGGCTTGCCGTCGAAGCGGATGCTGCCCTGATCCGCAGGCGTCAGGCCCGCCAGCATCGAGACCAGCGTGGTCTTGCCCGAGCCGGAGAAGCCGACGATCGCTACGAACTCGCCTTCGGCCACGTCCAGGTCGACGCCGGCAAGCACGGGCCGCCACTGGGGCCCCTTGCCGTAGCCCTTGGCCACGCCGCGTAGCTCGAGCAATGCCATCTCAGCGCCTCGCCGTGTGCGTCAGCGCCGCCTGCAGCACCAGCATCAGGCGGTCGAGCACGAAGCCGATGAAGCCGATCGTGAAGACGGCAACCAGGATACGAGCCAGCGACATGGACGAGCCGTTCTGGAATTCGTCCCAGACGAATTTTCCGAGGCCGGGGTTCTGCGCCAGCATCTCGGCGGCGATCAGCACCATCCAGCCGACGCCGAGCGAGAGGCGCATGCCGGTGAAGATCAGCGGCATCGCCGAGGGAAGCACCAGCTTGCGAAGCGTGGTCACGGTCGAGAGCTGCAGGACCTTGCCGACGTTGATGAGGTCGCGGTCGATGCTGGCAACGCCGAGCGCGGTGTTGATCAGCGCCGGCCACAGTGAGCAGAGCGTGACGGTCAGCGCCGAGACCACCAGCGACTTGGGCAGCATCTCGCTCGGGTCGACGTAGACGGCCGACACCACCATCGTCACGATCGGCAGCCAGGCCAGAGGCGAGACCGGCTTGAAGATCTGGATGAGCGGATTGAGCGCCTTGTTCAGGAAACCGGAAAGGCCGCAGACGATACCGGCCGGTACCGCCAGCAGCGTCGCCATGACGAAGCCCAGCGCCACCGTGGTCAGGCTGGTGCCGATCTGGTCGAGAAACGTCGGCCGGCCCGCGTAGCTGCGCCACCGGACCTTGTCATCCTGACCGGCGGCGACCAGCTCGTCGTTCCTCTTCTTTTGCGCCGCTTCGAAGTCGGCGGCGCGTGCTCGTTCCTGCACGTGATCGGTCCAGAGCGCGCCGGCCTGCTCGAAGACCTGTGCGGGCCCGGGCAGGGCACCGAGCGAGGTCTGCACCTGCGGCGCCATCGTTGCCCACGCCATCAGGAACAGTGCCACGCCCATGGATGGTACGAGCAGGTTGCCGGCCATTTCCCGTGCTGCGACGTTCAAGCGTCCTCTCCTCTTCCTCGCGCGGCGCGCCGCATGCGTGAGCACAAAAAAAACGCTGCTCGACTCGCATCCGCGCCTGGCAGGAGGACCAGCGCGAAATGCGTGTCGGCAGCGTTGCCGTGGGCCCGGCGTCGGACCCGTCGCGTTCTCCCGGCCGGCGTGGCCGGTGAGCGCGTTATTAATGAAGCACGTTGCGTGCCAGAGGGCCGGCGATGGGAAATCGCGCTTTCAAGCGCAGGTTTGCGGCGGGAACGCCAGGCTCAGGCGGAGCATTGCCCGCTGTTTACGCGCGCGCTGCACATTCGTTGCGCAGTCGTTCGGTGGGAGGGTGGCGGGATGCGCGGTCGAACGCGTGCCGGGTTCGCGACGCGGACAGGTGGCGCGAGCTCGAACCTCAATCACCTTGAACCGCGCTTCGAAAGCAGCTCTCGATCCTGGCAGCAGCCGCTTTGTGCGCGGGCTCGTCGATATCCACCGACTTCAACCGGTCGAGCAGGACTGCCTTCGAGGCGAGCGCATGAACTGCTGCCTGGCGGAGGAATTCCAAGTCCTTCGGACGCCCCGCGATCGCCTTGGCAACGAGAAGATCATGGATCTCCCAGGCATAGTCCGCGAGCACCACGCATGTTGGCGTTCTCGATGACGATCAGCCGCTCCTGCCAGCCAGCCGGCAGCTTGGCCGTCGATTCGCTGACGCCCTGGGCGTAGTACCCGTAGGTCGCGTGGAACGGGGAAAGCTCGCCGATGCTGCCGTCGATCAGATCGGCACGTTCGGGCCGGTGCAGGGGATAGACGTCGGCTTCGACGGAAACGCGCATCTGCGCTGGTGCAGACGGAAACTGGCCGAGCACCGCCTGGCTTCCGATCACGACGATGTCGTCGTCTTCGACCAGCGGTGCTGCTGCGCGGATCAGGTGCTCGAGCTGCTCGCGCGTCACCGTTCGGCCTCTTCGGCCGCGGCGCGCAAGATTGCCCAGCGTTCTCGCGGGGAAAGCGCTCCCGCAACGGTGTCGATTGGCGAAGCTCTCTGGCCTCGTGAGACTCCTCGATCAGAAAGGCAGCGATCTGCTGCACCGGTCGCGAAAGAACGACTTTCCACCGCGAGGCGTAGTGCAGGGTAGACGAGCTTTCGAGCAACGCATCGACACGCGCACGCGCGCGGGCCAGCAGGGAATCGTCCGATGCGATGCGCTGCGCGATGATGCGGTGATACGCAAGGCTGCGCCTTTCCGCGAGCTCGTGAAGATCCACGACTTGAAAGCTAGCACGCCGACACGTCCGAGTCAGCGGCGCGGCTGCTGGCTCCGCCCGTCTTTCCGCGAAGGATATGGACCGGCCGGACCCCTACGTCGCCCTCTGCACCGGCAGGATCCAGGCGTTGTGGCGCCAGACCTCGTAGGTGGTTCCCGACGTGCAGAAGTCCTCGATCGACACGACGGTTCGGAGCTCCGTAGGCGGCTGCGCCGTGCGGCGGGACTGCACCAGGAAATCCAGGTTGGCGAACTGCGGATCGGCGCTGCCGCGCCGGCAAAGCTCGCGCGCGAGGTTCCAGAACACGATCGGGTCGCAGTGGATGCGCACGGGGACGACGGTGCTCAGCGTGCGCTCGCGGCTGCTGCCGTCGCGCCGGTGCTCGATCGCCCTCCCGCGGCACGCCACCGACGCGTCGAGCATGTGCAGCGCGAACAGCCGGCCTTCGCCGGTGATGGCGGTGTCGCCCGGGAAGAGGTGATGCGCGATCTGAAGAAACGCGAATACGACGAGAACCGCCGCGGGCGCCGCCATCCCGTGACGCCGAGTGGACAGCGGCGCCGGCAGCAGACGCATGAGCGGAAAGATCGTCAGGATCGCGAACATCACGATGGGATAGAATGCGCCCACCACCGGCCACGAGCAGACGTGGAAAAGCACGACCTGCGCCATCGCCCCGTAGAACAGCACGCGACTGCGCGCGAGCAGTCCGAAGATCATCACCAGCTCGAGCAGCAGCACGTACGCGCACGCGGCCGGAACCAGGGGCTCGGGGATGAACAGGGGACGGCGCCCCGACAGCGCGGCGCCGGACAGCCAGTCGGGATCGAGCTTGAGGATGCCGGCCCAGAAGTAGAACGACACGATCAGCAGTGGCAGCGTTGCGCGCTTGCCGCGCACCAGCAGGAAGACCAGCGTGGTCCACACCGCCATGTAGTGCTGGTTGGCGCGCAGGCGGTAGTCCTGCGCGACGATGAGGACCTGCACGCACACCAGGGCCAGCAGCAGCCACCAGGCCCAGGCCGCGCTCGCAGGTCGCAGGAAAGCCAGCGCCGCCAGCACGGCAGCGGCCGCGTAGAGGTCGAGCAGGAGATCGATGGAGGATGGCGAGAGCAGGCGCCACGCGTGACAGCTCTCGAAGAACGGCCAGCAGATGGGCACCGCCGCGGGGTCCAGGACGCGGGTCGGATCTACCGAGGTGTGCCAGAAGCGGTAGATGACAAGGTGCAGTAGCGAGAGCGCGACGCCGTAAAAACGCAGCGCCGGATCGAGAGCGATCTCCTCGATCCGGCATGCTGGCGGACTGTGCGATGAATCGGCGAGGATGCGGTCAGTCTTCGAAGGCCGGGCATCCCGCGGGAGCTTCGCTCTTGACGGCCACGAAGATTCCCTTGACCGGATCGTCCTTCTTGACGGTTCCGTTCATTCCCGGGACCAGCCCGCAAATGTTGTTGCCTCCGGTCGAGAAGCGGTAGGCGATCGATCCGGTCGGCGGAGCACCGAGCAGCGGGAAAACGAACGGATAGCCGGTGCTCTTGAAGACGAGCTTGCCCTCGCGCAGCTTGGCGATGACCTTGATCCCGTCCTGGTCTTCCTTGTAGTTGAAGCCTGCCTTCTTCACCGTCCACATCGTGCTCAGCATGTCGATGCCGTTGGACCAGTCGTTGCGCTCGCTGCTGTAGAAGTACATATGCACGCTCTGTGCGTGCGGATTGAGCGTGTCCAGGGTCAAGGCCGGATCCTTGATGACGATCTTGACCTTGTACTTGGCCGGATCGGCGTTGTCCTTGATGACGAGCTTCTTCGTGGCCACCAGGAAGGTTGCCGAGCCGGCAAGCAGCTGCGGCGGGAAAGCCAGCATCGCAACCGACGCGATGCCGGCGGCCGCGAAACCCAACGTCCGATTCATGATGTAGCCTCCATCGTCCGAGATGACCGCAGCCTAGCCACGTCGCGGCGACAGAAAAAGGGGTCGGCACCTTTTCGGCTGCCAAAAAGGTGCCTGGGCTTTCAGGGGACTGTCCCCTTAACTCCCAGGCACCTTTTTCCGGCAGCCGGAAAAAAGGTGCCTGACCCCTTCTCAGCAGGCCGGGCAGTGCACCTGCAGGGCGATGCCGATGGCGACCCGCAGCGCGATCAGCGCATCGGTGGCGGTCTTGGCCTCGTTGCCATCGAGGTCGCAGACGCACGGGTCACAGCTCAGCACTCCGACGGCGGCTCGCAGGACGGCAAGGGCGTCGGAGGCCTGTAGGGTGCCGTTGCCGTCGAAGTCGCCGCAGACCACCGCCGGCAGCGTCGTGGTGGACGTGCTGGTGGTCGTGGTCTCGATGGCGCCGTCGCACTCGATCTTCGAGATCGTGATCTGGGCGTTGACCTGCTGGAAATTCGTATTGAATCCTGACTGACCGCTCAGATTGAAGTCGCCGGCCACCGGGAAACGGCTGGCCGGGATCCAGGTGCAGCGCGCGAAATCCTTCGGTCCGTTGATCGGAGTGGGCGTGCCCGAGGCCGTCAGGGTAAGCGTGCGCGTCTGATCCGCATCGGCGGCCGCGCCGATCGTGTTGCCGAGCAGCGTGCACTCGACGGCCGCGCCGGCTCCGGCGAACTCCCCAGGTGCGTTCTGGTAGATCGCGAACACCGACGCGCTGAAGAGCGGTGTGGAGGTGCCGATCCGGAACGTCAGGTCGCAGGACGGGCCGCCGGCGAAGGCAGGCGTGGCCAAGGCGAGCAGCGTGATCGCCGCGATAAGACCGATGGAACCAGGCATGAAATTCCCCTCGCCGCCGGGCTGTCTTGCGCTGTCCGTGCCGGCGGCGGCGCGCGATGTAGCCAATCGCGCGTGCAGAGGAAAGCGCGCCGGTGTGCCGGACCGCGGCGACTTGAGTAGCCGCGTGTTGTCCCATAACCCTTCGTCCATCGGCGTCGCGTGGCGGCGCAAAGGCAGGCTTCATGCACGATCTGGTCATTCGCGGCGGAACGGTGGTCGATGGCACGGGCACGGCGCCCATTGCGGCCGACGTGGCCATCGATGACGGGCGCATCACCGTCGTCGGCCGGGTCCAGGATCGCGGCCGCGAAGAGATCGACGCGCGCGGCCTGATCGTCACGCCCGGCTTCGTCGACATCCACACGCACTACGACGGCCAGGCGACCTGGGATGCCGAGATGGCACCGTCGAGCTGGCACGGCGTCACCACCGTGGTCATGGGCAACTGCGGAGTCGGCTTCGCTCCGGCGCGTCCCGATCGCCGACAGTGGCTCATCGGCCTGATGGAAGGCGTCGAGGACATTCCCGGCACGGCCCTGGCCGAGGGCATGACGTGGGATTGGGAGACATTCCCGCAGTATCTGGACGCGCTCGAAAAGCTGCCGCGCACGGTCGACGTCGGCACGCACGTTCCGCACGGCGCCGTGCGCGCCTACGTCATGGGCGACCGCGGCGCGCGCAACGAGGCGCCTACGCCTCAGGACATCGCCGCGATGTCCGCCATCGTCGAAGAGGGCCTGCGCGCCGGTGCGCTCGGCTTTTCGACCTCGCGCACCGCGCTGCACAAATCGATCGACGGCGAGCTGGTGCCCGGCACCACCGCCACCAAGGACGAGCTGATCGGCATCGGCCGCGCGATGGGACGGGTGGGCCACGGCGTCTTCGAGATGGCCTCGGACCTCGAGCCCGAGTGGAACGAATTCGAGTGGATGGGCCAGCTCAGCCGCGAGACCGGGCTCCCGGTCACGTTCGCGGCGCTGCAGTCGATGGCCAAGGGGCTGTCGATCGAGCAGCAGATCGCGCAGATGGCCGAGCAGAACGCGCGCGGCGCGCGTATCGTCGCGCAGATCGCGCTGCGCGGAAACGGCATCATCATGGGCTGGCGCGGCACCGTCCATCCCTTCATGTTCCGGCCTTCCTGGTGGGAGATCGCCGGGCAGCCGTGGGAGAAGCAGCTCGCCACGCTGAAGGATCCGGCGTTTCGTGCGCGCATCGTTTCCGAGGAGCCGATGTTCCCGCCCACCGACGTCATCGGCGTGCTCAAGGTCATCGCCGGCCGATGGTCGAGCCAGTACGAGATGGGCGAGCGCTTCGACTACGAGCCGACGCGCGCCGACACGATCGAGGCGCGCGCGGCGGCGGCGGGCGTCAGCGGCGCCGAGTATGCCTACGACCTGCTGATGCGCGACGGGGGAACCGGCTTCATCTACCTGCCCATCCTCAACTACGTCGACGGCAACCTCGACTTCCTCGAGGCGCTGCAGATGCGCGAGGACTGCGTCAACTCGCTGTCGGACGGCGGCGCGCACTGCGGCACGATCTGCGATGCCGCATCGCCGACGTTCATGCTCCAGCACTGGGTGCGCGACCGTAAGCGCAAGACCATCGCGCTGGAGATCGCGGTCAAGCGCCAGTGCCGCGACACCGCGCTGCTGTACGGTCTGGGCGACCGCGGCGTGCTGGCACCGGGCTATCTCGCCGACGTCAACGTGATCGACATGCAGCGCCTGCATCTGGGCCGGCCATGGCTGGCGTTCGATCTGCCGGCCGGCGGCAAGCGTCTGCTGCAGAAGGCCGACGGCTATGTGGCCACCATCAAGTCGGGCCAGGTCACGTTCCGCGACGGGGTCATGCAGGGACCGACTCCCGGCAAGGTGCTGCGCGGCCCGCGCGGGCTTTGTGCCTGAGCATGTCCTCGCCAACGGCAAGGCTCGCGCTCCCCGACCTTCGTCGCCGCTATGTCGACGAGGGCCGGCCGCTGCCGCAGGAGGTCGAGATTGCCCTGCGCGCCGATACGCGCGCGGCGGCGCGCGCGATCCTTGCGGCGGTCGAAAAGCGGCGGCGCGCCAATCGCTCGGAGGGACAGCGCCTGCGTCACCTGTTTCGCTACGAGCAGGAAGCGTGGGCCAGCGGCGTCACGCGCATCGCCGGAGTGGACGAAGCCGGCATGTCCCCACTGGCCGGCCCCGTGGTTGCGGGCGCCGTCATTCTTCCCGTGGGCTGGCGCCACACCGGCATCGACGATTCCAAGAAGCTGGATGCCGAGGAGCGTGCGCACCTGGTGATCCAGATCAAGGCCAACGCGGTTGCGTGGGGAGTGGGCATCGTCTCGCCCGAAGAGATCGACCGCATCAACATCTACCACGCCGGCCTGCTGGCGATGAAGCGCGCCGTCGAAGCGCTGGCCACGGTTCCGGACCATCTCTTCATCGACGCCCGCAAGCTCGCCGACGTGCCGATTCCGCAGAAGTCGATCGTCCACGGCGATGCGCTCAGCTTCTCGATCGCCGCCGCCAGCATCATCGCCAAGACCGCCCGCGACGCGATCATGATCGAGCTCGACCGCGAGCATCCCGGCTACGGATTCGCGCGCCACAAGGGCTATCCGGTGCCCGAGCATTGCGCGGCGCTGGACCAGCGCGGCGCCTGCCCGATCCATCGCCGTTCCTTCGCGCCGGTGCGCAAGGCGCTGGGCCTGGCGCCGGTGGCAGAGAACGGACCGGAGATGAGCGAGGCGTGATCGGAACGGGGCCAGGTACGGAATCGTGAATCCAGGGCGATTCACGCGGTACCTGACCCGATCGGAATTCGTCAGTCCGGTTCGGCGCAGTCCAGGGTGACGGGGAGGCCGACCGCATATTGCAGGTCGCGTAGCGCGTCGGCGGCGACGATGACGCCGGAACCGTCGGTGTCGCACAGACAAAGCTCGCACTGGAGCAGGCCCGTGGCGGCGCGCAGGATGTAGCCCGCGTCCACCGCGGTGACCTTCAGGAACGGCGTGGAAGGGTCCCCGCAGAACTGCCCGTTGCATTCGCAAAGGTCGCCGAGGCCGTTCTCGTTCAGGTCGGCCTGATCCGGATTGGCCACGAACGGGCAGTTGTCCTCGTCGTCGGCTATTCCGTCGGTGTCGGTGTCGACGATGCCACCCTCGTCGGCAGCCACGATCGAGAGGTTGTCGAAGGCCAGGTAACCGCTCTGGATGACGTCGAACAGCACCGAGACGTGATCGTCGGTGGCGCCACTGGCATCGAGCGATGCGGTGACGAAGGTCCAGGCGAACGTCCACTGGTCCGGTGCGGCGATGCCGGTCAGATCGACGGTGTCGAGCACGGTCTGGTTAAAGGCGAACGTGCCGCCGGGACTATCCAGCAGCGAGACGCGCATGATCGGAACCGCGACGCCGAAGGGCCCGCCGCAGCCGTTGACGTCGATCGAGGACAGGTCGAAGCCGACGTTGATGAACTCGCGGCCCCCGCGATCGAAGGTCAGGGCCAGAAGATCGTCCTGCTGGGCGCTCTGCATGCCGAGCGAGATGGCGCCGCCGTTGCCCTCCGGATCGCTGTAGAGGCCCTGGCTGTCGTCATGGATGACGGCCTCGACCGTGAACTGCTGATGGTAGGTGAAGCCTTCGCCGCCGTAGAGCTGGTTGATGTTGGTCTGATCGAGCGAGTTTCCGCATTCGATCGTGACGGCCTCGTTCGGGCTCTCGAAGTCGTTCGAGTAGAGGACGATGCTCTGGGCAGCGGCGTGGAATGCCGTGGCGGCCAGCATTGCCAGAACGATTGCGACGAACATTCCCTGATCGAGCATGCGTTTCATGGAGGACCTCCGGCCGCATCGTCGTTGCGCGCGGCGCCGTGGCCAGATTGCACGTCGTCGGCGAGATGGGAAACCGCTCCCACGCTTTGCGAGCAGGAAACGCGCGCGTGGCCGATCGGCCAGCTCACGCACATGAGCCGGACGGATCGCCCGCGTTGACTGGCGAGCTCAGGCGGACTACAGCCCGCGAATCGCGAGCATGACCCGCAACGACCAGCGACACAGGAGGCTCCAGTGAACGTCGAACTTTTGAACCCGGACGGCGTCTTCAAACCCGATTCGTTCTTTCAGGTGAGCATCGCGTCGGGCTCGAAGATCGTTTCGCTTTCGGGACAGGTCGCGGTGGACGAGCAGGGACGGCTCATCGGCGAGGGCAACCTCGCGGCGCAATCGGAGCAGGTCTACCGCAACGTCTTTCATGCACTGCGAGGCGCCGGCGCCTCCTTCGATCAGGTTGCCAAGCTGACGGTGTACGTACCGAACTGGTCACCCGAGAAGATGGGACAGCTGATCGAAGGCGCCATGCGCGCGGCTCAGGAACTGGGCTTCGACCCGCGCCGGCCGATCACGCTGGTGGGCGTGGCCGCGCTGTCCAGCCCGGATCATCTCGTCGAAGTCGAAGCGATGGCGGTGTTGCCCTAGGGATTTCCAGTCAGACCGGCTCCTCCCCGAGCAGCTCGGCGGCCACGAGGATGCTGCTGGCGACCTCGCCGATGCGGCGGCCCTGATTCATGGCCGACTGCCGCAGCATCGTGTACGCCTCCTCCTCGCTCATCCCGCGCCGCTTCATCAGGATGCCTTTGGCGCGCTCGATGGTGCGCCGCTCGCCCAGGGCCTGCCGGGTGCGTTCGAGCTCGTCGCGCAGCCGGTCGAAAGCCGCGAAGCGCGACACCGCCATCTCCAGGATCGGCCGCACGCGCTCCTTGCGAAGTCCGTCGACGACGTAGGCGGAAACGCCGGCCTCGATGGCGGCCTCGATCATGGCGGCGTCGCTGCGGTCGACGAACATCGCGATCGGCCTGCGGACGGCGCGCGTGACCTCGAACATGTGCTCGAGCGCTTCGCGGTCGGGGTTCTCGAGGTCGATGACGACGACGTCTGGCGCAAGCTCCTGGATGCGCCGGACCAGGCCGCGCGTTTCGGCCACGACCGTCACGTCGCTGTAGCCGGCGTCGCGCAAGCCCTCCTCGATGATGGAGGCGCGCACGCCGTTCTGGTGGATCACGAGTATGGAAAGTCCTGGCATCGGCTGGGCAGGGCCGTCGGAGGCGCTGACGCCGGCAGTTGCGGCCTTGCCCGCAATCGAAGGAGCAATGTTCGCACCAACGGCGCTAAACGCCGTTGGCGCAGGTTTCGAAGCATCCGGACGATGCATCGCAGCGGCGCTGCTCACGCAGCAGTCAGCGCCGTGCCCAGAGCTTGGGCACGATCGGCCGCTTCCTCGCACAAAGCCTCGCCGAATTCCCGATAGACACCGTGGCACGTCTCCTGCTCTCGTGGCTGCGGCGGTCGCACCTGCACGTGCGGTCGTCATCTCGCGACTCGACGACGAGTCCTCGGCAACGCTGCCGGCGCGCGCACCACCCCTGCTCAGGGAGCGGCTGCGACGTCGCGCAGCGTTTTTTTCTCACAGGCACGCGCTCGGCGCGGGAGAAATCGATGAGGAAGGGGAGAGCGGCGGTGGCAGCGACGATCATGCAGTGGAGGACGATTGCGGCAGCGGCGTGGCTGTCCGGACTGATGACCGTGACGGCGGCCGCGGCAGTTCACGCGGCGGATCTGGAAAAGGAGGAGCTGACGCTCGGATTCATCAAGCTGACCGACTGCGCGCCCATCGTCATCGCCAAGGAGAAGGGTTTCTTCGACGACGAAGGCCTCTTCGTCAAGGTCGAGCCTCAGGCCAACTGGAAGACGCTCATGGACCGGGTGATCGACGGCCAGCTCGACGGCTCGCACATGCTTGCGCCGGCGCCCCTCGGACACACCGAGGGGCTGCTGACCAACGCACACATCGTCGTCCCCTACGTCATGTCGGAGAACGGCGCGGGGATTTCCGTCTCCCAGGAAGTCTGGGAGATGGTCAAAACGAAGCTGCCGCTGCAGAGCGACGGCAGGCCGGTCCATCCGATCGGCGCAGAACACCTGAAGCCGGCGCTGGAGGAGTTCAAGAACCGCGGCAAGCCCTTCAGGATGGCGATGACCTACCCCGTAGGCGTGCACAACTACTCGCTGCGCTATTGGCTGGCTGCCGGCGGCATCCATCCGGGATTCTATACGCCCTCCGATACCAACGGCGTCACCGATGCCGAGGTGCAGCTGTCGGTGACGCCGCCGCCGCAGATGCCGTCCGTGCTGGAGGCCGGCACCGTCCAGGGCGTATGCGTCAACGAGCCCTGGCATACCCAGGTTTCGGTGCGCGGAATCGGTGTGCCGGTCACCTCGAGCTACTTCTACCACCGCGGGCTGCCCGACAAGGTCTTCGGCGTCACCGCTGCGTGGGCCGAGAAGCATCCGAACACGCTCCGTGCCCTGGTGCGCGCGCTGCTGCGCGCCGGCAAGTGGCTCGACCAGAGCGTGGCCAATCGCGACGAGGCCGCGCGCATCCTGTCCAAGCCGGAGTACGTGGGCGCCGACTACGAGATCATCTCGCGCATGCTGACGGGAAAGTTCGGATACGGCGAGGAGGACATTCGCGACGAGCCGGACTGGGACGTCTTCTTCCGGGGCCATGCCACCTATCCGTACTATTCCGGCGCCGTCTGGTGGCTGACCCAGGTCCGCCGCTGGGGACAGATCGATGCGAAGCCGGACCAGTGGTACCTGGACCTGGCAAGGAAGGTGTACCGCCCCGACATCTGGACGGCGGCGGCCAAAGAGCTGGTAGCGCAGGGCAGGATGACCGAGGCCGAGATGCCTCAGACCGACGGTTTCAAGTCCCATCCGGCATCCGACTTCATCGACAACATCGCCTACGACGGCAGGAGGCCGAACGAGTATCTGCAGAAGTTCGCCATCGGCATGAAATGAGATGGACGGGCGGTACGCTCGAGTCACGGGCGGCCGTGCATAGTGGCCGATCGGCTTCGTGGGCGGCTGGTCGCTCGCTCCGGCGGGCCTCCAGCCCGCCGGCGCTCACTGCGCAGCCGTCCGCCTCGCATCTCGGCCACTGTGCGCACCCGCTGCTCGAGTGATGCGTGCGACTGCGCTGCGTAAGGTTTTTCAGGTTGGCAGAAGAGGGCGGGTAACCAGGACCCATGTTCTCTTCAATCCGGCGTCGCGGTGGACCAGCGATGCGACGTAGTCTGGGGCCTGGAGCATTTCGATGAAGGCGTCGGTGTTCTTGTATTGCATCGTGGCGATGTGGTGCCAGGTGCCGGTGTCGCCGATGATGCTCTGCTCGACGCCGTTGTAGAGGGTCAGGCTGCCTCCTCTCCTGGTGACCTCGCGAAACGCTACCGCGCCGTAGCGCGCGTAGGCCTCGGCGCCGGTCAGGCCTGCGCCGGCAAGCTCGTGGCCGGCCGGATAGCGGGCCTGGTCGTGATACTCGAGGAGGTTCAGGAACTGCAAAGGGCCTTCGCGGTCCGCGCGCAGCAGTGATCGCAACTGGTCGATGTCCGGATTGATTCCGCCGAGCCCATGCCGGGACAGCTCCCGGATGACGGCTTCGATTTCTGCGTCGCTCCGCGCCATGTCGCACCATGCGCGACGGGTTCGGTCGTGACAAGCGCCGCTGTCGCCAGCGGCGCGCCGCGTGCGCTGGTCAATCTCCGGCAGCAGGGGTAGGTGTTCGGCTCGCCTTCGCGTGAGCTCGTCATGACGCCGCAACGCCGCATGAGACCGTCGAGGTAGCCTCTGCCTCACGTCCCTTTCCGCAACGACCGGGCGTGGACGGCGGCGGCCTGGCTGCTGGCCCTGCTCTATGCCGTCTTCTTCGGGACATACACGTGCCTGCGTCATCAGGCCTTCTGGACCTATGCGTACGATCTGGGAACCTTCGACCAGGGAATCTGGCTGGCCGGGCATTCCTCGGACCAGTTCGTCACCGTGCGCGGACTGCACCTGCTGGGCGACCACGTCCGTGTCCTGTCCTACGTGCTCGCGCCGATCTACTGGATCTGGGACGACGTCCGCTTCCTGCTGATCCTGCAAAGCGTCGCCATCGCCGCCGGCTCGCTCGTCCTGTTCCGCATCGGGCGTCTGGAGCTGCCAGAGCATCCCGGCGCCGTGCTGGCCGTGTGCGCGAGCTATCTTCTCAACCCCGCCGTTCAGAACCTCAACCTCGACCACGCGCATCCGGAGGCGTTCGGCCAGACCTTCATCCTGGCTTCCATCTATTTCCTGCGCACGTCGCGTCCGCTTGCGTTCGGTATCGCCGCGGGGCTGGCCATGTCGTGCAAGGAGGACGTTCCGCTGGTGTACGTGGCGCTGGGACTGTGGACGGCGTGGCAGGGCCAGCGAGTCTTCGGGCTGTCCGTGGCAGCGGTGGCGGGCCTGTACTTCGCCGCCTGCCTGTTGGTCATCCTTCCGTATTTCAACGGCGTCGGATTCTTCCGGGCCGCAGGCACCCAGCTGCTGAGCGAGTCGGTGCGGCGCTGGTACGACGTCGGCTGGCTGGCGGCTCGCTTCCTCCATGCCGAGGCGCTGGGCTACTACTTCCGCCTCGGCCTGCCGCTGGCGTTCCTGTTCGTGCTGTCACCGACCATCCTCGTTGCCGCTGTGCCCGCGCTGTCGGCCAACATGCTCAGTCTTGCGGTCTATCAGCGCACGATCGACTACCACTACACCACTTCCATCGTCCCGTTCCTGTACGTGGCGACCATCTTCTCGCTGCGAAAGCTCGCCCGCGGCGAGCCGGTGCTGAGCGTGCCGGGCGGGCCGGTGTTGAGGGTGGCGCGCGTTTCGCCTTCGGTGATGGCCGTGCTCGTGATCCTGCCCGCGTCGGTGGTTGCCCAGGAGATGTTCGCCAAGCTGGGGCTGAGCGACACCGCCTCGCTGCGGCAGACGATCGAGTCGGGTCTGCATCCGCGCAACCGCGAGATTCGCGAGATGCTCAGGCGCATCCCGGCCGATGCCAGCGTCTCGGCGCACTACTCGCTGGTGCCGCACCTCTCGCATCGCCGGCGCATCTACTACTTCCCCAATCCCTTCCGGTCGCAGAACTGGGGAATTCGTGAAGAGAGCCCGCACGATCCGGAAACAATCGAGTACATCGCCGCGGTCCGGAAGCCCGGCGCGCCGGTCGATCCCGTCGTGCAGCACCAGCTCGACGAAGGTTTCTTCCGTCACTTTCTCGGCGACGATCGCACCACGATCTACGAGCGCGTCAGCACTTCGGCGTACGACGAACGCGCCAGCTGCGGCGACTGGAACGGCGACGGCAAGATCGAGCGCCTCGACGTGAACCGCCTGCGCGACGCCATCGGCCAGAAGCGCGACTGTCCGCTGGCCGTCTGCGACATGGACGGCAACGGCAAGGTCACCATCATGGACCTGGCTCGCATCCAGCGTTTCGTCGAATTGGGCCAGGGCGCGATGAGCTGCCCGCCGCCTTCGCGCCCGTAGGTTCGTCCAGCGCCTGCGTCACTTCTTCCGCCAGACCAGCGTTCGGTTGTTGGCCGGCATGGCGTGGTCGGCGCACAGCTCCATGTTCGCCGCATTCGCTTCGCGCTCGAGGTCGCGTACGTCGCGGACCCCGCTGTGCGGGTCGCGGGCGCGCAGCATGGCATCGAAGTCGGCGTTGCTGGCCGAGACGTGCACGCCGTCGTAGGCGAAGGGACCGTAAAGAAGAAAGACGCCGTCGGGGCCAAGGACGCGGCCGATCCCGGCGATCATGGCCTGCACCTGGGGCCAGCTCATGATGTGCGCCGTATTGGCGCTGAAGACGGCATCGAACGGCCCCGCCGGCCACCTCGAGGCCTGTACGTCGAGCTCGATGGGTGCGGCAACGTTGGCGAGCCCTTCCTGCTCGATCCACGCGCGGATGGCAGCGTGGTTGTCGCCGAGGTCGCTGGTCTGCCAGGTCAGGTGCGGAAGCTCGCGCGCGAAGTGGACGGCGTGCTGACCGGTGCCGCTGCCGATCTCGAGCACGCGCCGGGCCCGGCCCAGCTCGTCGCGCAGCACTTGCAGGATGGGATCACGGTTACGCTCGCATGCGGGCGCGAAGGGGAGCCGGCCGCCGCGCAGATCGGCGGCGCTGCGCCACGGCTTCTGGACCGGGGCCGGTGCCGAGCCCTCGTCGTCTTGGTTCCTGTCGCGCTCGTGGCTCATCGGTGCTGTGCACGTGGGCGCCGTGCGCTACCATACTCGCAGCAGCTCGGCCGTTCTGCCAAGCGGTCGTCACAGGTCGAGTCGCGCCAGGGCGGGATTTTCGGTAGGCAGGATCCGCGCGACGTCGTCAGCGGCCGGCCGCCGGCGAGGGAGTCCAGATTCGGGTGCACTTCCAGATCGACCGGCGGCGCACGAGATGGGCAGCAGGGCTGCTGGTGATCGCGCTCGCCGCCGCAGCGCCCTGCCGTGCCACCGAGCCATCCGACGATCCCCTGCTCGAGAGCTTCGAGACCGAGCTCGAAAGTCAGGCCGTGGGCTACCCGGACCCGATGGAACGCCTCAACCGCGGAACGCTGCGCGTCAACGACGTACTGAACAAGGTCCTCTTCGATCCGGTCACGCGCCTGTACGCGTGGATGATTCCCGAGCCGGGCCGGCGCGCCTTTCGGCGCTTTCTCCACAACCTGGCGGCGCCATCGGTGCTGGTCAACGACCTGCTGCAGGGCAATCCCAAGGATGCGGGCGTGACCCTCAGCCGCATGGTCATCAATACGACCGTGGGATGGGGCGGCTTTCTGGATGCGGCGGCGTGCATGGGCCTGCCGCCGCACGAAGCCGACTTCGGCCAGACGATGGCGCTGGCAAGGATTCCCAGCGGCCCGTACTTGATCCTTCCGCTGCTCGGTCCCACCACCGTGCGCGATGCGTTCGGCGATGCGGTCAGCCTCCTGTTCCGCCCCACCACCTACTTCCTGGCCGGCGCCGAATCGCTCTTCTACACGACGGCCTACAGCACCAGCGCGGGCCTGGTCACGCTCGAGGAGCATGCGCGCTCGCTGCGGCGTCTGGAGAGCGGTTCGCTCGATTATTACGCGGCGCTGCGCAACGCCTACTGGCAGAACCGGACGGCGCAGATCGAGGACGCGCGCTCGGAGCGCCCGCTGCATACCGACGCCGCGTACTGCCACTGCCCCGGCGGATGCCCGGGCAAGCGCAACGCGAGCGACGATGCTGGCGGCTCCGATGCGCGCGGCGATGCTGGCGGCGTCGATGCGCGTGGCGATGCAGGCGGCGTCGATGCGCGTGGCGATGCTGGCGGCGTCGATGCGCGTGGCGATGCTGGCGAGGGCGATCCTGGCGGTGACGGCGCCGTGCAACGAACGACGCAAGACGGAGCGGAGGGAAGGTAGCGCGCTACTCGAGCTTCTTGCCCGAGGCGAGATCGGCGATCTTGGCTTCGAGCGACTTGACCAGAGCCTCGAAGCCGCTGGATTTGAGCAGCGCGGCGTACTCGGCGCGGCGAAGCGCCAGCTCACTGACGGTGCCCTTGGCGTAGACGTCGATGATCTTCCAGCCGTTCTCGCTCTTGCGCATGCGGTAGTTGAGCTCGACGTTCTCGGCGCCCGGATCGACCACGCGCGACATCACCATGACCGTGTCGTTCTCGCCCTTCTGCTCGCCCAGCGACTCGAACTTCTGGCCGCTGTCGTGATCGAGGCGGGCCGCGTAGTTGGCGATCATGAACTTCTCGAAAGTGTCGGCCCAGCGCTGCTGGTCCGCTTCCGAAAGGTCGTTCCAGGCGCGACCGATGACGGCCCTTGCCATGAAGGTGGTGTCGTAGGCGCTCTCGATGGCCGGAGCGAGCCGCTGGTAGCGCGCCTCGTAGGGAAGGCTGGCGGACTCCTTGAGCACGCCGGCGTAGGTCTGATGGAGCTTGTCGATGACCTCGGTGGCCGGGACCTCGGCCGATGCGAAACCGGCCGCCGTCGACAAGGTTACAACCGCGAGCGCCGCGATCAGCTTGCGCATGCCACGGCGCATCCGTGCAAGAGACGAGGTATCGATTGCGGCTGGCTTCACGGCGGGCGGACAATGGCATCGGTTCTGGCACGGGGCAACTTCGCGATGCGCCGTTGCGTCATCGGGCTTGGATGTCCTGGCGGTGCGTCGATCCAGAGGGCCGCGGGTATCAGCGGCCACCTTGGTGCAGGGGCCGGCGTTGCTTCGGGTGAGCCGGCAGACGAGAAGAGGACGCATGACGACAGCCACTTCGGTCTTTGACGAAGCCATCGCGCGGCTCGAAGAGCTTTCGCGCGTTGCGGGCGTGCCCGACGAGGTCGTCGAGGCGCTGCGCCGTCCGATGGCGACCATGAGCGTGTCGCTGCCGGTGCGCATGGACGACGGCTCGACCCGCTACTTCCCGGCCTTTCGCTGCCGCTACAATGACATTCTGGGTCCGACCAAGGGCGGCATCCGGTTTCACCCCAACGTCACCATCGACGAGGTCGAAGCGCTGGCGTTCTGGATGACGATCAAGTGCTCGGTGGTCGGTCTTCCCTACGGCGGTGGAAAGGGCGGAGTGGTCGTGGACCCCAAGACGTTGTCGCCGATGGAGGTCGAGCGGCTGTCGCGGGCCTACGTGCGTGCCATGGCCGACTTCATCGGTCCCGACATCGACATCCCCGCGCCGGACGTCTACACCAACGAGCGCATCATGGGATGGATGGCCGACGAGTACGAGGCCATCAAGCGCGTCAAGGCGCCGGGCGTCATCACCGGCAAGCCCATCAGTCTGGGCGGCAGCCTCGGGCGCGGCGAGGCGACCGGCCGCGGCGCCTTCCTGATCATCGAAGAGCTGGCGCGCGTACGGTCGCTGGATCGGGCAGGGACGCGCGTGGCCGTGCAGGGCTTCGGCAATGCCGGCTACCACGTGGCCAGCCTGCTGTGCCATGCGGGCTACAAGATCGTCGCCATCAGCGACTCGCAGGGCGGCATCTACTCGGAGGCGGGCTTCGACGTCGACAGCATCTACAAGATGAAGCAGGAGTCGCGCCAGCTGCGCGCGGTCTACTGCAGCGGGTCGGTGTGTCAGATGGTCGAGCATCGCAAGATCAGCAACGAAGAGCTGCTCGAGCTCGACGTCGACATCCTGATCCCGGCCGCGCTCGAGGGCGCCATCACCTCCGAGAATGCACCGCGCATCAAGGCTCGCACCATCGTCGAGGTGGCCAACGGTCCCATCAGTCCCAACGCCGACAAGATCCTGTCAGGCCTCGGCGCCCTGGTGCTTCCGGACGTGCTGGCCAACGCCGGCGGCGTCACCGTCAGCTACTTCGAGTGGGTGCAGAACCTGCAAGGCTACCGCTGGACCATCGACGAGGTGCGCACCCGCCTGGCCGACGTCATGAAGCGCGCGTTCGCCGAAGTCTGGGCGCTGCACGAGCAGGAAAAGATGACGCCGCGCACGGCAGCCTACGTTCTTGCCATCCGCCGCCTCGGCGAGGCCATCGAAGCGCACGGCTCGCGCGATTTCTTCCAGGGCCAGTGATGCGGCGCCGTCGCATCGAAAAGGGTTCAGGCACCTTTTCGGCGACCGAAAAGGTGCCTGACCCTTTTTTGTCCGTCGCGATCGTGTTTCTCCTGGCGGTGCACGCGCAGGCGCAGGAGGCGAAGTTCGTCGGAGTGGCCTCGTGCGCGAGCACGGTCTGTCATGGTGCACTGATCGCGCGCGACGGCATCAGCATTCCTCAGAACGAGTACATCGTCTGGTCGGAGGAGGACGAGCACGCGCGCGCCTACGACGTGCTGCTGTCGTCGCGCTCGCGCGCCATGGCCGACAACCTCGGCATCGGCGACCCTCAGGAGGCGGCGATGTGCCTGGACTGCCACGCCACCAACGCCGACCGCGACGCGCGCACCGGCAAGTTCCAGATCAGCGATGGCGTTTCGTGCGAGAGCTGTCACGGCGCGGCTTCGGCCTGGCTCGGCACGCACGACGACGCCGGCCGCACCCATGCCGAAAACGTCGATGCCGGGATGACCGACCTGGCCGACGTCGGAGTGCGTGCGCAGGTGTGCGCGTCCTGTCACGTCGGCGACGACCAGCGCTTCGTCTCGCATCGCATCATGGCCGCCGGCCATCCTCGCACCAGCTTCGAGCTGGACACGTTCACGCACCTGCAGCCTCGCCATTATCGCGTCGACGACGACTATCGCGCGCGCAAGGGCGAGATCTCCGGCGTGCAGGCCTGGGCAGTCGGGCAGGCGGCCGGCGTTCTCGACTACTTCGAACGTCTGGCCGGCCATGCCGACAGCGCGGCGGTGTGGCCGGAGTTCGCGCTGTTCGACTGCTTCAGCTGTCACCATGACATCGGCTCGCGCCAGGCCGGCGGCGGCGGCGTGCGCTCGACCTCCAGCCTGGGCGTGCCCTCCGTGCTGCGAGCGAGCGCGACGATGTACGAGATCGCGGCCGACGCCGCCGCTCTTCCGCAAGCCGCGCGCATCGATTCGGCATTGCGCGAGCTCGAAACCACTCTTGCCACTCGCGGCGGGCAGGCCGCATCGACCGCGCGCAGCCTGCGCGAGCGGGCCGCGCTCGGCCTGCGATCGCTGCGGCAATGGGAGCCGCGCCGCCAGGACGTGCTGCGCATGCTGGCGAAGCTCTCCTCGGAGCCGATGATCGAGCGCTACCGCAGCTACAGCGATGCCGAGCAGGCGACGATGGCGGTGCAGGCCGTGGTAGCCACGCTCGAGGATCCGCGCGCTGCTTCGGGCGATACGCGGCTGGCTGCGGCGCTCGACGGCCTGTTTCGAGCCACGGCGAGCGAGGCGTCCTTTCGCGCCGATGCCTTTGCGATGGCGATGAAGGGCGTGGCGTCGGCAGCGCGGTCCGCGCGCTGAGGGCGGAAGCGCTGGCACGACGCGTCACGCATCGAAGTCGGCCTTTCCGCGTCTGGGCGAGAGATTCGGGCCTCCACCCCCGCGAGTTCCACGCGGCCTCGGCTGATCATTTCGGACAATCGGCAGCGATTCTCCGCCAAACCAGGCCGTTTCAAGCCTATTTGGCGCAGGCATCTTGACGCCTCGGCGATGCCGGACAACGACGGGAGGAGTCTGCGCCTGACGACTGCGGGGCGTGGCCGAGCGGGTAGCAACGACAAGCGTCGTTGTGTTCGACTCGGCGACGCCCCGCTCCTGTTTGAGCCCTGCGCGTCGAAGAAGGGGTCAGGCACCTTTTCGAAGCCGAAGAGGTGCCTGACCCCTTTTGTCTAGGGGTAGGCCGGCAGGAAGCCGTCCTCTTCGGACACCCCGGCACCTTGCGGTGTGGTCTCGCGATTGCCGAGCACGCCATAGACGTCGGGAAGGATCTCGACGCGACCTTCGGCGTCCACCTGCGCCGGGATGTACACCAGATGCACGGCACGGGCTCGGGTAACTTCACTTCCTCGGTCTTGCCCGTATCGATCGCCGATTGCAGGCGCTGGCGCGTCCACTGCGGATCGCCTTTCAGCAGGTATTCGGCCAGCTCGAGCGGTTTCTCGACGCGCACGCAGCCGTGGCTGAGCGCGCGCCACGAGGATGCAAAGTGCCGCTTGGCGGGCGTGTCGTGCAGGTAGATGTCCTGGTCGTTGGGCATCATGAACTTGATGCGTCCGAGCGGATTGCGCGGGCCCGGCTTCTGACGAAGATTGCCGTCCTCGGCCACGGCAATCCCCTCGCGCTCGAAGTACCCCGGGTCCGCCTTCTTCTTCGGTTTGAGCTCGGCATCGGCGATCGTGTCGGGGATGCGCCACTCCGGATTGAGCACGAGGTATTCGAGACTCTCGGTCATCTGCGGCGTCGCCCAGTCCGGCTCACCGACGACGACCGCCATTCGCATGATCTCGCGGCGGCCCTCGAAGACCGCCAGCTCGAAGGCGGGGATGTTGACGAGAATATAGTTGCCCGTCAGCTCGGGCGCCTTCTCGCGCCAGCGCTGCAGGGCCTGGTCGATGGTTGCCAGCATCAGCTGGGGCGATTCGTTGAGGCGTTCCAGCGTGCGGTCGCCGACCTTGCCGTCGGCCACCAGACGGCGTGATTTCTGGAAGCTGCGCACGGCGCCAGCAAGCGCATCGTCGTAGGCGCACTCACCTGCCGCGGACGCTGACGCCACTTTGGCTTGCGGCTCGTGCGAAGCTGCATCGGCTGGTGCGGCTTCGGCCGGCCTATCCTTCGCCCCGTTTGCTGTCTTGGCTGCCGTCGCTGCGGCAGCACCTGCTGGCGGCGCCGGCTGGGCCGAAGACGCTGGCGCACTGCTGGCGGCCTCGAAACCCTCGGCCTTCAGACGATTGCGCAGCGCTTCGACTTTGGCGCAGTCGTAGGCCGTTCCCGGCGCCATCGCGCCGTCGATCGCAACCGATGGGAAGCTCTTGCCCTCGGCGAGCTGACGATAGCGTTTCTGTGCTTCCACCAGCTTGTCGTACTGCTCGTTGTCCACCGTTGCCGAGCCGCCGCCCGGCGCCGCCGCCGTCGGAGCGGACGAATCGGCGTTGGCGCTGCTCGGGGGCTGTGCCTGCGCCATCGATGCGCAGATGAGCGCGAGAAGACATGCATGCACCATCGCTGCGGCGGTCGCCGCGTTGCCACGGAAGGTATTGCGAGAAGAATGCATCGGCGGACGGGGACGAGTCCAGAAGGGAACCGTCCCATCATGCGGCGCGGGAGCGACATCGAGGTTCATCGCATCGAGCCTAGCTGCACGGTGCGAGGTCAGGTAGCAGGCGACGCGTCGTCGCAGCTGTTCGACCAGCATGCGCCGGGTCGTCTTGCAGGCTGCGCCGTTCGCGCGAGCTCGTAGCGCCGGTTTTCTATGCGGAGTGCGGCCCGGGCCCTTCGGTTCGTACCAGGCCGATGCCGAACTGGCAGTGCGGTCCGCCCCAGTGCTCGACGACCTGGCCGTCGCGCATGCGCAGGATGGCGGTGCCGTTGATGATCACGCGGTCACCCGAGGGCGGAACGTCATAGTATGCCGAGCCCGTGTGCGTGCCGCTCAGCGTCCAGTGCGAGACGATGAGGTCATCCATCTCGAGCAGAAGATCGACCCGGAACTCCATGTCCGGGAACGCCTGGCGCGCCATCTCCCAGAACTTGTGCTCCTGCGCCCGGATGTCGGTGCCCACCGCGCCCGGCGTGATGCGTTCGGTGGCATGGCTCGCGAACGCCGGCGCGAAGTACTCGTAGACTGCCGAATAGTCGCCGGCCGAAATGCGCGAGCTGTACTCGCCGAGACGAGCCAGGTTGGCCTGACCGGAAGGGGACGAGCTGGTGCGGATCAGCATGGCGACCGCTTCTCATACTGCCGGCCACGTCGCAAGGCAGCGGGCAACGTCACGCGCGGCGCCCGTGCGTTGACTCCCATCCCCGGCGGTGGAACAGCCGCCGGGTGTCCGACCTTCCGGTAATCCGCCTGCGCGGCGACAAGGAGCGCTCGCTGCTGCGGCGTCATCCGTGGATCTTCTCTGGCGCGATCCTGCGCGAAGAATCAGGCATCGAACGTGGAGAGACGGTGGACGTGGTCGGCGAGGACCACTCGTTCCTGGCGCGCGGCGCGTACTCTCCCTCCTCGCAGATCCGGGTGCGTGTCTGGAGCTTCGAGGAGAACGAGCAGATCGATGCCTCGTTCCTGCAACGTCGCATCGAGCGCGCCGTTTCGGCGCGCTCCTCGCTTGCGACCGGAACGACGGCGCTGCGGCTGGTCAATGCCGAGTCGGACGGCTTGCCGGGCCTGATCGTCGATCGCTATGGCGACGTGGTCGTATGCCAGTTCCTGGCGGCAGGCACCGAGCGCTGGCGCGACGTCATCGTCAATGCGGTCCTGCAGGCGACCGATGCTGCGAGCATCTATGAGCGCTCGGATGCGGACGTGCGTTCCAAGGAGGGCCTGGAGGTCCGCACTGGGCTGCTTGCCGGCCAGGAGCCACCGAAGCTCGTCGAGATCGTCGAGCACGGCCGTCGCTTCCTCGTCGACGTGCGCGGCGGTCACAAGACCGGCTTCTACATCGACCAGCGATTCGGGCGCGACGCGGCCGCGCGCTGGTGTGGCGGACGCCGAGTTCTGAACGCCTTTTCCTACACCGGGGGTTTTGCCGTCGCGGCGCTCGGTGGAGGAGCGGCATCGGTGCTCAGCATCGACACCTCGGCAGACGCTCTGGAGCTGGCGAGGCGGAACGTCGAGCTCAACGCGTGCGAAGGCGAGGCCGAGTTCGTGGAGGGCGACGTATTCGCGGTGCTGAGGCGATATCGCGACGCGCGCCGCAGCTTCGATGCGATCGTGCTGGACCCGCCCAAGTTCGCCGACTCGCGCGCGCAGGTCGACCGCGCCGCGCGCGGCTACAAGGACATCAATCTGCTCGCGTTCAAGCTGCTGGCGCCGGGCGGGATCCTGCTGACGTTCTCGTGCTCGGGACTGATTGCGCCCGATCTGTTTCAGAAGATCGTGGCCGATGCCGCGCTCGATGCGCGGCGCGATGCGCAGATCGTCGAACGCCTCGGGCAGCCGCCCGACCATCCGATCGCGACGTCGTTTCCCGAAGGCGCCTATCTCAAGGGCCTGGTCTGTCGCGTGGCGCAATGACGGTGCCGATTCGCTCGAGCGCCTGGCGCGCGGGTGCGAAGTCCGGGTCTAGCTCCAGGGCGCGCTGCCATTTCCGCCTGGCCTCTTCGTAACGCTGCTGGTTGGCGTCCAGGGTGGCCAGGTTGCTCCACAGCAGCGCGTTGTCGGCGTCGAGCTCGAGCGCGCGCTCGTAGGCACGGCGTGCGTCGTCGTGCCGGCGCATGCTCTGATACGCGATCGCGAGCTGGCCGAAAGTCTCGGCATCGTTCGGGGCCATTGCCGCGCACTGCTCGTAGGTGGCTGCCGCTCGCGCCGGTTCCCTGCGCGCCAGGTAAAGGTTGCCGAGGTTGAAGCACGCGCGCGGGCTGGGCGAGCTCGCCAGCGTCGCGGTGTAGACGCGTTCGGCGTCGCCGAGCTGGTGCTGCCGGGCAAGGACCGAGGGCGTCCAGAGCGCGGCCAGCAGCACCGACACGGACAGCGTGGCCACGCCGGTGGCGGCGGCGCGCACGCGCCGCGCCGCCTCGGCCGCGGCCGCGGCAAACAGGACCGCAAGAGGCGCAAGCGGCAGGTACAGGAACTGCTCGCCGGTGAAGACCAGACGCTCGGCAATTTTCGGATAGACCGGCGCCACGCCAGCCGCCGGCAGATACAGCGCTATGGCCGCCGTCGCTGCCAACCAGGTCGCGGTGCGGTAGCGCAGGAACGAGACGAGAATCGCCAGGGCCGCTGCCAGAAACGCCAGACCGAGAAACGCGGCCCAGTCGCCGCCGGTGGCCGTCAGGCGGTCCAGGTGCAGATCGCGCGGCCAGGCCAGCAGCGAAGCGAACGTAGCCAGGGCGGTGCCTGCACCGCGCAGGCGAAGCCACGCGCCCACCTTCTCGCCAAGCGCCGGCGGTGCGACGGCCATGAGCGCGACGACCGCCGCCAGCGATGCCGCGATCATGACCGCGGCCGGCACCGGGCGCCGCACGCCGCCGTATTCGGCAGGCCGATGCCACCACAGCAGGGCGACGATGGCGCCAGCCATCACGCCTGTCTCCTTGGAGAGCGAGGCCAGGACCACCAGGAGGCCGGCCGCACCGGCCGCTGCCGCAGCACCGATCCGCGTCGCCGAAAGTGCGACGTGTGCGGCCGCGATTGTGAAGAGAGCGGCCAGCAGGTCGGTGCGTCCCGAGACGTAGGCCACGGCCGCCGAGGACAACGGGTGGGCCGCGAACAGGATTGCCGCGGCCGCGGCCGCGGCGGGAGCAACGCCCACTCGAAGCGCCAGCAGCGCGAGCAGGCCGGCGTTCACAGCGTGCATCAGGACGTTGGCCGCGTGCAGGGCGGCGGCGGAGTCGGCGCCGATGCGCGCCTGTGCCGCGTACGACAGCAGCACGACGGGGCGCGAGTACTGCCCGTTCGAAGTCTGCAGCAGCTCGGTCAGCGTCTGGTCTCGCGCCGCCGGGACGTGCAGTTCGTCGTCCCACACCAGCGGATTCTGAAGGCTCGGAAGATACAACAAAATCGCGATGATGGGCGCGGCGATGACAGCTGATGCTCGAGGACGGAAAGCAGGGGCGGCGTAGCCGCCGTCCGCAACCTCCGGGATGGCCGCTGGCTGGTGCCTTCGGCGGCTGCGTCCGGGAGCCGGGGCGAGTGCCGGCGGCGGCTCGGTTCGTCGTCTCGTCATTGGGCGGCTCGGCCGTCGCCGACTAACATCGCGCCAGCCGGCGCGCCAACGACCGCGACCATGCAGGCTGAAGGGCGCCGGGCCCGGGCAAGCGCGTCGGGATCGCGGCGGCACCGTGCCGACACGGGCCCGGCAAGCGGTCCGGCACCGAGCCCTGCAGCCGGTGGCGGTTGGCATGCGCAATCGCCGCCGCTGGCCATCCGCGTCTGGAC
>DASPNH010000163.1:0-41279 GCA_035626675.1 Binatia bacterium
AGAAGCCGTTCGTCAAAGTCAGTTGTGCGGCGCTGCCCGACACGCTGATTGAATCGGAGCTCTTCGGCTACGAAAAGGGCGCGTTCACCGGCGCCGCCGCCCGCAAGAAGGGGCGCTTCGAAATGGCCGAAGGCGGAACGCTCTTTCTTGACGAAATCGGCGACATCAACCTCAGCACGCAGGTCAAGCTGCTGCGCGTCCTGCAGGAGCGCGAGCTCGAGCGCGTGGGCGGCTCCAAGACGATCGCAGTGGACGTTCGCGTCATCGCTGCCACCAATCGCGACCTGGAGCGCGCCATCGAGGAAGGCAGGTTTCGCGAGGACCTCTTCTACCGCCTCAGCGTCTTCCCCGTTCGCCTGCCGCCGCTTCGGGAGCGCGTCGGCGACATCGCGCTGCTGGTGCGCTTTTTCCTGGAGCGACATGCCAGCCGCATCGGTCGCACCATCACGCGGGTGGCGCCGGAGACGCTCGAGCTGCTGGAGCGCTACTCGTGGCCGGGCAACGTGCGCGAGCTCGAGAACGTCATCGAGCGCGCCATCATCCTGGCTCGCAGCGACGTGCTGGAGGTGGACCCGGCGCTGCTGGCGGGCGCGCGCAGCAGTGACGTGACGCCGGGTCGCGGGGCGCAAACCGCTGCCCGGTTCGCCAGCGATTCCGCCGCGCAGCCGGCGTCTGCGCAGGCCATGTCCGAGCGGCCGGCGTCGGAACGGATTGCGTCCGAGCAGGCCATGTCCGAACGGTCAGCGTCCGAACGGCTCGCGTCCGAACGGCCGATGTTCGAACGGGCGATGTCCGAACGGGCGGTGTCCGAGCGGCCCGCGGTGCCCGACCCGGCCTCGATGCCGCGCGCGCTGCGCGACGCCGAGCGCAGCCACATCCTGTCGATGCTGCACGCCACCGACTGGAGGATCGAAGGCAGCACCGGCGCCGCCGCGCTGCTCGGCCTGCGCCCCAGCACGCTTCGCAGCCGCATGAAGAAGCTCGGGATAGAACGCCGCTCAAGCGGGTCCTAGGTCCCTTTCGAGCAGAGTCTTCAGCGCCTGCCGCGCCCGGTGCAGCCGCGTCTTCACGTTGGGCCGGCTGATGGCGAGCATCTCGGCCACCTCCTCGGTCGAGAGCTCCTCGATGTCTCGCAGCACCAGCACGGTGCGATACGACGCCGGCAGCATGTCGATGCAGGCTCGCACGCGCTCGCGCATCCTGGCGCGGTCGAGCTGCTCGTCGACGTCGCAGGCCTCGTCGTCGGCGATCTCGGGCACGTCGCGATGGCCGTCGCCGTCGAAGGCGGGCAGCAGGTCCTCTATGCAGATCTCGGGACGGCGCCGCCGTGACCTCAGCTTCATCAACGCCGCGTTGACGACGATGCGGTGCAGCCAGGTGCTCAGCAGGCAGTCGCCCTCGAAGCGAGCGATGGATCGAAACGCGGAAAGGAAAGCATCCTGCACGACGTTGCGCGCATCGTCCTCGTCACCGAGCATGCGGCGCGCGGTGGCCAGCATGCGAGCGCCGCAGCTTCGCACGAGGCTCTCGTAGGCGGCCTCGTCGCCGGCGCGAAGGCGCAGCAGGATAGCCCGGTCGTCGCCGGCAGGGCCCGCCGAGGCGCAGCCGTCGCGCTTCGACGCGCGCGCGCGGCCGATCGCGGAAGCCGCGTTCATCGTCCCTCCTCCAGCAGCAGCTCGCTCAGGAACGGCGTGGCGTTGGCGAGCACGGCGTTCTGCGACCGCAGGCGCCGCAGCAGCGCGGCGCCGACCTGATCGGCGAAGCGAACGCCGGCCAGATCCAACACCAGATCGCGGTCGGGTTTGCGACACTGTTCGCATGCGTCTTCGAGCACGGCGGTCTCTCCTTGCGTCAGGCGCCCTTCCAGGAAAAGCCGCGTCGCATGCAGCGCATGATCGTCTTTCGTGATTCTCAGCATCCTCGTCCTCGCAGGTGGATGCCGGGACAAAAGCAATCGCCGTACCATCCGGACGAGCATGCGAAGCCAGGCTCGAGCAGCGGATTTTCGCGGAGTTACGCGCTGCCGGCGTCAGATTCGCGGTTTGCCGATTGCAGGCCGCGAGATGTCGCGGGATACCCGCGAATGATCGTGGGCCCGCGCAGTTTTGTCGTGGGAGTTTCGTGGGACGCTCGTGCGACGTCATGCGGCGCAGCAAACCGCTGCGCCTGCGCGGCAGAGCTCGGTCTTGCAGGTATGATCAACGGCGCTGCGGCTTGGCGCCGCGCGTGCGCGTCGCCACGACGGCGCCCCAGCCGCGGCCTTTGGCGCCGCGCGCTGCGCACCGCCACGACGGCGCGCCAGCCGCGGCCTCAGCGCCGCGCGCTGCGCACCGCCAGGACGGCGGCGACGAGCTCTTCGGGAACGTCGCCGGGCACGGCGGCGTCGGGCTCGGCGGTAAGACGGGCCAGCTCGATGGTGCGGCGATAGCCGCCGACGTAGTCGACGCAGTCCGGACAGACGGTCAGGTGCTCGTCGAACAGCGCGCGCAGCGAAGGCGACAGCTCGCCGTCGACGTACGCATCCAGCACCTCGATGAGCTCGCGGCAGGTAAGTTCGGTCTGGCTCATGTCTCTCCTCGCATCTCAGGCGGCTCGCATCCGTGCTGCGGCATCGTCGGCGTGCGCGTCGTCCCGTGCAAGCGATGCAGGGACCCGATCACGGTCGCGCGTCTGGGCCACGGAGCGCTCGATCAGCAGGTCCAGGGTCCAGTCCATGACGATACGCACCCGGTTTCCGAAGCCGACCATCTTGGCCAAGTACAGCGTACGCCACACGAACCAGCCGGCAAAACCGGACAGCCGCACCCCGAGCAGATCGACCGCCGCGAAACGTTCGCCCACCGACACCAGGGCGCCGTGATCGAAGTAGCGGAACTTTCTGGTCGGGCGTCCGCGCAGCAGCCGCACGAGGTTTCGCGCCGTGTGCGACCCCTGCTGAAAGGCGACCTGTCCAAGTGGCGGCAGCGGACGCCCGCTGCGCGTATCGGCACAGAGCGCGGCATCGCCGAGCACGAAGATGTCGTCGAAGCCGCGCGCGCGAAGGTCGTCCTCGACGATGGCGCGACCGCCGCGGTCCAGCGCCAGCGGCGCCGCACGCAGCAGCGGCGACGGCGCAACGCCGGCGCACCAGATGCAGGTGCGCGTGGCGATGACCGTGCCGTCCCCGAGTCGAACGAATGTCGCGCCGACTTCGGTGACGCGGCAGCCGAGCAGGGTCTGACAGCTCAGGCGCGCCAGCTGCTCGGAGGCAATGCGAACGACGCTGTCGCGCCAGCCCGGAAGGATCCGATCGCCCGACTGCAGCACCAGGATGCGGATCCATTGCGGATCGATCTCCTCGTAGCGCGCCAGCAGCACCTGGAAGATCAGGTCGTGGATCTCGGTGGCGACCTCGATCCCGGTCGGCCCCGCACCCACCACCACGAAGCTGAGCAGCTGGCGCCGTGCCTGCTCGCTGCCGCCGGCGGCGGCGAGCTCGAAGCATTCGATGACGTGGTTGCGCAGGGCACTGGCGTCCTCGAGACCCTTCATGAAGAAGGCGTGCTCGGCCGCTCCCGCCGTCCCGAACGTCTGATTGCCCGAGCCTGGCGCCACGACGAGGTAGTCGTAGCGGATCGCAATGTCGTGGTCGGCGCCGCCGCCTCCATGCGCGGCGCCTTCGACGTGCGCGGTCAGCATGTGGCGTTGCGGATCGATCGCGACCACCTCGGCCTTGCGGAAGCGGATGTTGGTGGGCTCGAAGATGCGACGGAACGGGTTGGCGACCTGGCGCAGCTCGATGGCTCCGGACGCCGCGCTCGGCAGCAGCGGCGGAAACAGGAAGTAGTTGCGCCGATCGATGACTTCGATGTCCAGATCGGGGTGGTAGCCCAGGCGCCGGTCCAGGCCGAGCGCGGTGTAGAGCCCGGCAAAGCCGCCGCCGACGATCACGACGCGCCGCCGTTGTCCGCCCGAGCGCCAGCGCCGATACAGCCACATCTGGCGCAGTCCCACGCACGTCAGCACCGCCAACATCAGCGTGACGGCCAGGCCGAGCGCGCCGGCGCTGAGGCGCGCCAGCATCGAGAACGGCACCGCCAGCCACAGCAGCAGATCGATGGCGAGAAAAAGGCGCGTCGCCCACCGAAGCGCCGTGCGCGCGCGGCGTCGCAACGTGCTGCGACGTAGCATCCAGCCGGCTGCCGCGCCGAGCGCGATCAGTGCGAGCGCGTGCATCGCAAGCGCCACCGCGTAGTTGGCGGACTCGGTGCGCGCCAGGTTGGCCAGTGCGCTTCCCCACGCGTCCATGAGCGAGGACGTGCCGGAGGCCCAGCTCGCTTCGATGGCCGCCAACAGCCAGCTGGCCGCGTAGAGCAGCCAGGCTGCCAGCAGGCCCGCCGATGCCAGCAGTTTGGCCGACAGGCTCAGGTTCGGCAGCGGATGACGCTCGCTCCGTCGCATGCAGGTATCGATGCCGCTCAGCGAGCGCGCCCGGCCACCTTCAGCCGGATGCGATAGAGCCCGGTGTGCGCGGCCATGTAGAGCGTGCGTCGGTCGGCGTCGCCGAAAGCGAAGTTGGCGGCGCCTTCGGGCCCGCTGATCGTTCCGAGATGGCGTCCCTGCGGCGACAGGATCCATGTCCCTCCCGGCCCGGAGACGTAGAGGTTGCCGGCCTCGTCGACCTCGATCCCGTCCAGCGCCGTCTCGCCGCCGGCCGACGTCATGTCGAAGAACCTCTCTCCGTTGCCGTAGCCTCCATCGGCGGTGCGTTCGTAGCGCGTGACGGTCTTGGCCGAGGCGTCCCAGTTGGCGACGTAGAGGTAGCGCTCGTCGGGCGAGAGGTTGATGCCGTTGGGGCCTGCCAGCGTGTCGTCGACGAGTTCGAGCGTTCCGTTGCGCAGGCAAAAGACACCGGTGATGGCGAGCTCGCGCATCGGATCGTCGTGATAGCCGGGAAGACCGAAGGGCGGATCGGTGAAGCACAGCGTGCCGTCGCTGCGGTAGACGAGGTCGTTGGGGCTGTTCAGGCGCCTTCCCTGATAACGGTCGGCCAGGATCGTGATCGTGCCATTTTTTTCCACGCGCGACACGCGCCGGTTGCCATGCTCGCAGATGGTCACGCGGCCTTCATCGTCCAGGGCCAGGCCGTTGGATCCTGGCTGGCGGTAGCGGCCGGCGTCCGCGCCCGAGTAGCCGCTCTTGCTGCGGAAAACCGATAAGTCGCCATCGACGCTCCACCGATAGATGCGGTTGGCATTGGGGTCGCTGAAGAGCAGGTGGCCGTTGTCGCCGTTGCCATCACCGTCGACCCAGACCGGTCCTTCGGCGAACTGGAAGCCGCCGGCCAGCTTCTCGATGCGCGCATCGGGCGCGACGATCGCGTCCAGCGCTGCATGGTTGCGCGTGATCGTGGTCTCGACCGGCTCGCCGATCCTTGCCTTGCCGGCGCCGTAGACGTCGAGCGTGGCCGATCGCAGCCATACGAAGTTGGCCGGCGGATTCGAGAGCGGTCCGTTGGCTGCCAGCACGGCAATCGTGAACGCGTCTCCGGCTCGCGCATCGCGCGTCAGCACGACGCGGCTGGGAGCATTGAATCCGCCGATGGCAGCGCCGCCGATCTGGCCGAGGGCGGCGCCGGCGCGGCCGTCCACCGAAATCTCGGCGTAGTCGTCGGCCACGATCTCCAGGACGATGGTCGAGCCGGCGATGTCGTGCGCGCCGATCCGTTCCGGCAGCTCCATGAAGAGGCGGTACCATCCGAACGAAAGCCTTCCGTTGCCGCGTCGCTTCTCGAGGGTGGCTGGCTCGATCACCGGCCACCCCGAGTCGTCGAAGCCCGCGCCAGCTGCGCGCGGAGTGATGTCGTGCGTGCGACGGGGCGCGCCGCTCGCGCGCAGGTCGGCGCCGGCGCTGCGATGTTCGACGGCGACGATGTCGGCATCGGCATGGCGCCACTGCCCCTGGACCAGCGCGAGGCCTTCTGCGGTGGCCAGATCCACGACCGCGTCCGGAAGGACCGAGATGGCGCCATGCAGTGGGCCAAGCGAGTAGGGTTGGGCCAGGACGTCGCCGGCCGTTGCCAGCAGCAGCGAGACTCCTGCGGCCAACGAGACGATGCGATGGGGTGGCAGGCAAACTGCTGCGGCCGCCCGAGCGAGACGATGCATCAGCGTGCGAAGCCGGCCTTCACCGGCGGTGGGAGGGCGCCGGACCGCCGAGCGGGGTGGAGCGATCCGGCGCCCGTGCATCACTCGGCCTTGCCGCCGAGCTTCTTGCACTCCTCGGCCGTGGTCATGGTGAAGCCCTGACCCTTGCATCCGTTCTGACCGGCGCACGAGTGTCCGGCGCCGCCGCAGCCGCCGGTGCCCTTGCACGCGTTGACGCCGTGGCACTTCACCTTGGCCGGCTCCTTGCTCGCGGTCTTGGCGTCCTCCGCCATCGCCGAGCCGCTCAGGAACAATCCGGCCACGGCGGCAGCCATCAGGGAATTCTTCATCGTGGTGTTCATCGCTTCTCCTCTCCTGTCCGGTGCTACCGGAGCGTTGGTGTTGCCGGGCAATGGGCCCGGGTTGAGCCGGCAGCGCCGGCGCGTTGCGGGCCGTCACGATCAGCGCGGCGTCCCGATCCTTGCCCTGCGCGGCCCGATGCGCCGCGCCAGTTCAGCTTCTCGTCGACGACGCCAGCACTCGCGCGGCGTTTGCAGCGCTGCGCGGAGCAAGCCGGCGCAGCTTCTCTTCGAGCACGGCATCGAGGGAGATCGCGCCGGGACCGGCCGCGAGCAGCCAGACGAAGACGACGATGTAGAGAGTCTCGACCAGGCCGAAGAGCGCGGCGGCGGAGGAAACGCTCTCCCACTGGGCGGTGGCGATGGCCACGACCATGGTGCCGATCAGAGGAAGCACGGCCATCCGCGTTGCCAGTCCGGCCATCACGAGCAGGCCGCACACCAGCTCGAGCGAGGCGACCATCGGCGCCTGCAGATGCGCGAACGGAATGCCGAGCGATTCGAAGAACTCGACGACGCGTTCGATGTCGGCCAGCTTGCCCCAGCCCGTGCTGGCAAAGACCCATCCGCACGCGAGGCGCGCCAGAAGCGGCGGCAGCCATGCGGCGCTGCGGCCGGCGGCAGAGGGAAGATCGTAGAGAAGCACCAGCAGGGTTCGTGTCGTCGGCATCATGGGCACTGCGATGCCGGGCCACTGCGCCGGTTACGCGCAACCTGTCCGCGGCGACTCGCGTTCGCGCGCGCGTCACCTACGGCATCGGCCGGCATCGAACGGGTCATCTCGCAAAGGAGGTTTCTCGATGACCGATCGCAACAGGAACGTTCTGCTCGCCTCGGCGGTGGTCGGGCTACTGGCAAGCACTGCGGCTGGCCAGGTGATGGCTGCCGGTGAGGCCGAGCCGGCCAAGGTCCACTGCTACGGAATCAACGCCTGCAAGGGCACCGGCGACTGCAGCGGAAAAGGCCACCAGTGCGCAGGCCTCAATGCGTGCAAGGGGCAAGGGCACATCAACCTTCCCAAGGAGCTGTGCCTGCGGATCCAGAACGGGCACCTGGTGGCAGGTCCCGGCGAAGAGGGCTGAGGCGGTGAGCGCCTGGCCGCAGCTCGGCTTCGGCGCCGGCCTTCGCGCCGAGCACTACGACCACGTGCTCGGCGCGCCCGGCCGTCTCGACTGGTTCGAGGCGATCAGCGAAAACTACATCGACAGCCACGGCCGTCCGCTGGCCACGCTCGAGAAGGTGCGGCGCGATCATCCGATCGCGCTGCACGGCGTGGCGCTCTCGATCGGCTCGGCCGATCCGCTCGACGCGGAGTATCTGCGCAGGCTGCGCGCGCTGTGCGACCGGATCGAGCCGGCCATCGTCAGCGACCACCTGTGCTGGACCGGAGTGGACCACACCCCGCTCTACGATCTGCTTCCCTTGCCATACACCGCCGAGGTGCTGGCGTACGCGGCCGAGCGCATCGCGCTGGTGCAGGAGGCTCTCGGCCGAGCCATCGCGCTGGAGAACCCGTCGCGCTATCTCGACCACCGCTGCTCGGTGATTCCCGAGGAGGAATTCCTTGCCGAGCTTTCGCGGCGCAGCGGCTGCGGAATCCTTCTCGACGTCAACAACGTCTACGTCAGCTGCACCAACCTCGGCCTGGACGCGCGCCGGTATCTCGATGCCGTTCCGGCACCGGCGGTGGCGCAGATCCATCTGGCCGGCTTCACCGACAAGGGCACGCACCTGTTCGACACGCACGGCGCACCCGTGGCCGAGCCGGTCTGGGAGCTGTACCGCCAGGCGGTCGACCGCTTCGGCCCCGTGGCCACGATGGTCGAGTGGGACAGCGACATCCCGTCCTTCGAGCGCCTGTGCGCCGAAGTCGATCGCGCCCGCGCGATCGCGGAGCAAGCCCGTGCAAGCATCGCCGCCTGAGGACCGCATCACTTCCATCCTGCTACGCCAGCCCGCAAGTCCGCCTTCGCTGCTCGATGCGCAGCGGCGCATGGCTGCCTGGGTCGGCGCTTCGCCGCCGACGGCGCGTGCAGCGTGTGAAGGGGAGGCCGACGCAATCGTGCGCGGACCGGTTGGCGCCAGTGCCGAGACGGCCGATGCGTTCGTGCGCGGACCAGTTGGCGCCAGTGCCGACATTGCCGTCGCGGTCTACGCCGCGGGCTACCCCGCGCGCATCCGCGAGGCTCTGCTCGAGACGTTCGAGGTCGTCGAGCGCATCGTCGGCGCCCGCGCGTTCACGGACCTGGCGCTACGTTACGCGGTCGCATGCCCGCCACGTTCCTGGAACCTCAACGACGCCGGCGACTCGATGCCGGCGTTCCTGGCCAGCGACGTCCTGGCCGAAACCTTTCCGTTCCTGCCCGACCTGGCCGAGCTCGAGCTGCGCATCGCGCAGTCCTTCCACGCGCCGGTCGAAGACGCGGCCGATCTGGCCGAGCTGTCGCAATGGACGGCCGAGGAACAGGCGGCGGCTGTCCTGCGCTTCCAGCCCTCGCTGTTCGTGGTGTCCTCGCGCTGGCCGCTGGCGGCGCTGTGGCGCTCGGCGCGGTCGGGCTCGGGCGCGATCGACGTCGACCTGAGCAGTGGCGGGCACGCGATCGTCTGGCGTCAGGACCTCGACGTGATGCTGGGCGACCTCGATGACACCGAAGCGGCGGCGCTGGCCGGCCTGCGCGCCGGGTCGCGGCTCGGCGTGACGATGGATGCTCTGTGCGCGCGCGGCGTCGCTGCCGATCAGGTGGCGCGCTTCTTTCGTCGCTGCGCCCAGCTCGGGCTCATCACGAGCTTCACCAACCACTGACGCGCGTCTTTAAGGGGACAGTCCCCTTAGAAATCCACGAAGCGGCGTCGTGCGCAGCCGCTCATCTTTAGGGGACTGTCCCCTCGAGAAGGCGCCTCGAGACGTCGGGGTCAGGCGAGGCGCTGTTGCAGGTGGTCGCCGACGCGCAACGCGTTGGCGATGATCGTCAGGGCCGGATTGACCGCTCCCGAGGACGGAAAGAAGCTCGCGTCCACCGCGTACAGGTTGTCGACGTCGTGGGCACGGCAGTTGCGGTCCAGGACCGACGTGCGGCGGTCCTGGCCGAAGCGCAGCGTGCCGTTCTGATGCGCGACGCCCGCCAGCGGGATGCGCTTGCCGATGTAGACGTTGAGCGGCAGCAGGTGATCCTCGCAGCCGATCGCGCCGAGCATGCTCTTGAGCTTGCGCTGCAGCCGCTCGTGCCCCTCCTGGTTGTTGGGCTGGTAGGACAGCACGATGCGTCCGTTGCGGTCGAGCGTGACGCGGTTGCGCGGATCGGGAAGATCCTCGCTGGTCAGCCAGAAATCCAGCGAATGGCGCGCCATCAGGTCCAGCGTCATGCCGGGCACGATGCGCGGCGCGCCTGCAGCCAGGATGTTGGCGTCGGTCTTGCCGACGAACGAGATGTGCCCCATCGGGAGATCCCAGTCCGGCGCACCGAAGTAGAAGTCGTTGATCGCCAGCGTCTTCTGGAATCGCGTCGGATTGGGATGGCGCGAGATGGCCAGCATCATCGAGTTGAGGTGGCACATGTAGTTGCGTCCGACCTGCCCCGAGGCGTTGGCCAGGCCGTCGGGATGACGGTCACTGGCCGAGCGCAGCAGCAGTGCGGCCGAGTTCACCGCGCCGCATGAGACGACGACGATGCTGGCCGTGTAGGTCTCCTTCTCGCCGCCGCGCTCGACGTGCACCGCACGGACGCTTCTTCCGGACGCGTCGGTTTCCAGGCGCGTGACAAGAGCGCCGGTCAGGAGCGTGACGTTGCGATGGCGAAGCGCCGGATCCACGCAGATCACCTGTGCGTCGGCCTTGGCGCCCACCAGGCACGGGAACCCGTCGCAGGTCGAGCAGCGGATGCATGCGCTGGTGCGCGGGTTCTTCTCGTCGATGAGCACGCCGACCGGGAGATGGAAAGGACGGCAGCCGAGGCGCCTCAGGTCGTCGGAAAGCTCCTGGATGCGAGGCTCGTGGCTGACCGAAGGGAAACGATACGGCGCACTTGCCGGCGGATCGGTCGGATCGGCGCCGCGCTCGCCGTGGACGTGGTAAAGATGCTCGGCCTGCGTGTACCACGGCTCGAGCTCGTCGTAGGAGATCGGCCAGGCCGGCGAGATGCCGCCGAAGTGGCGCAATTCGCCGAAGTCGCGCTCGCGCAGTCGCACCAGGGCCGCGCCGTAGAACTTGGTGTTGCCGCCCACGAAGTAGTGCGTGCCGGGATGGAACTCTTCGCCATCGCGGTCGAGCCAGGCCTCCCTCGTGTGGTAGCGGCCCTCGCCGACCACCGCGCGCGTGTCCCAGTTCTCGCGCTCGCGCGGGACGTAGTCGCCGCGTTCCAGGATCAGGATGCGCCTCCCGGTCGGCGCAAGGCTCCACGCCAGAGTGCCGCCGCCGGCTCCCGAGCCGATGATGATGACATCGTAGTGATTGGTCGCCGACATGCTCACCTCACGAATGGTTGGGACAGGCGCGATCGTCGCGATCGCAGGACACCGAGCCGAATAGCGGGGCCTGTCCCCGATACTCGGTGCGCAGCAGGTGGAACTCGGCAGCCAGCAGCATGCCGAGCGGAGGTGCGGTCAGATACAGCCACAGCGCGCGCAGGTCGCCGGCGAAGACTCCGGAGGCGAGAGTTCGCGCAGGGTTCATGCTCATGCCCGACAGCGGCGCTTCGAAGGTGATGAAAGCGGCAACGAGCGTGCCGCAGACCAGGCCGCAGCGCGGGGCCAGCGCCGGAGTGCCGGACAGGACGAGCACCGCCGTCATCAACAGCGCCGAGATCGCGAGCTCGGCAGCGAACGCGACGGCAACGCCCGATCCACCGGGGACGGTGACCGCAAAATGCACGGCCGGATGTTGCAGCGCCGGACCCGCGAGCAGCGCGGCCAGGAGCACGCCGGCAAGCGCGCCGAGGGTCTGGAACGCGACGTACGCCGCGGCATCGATACGCGTGATGCGGCCGAGCCGCAGGAACGCCAGCGTCACCGAGGGATTGATGTGCGCGCCGGAGCGGCGTCCCCACGGCGAATAGGTGATCGCGATGGCGGTTGCTCCCATGGCGGCGCCCATCAGCCCCCGCCGTGCCAGTGCGCTCTCGATGGCCGTGCGCAGCGGCAGGCCGGGATGCTCGATGGCCACGGTGCAAAGGCACGCCGACAGCATGAAGGCGCCGAGGCCGGCCGCTTCCATGAAGTACTCGGAGGTGCCCTTGCGCGAGATCATCGGCACGTCACCGGCGCCGTTGCCGTTCAGCGCACCGCGGCGGCGGCCGCGCGTGCGATCTCCGCGTCCTGCGCGGCGCTCGCCGCACCGCTGATGCCGATGGCTCCGACGACCTGGCCTTCCAGGTAGATCGGTACGCCGCCTTCCAGCGGCGTCAGCACGTCGACGCCGAGAAGCGCGTTGCGCCCGCCCTTGACCGCGTTCTCGAAGTCGGCCGTCGGCTTGCGAAACGTCGCTGCCGAGCGCGCCTTCTCAGTGGCGACGACGGCCGCCGACGGAAACGTTCCGTCCAGCCGTTCCAGATAGAGCAGATGTCCGCCGTCGTCGACGATGGCGATGGCGCCGCCGGCGTTGCGCTGCCGGGCCTGCTCGGCGGCCTCGGCGGCGACGGTGCGCGCTTCGGCAAGACCCAGAACGGGCCTGGTCTGTCCGGCCACCGCCGGAACCGAGAAGAGAGCGCACGCGGCGGCTGCCGCGCGAAAGATGCGAGTCCGTGGCTTCATGAGGTGCTCCTGCGAAGGACGAATCGGTCGCGTGGCGCGCCCGTATGCATTCGATGCAGGCGAGCGGCTGCCGTTACGCGTTTCAGGCTGCGACTTTCTGCACCGCCTGCTGCCGTCGCCGGCCGCGCGCAGCACTGCGGCCCTGCGACAGGCGCAGACGAAGATCGGCGATCACGTTCATGTAGTTGATGTGGGCCTCGTACGGAGACTCGTAGGGGCTGAAGTACGCATGCACGTCGCCGTCGGCGAAGTACTTCGTGCACATGTAGTAGAAGTGGTCGCTGGTGGTCAGGCGCCGCCAGTCGCGCACGAGAGTCTCGTCGCCGCTGTCGAGCACGGCGCGGCTGAGCGCGAAGACTGCGTCGAGCGCGGCTCGCTGCATGGCATTGCCCGTCCATGCCGTCATGTCGCGCTCCGCATCCGCCCATGAGACCGGGCGCGGAACGTCGATCTCGCCGGCGGCGCCGCATCGCTCCAGCGACATCGACGGCGTGACGAATCCCATTCCGCGCTCGAATGCGCGCGCCGGCAGCTCGCGCATGAACTCGAAGATTCCCGTCGACGCCCACTGATGCTCGCCGAAGGTCTCGTAGTCCATGAACAGGTTGACGAGGTCGCCGCCGGCCTCGTGCATCCACGCGGCGAAACGGGCGGCAGCCAGCGGATGTTCGGGCCAGTTGCGATCGCCGAATCGGAACGCGATGTCGTCGCTCAGACGATAGCTTTTCAGAAGGACGGGAAGCTTGGGCGCGCCATGGGCCGTGTAGACGAAGCCGGGCGAGCGTCCGGCCAGGACGGCATCGGCTCCTTCGGCGAGCACGCCGGCGAACCCCCGCTCCTGCAGATGGCGAGCCAGCGCGTTGCTGAAGATGAGCTCGGTATTGCGGAACACGCGCGGCCGCGCGCCGAAGACGTCATGGATGCGCGCCGCGTGGATGTCGACCTGGCGCACGAACTCGCCGGCATCGGCAGCGAAAGCCAGGCTGTGCGCATCCGTCTCGGCCAGCAGCTCCACGCATCCGGTCGAAACGAGACGCCGGAAACCTGCCAGTGCCTCGGGAGCCCACTGCTGCATCTGCTCGATCACGGTACCGGTCAGCGACATCGACACGCGAAAGTGCCCGCCGTGGCGCTCGACCAGATCGAGCAGCAGCTCGTTCATCGGAACGTAGCAGCGCGCCGCGACCTTGCGCACTATGGCGGCGTTGGCCTCGCCGTCGAAGTAGTCGTGAGCGCGACCGACCTCGAAGAGGCTGTAGCGGCGCAGGCGATAGGGCTGGTGGACCTGGAAGTAGAAGCAGATGTCGGGCATGGCAGTCCTCACGGGATGGTTCGGCAGTAGAGACTTTCGAGCTCGGCGGCCACGCCGTCCCAGCCCATGCGCGCGACCTCGCGGCGGCCGTTGCGCGCCAGCTCGCGGGCGAGCCCGTGGTAGCGGATGGCCGCGAGCATCTTCTCGGCGAGCTCCTCGACGTTCCAGAAATCGGCCTTCATGGCGTTGCGCAGCACTTCGGCTGCTCCGCTCTGGCGCGAGACGATGGTGGGCACGCACTGGTCCATGGCCTCCAGTGGCACGATTCCGAACGGCTCGCTGACGCTGGGCATGACGAAAACGCTGGCGCTGCGGTAGAGGATCGCGGCCTGATGCCGGTCGACGAAGCCGGGAAACAGGATCGATCCGCCGAGGCCGAGCTCGGCGGCCTGCTCGACCATCGCCGGCAGCATGTCGCCGGCGCCGGCCATGACGAAGCGGACGCCCGGCTCGGCGGCGTGCACGCGGGCGGCCGCCTCCAGGAAATAAGCCGGCCCTTTCTGCAGCGTGACGCGCCCGAGGAACAGGATCATCGGTGCATCCAGGCAGACGGGATCGAGCACGGCCGTGTCGGCTTCGACGCCGTTGTAGACCACCTCGCAGCGATGGGCGGGTACCTGGTAGCGCTCGATGCACGATCGGCGAACGCGCTCGCTGACCGTCACCACGACGTCGGCGCCGAGCATGCCCTCGCGCTCGAGCGCATAGATGGCAGGGTCGGCATGTTCGCCGCCGCTCTTGTCGAACTCCGTGATGTGCACGTGGGCGACCAGCGGCTTTCCGGTAGCGCGCCGAAGCTCGAGGCCGGCGCGAAACGTGGTCCAGTCGTGCGCGTGGATGACCTCGTAGTCGATGCCGGCCGCGACGACGCGATCCACCACGGCTGCGGCGAAGGCGTCGATGTCGGCGAGCAAGCCGGAGCCGTAGAGCGAGCCGCATCCGCTGGCGGGTACGCCTTGCGACCACGCGGCAGCGGCGCGCGTCGTGCCGGAAACGGAGCATGCACCGGCTACGAGGGAGGCGCCGGCGTCGCAGCGGCGCCCTGCGGCGCCGTCGATCGAACCCGCGAAGGCGCGGTTGCCCGAGCCGGCCGCGTAGCAAAGTTTCGCGATCCTGCCTGCGATGTCGCGTGCTCCGGCGTCATGGGCGCAGGTTGCAGCCGATCCGGCTGCCGGGTGGACCGCGGCCGGTGCGGGGAGCGTGCCGGACGTGGAAAGCACGCGCACGCCGGCGCCGGTGGTGCGCTCGGGTCCGCGCGGCATCAGATAGGTGACGCCCATGCCTCGGTGCGAAAGCGCTCGCGTCATCGCTTCGCAGACGACGCCGACGCCGCCGGCAAAGAAGGGCGGGAACTCCCATCCCAGCATCAGCACGTTCATCGCGTTGCTCGCATGCGGATTGCCTCCTCCGATGCCGGCGCCGGCGCGGCGGTGACGCCGCCATCGCGGGTTGCCATCCGGCTCGGCCATGCGGGCCAGTGTTTCCTCCGCACCCGCCCCGGCATCGAACGACGCATGAAATCCGTCGCCGTCTTCCCGCGTACCCGCGAGCTGCGCATCATCAACGAGCCCGAGCCGGTCATCCAGAGTCCGACGCAGCTCCTGCTGCGCATCCTGGACGTCGGCATCTGCGGTACCGACCGCGAGATCTGCGCCTTCGAATACGGCACGCCCCCGCAGGGCGCCGCGCATCTGGTGATCGGGCACGAGTCGCTTGCCGAGGTCGTCGCAGCCGGCGATGCGGTGGAAACGCTGCGCGCCGGCGACCTCGTCATCCCGATGGTGCGCCGGCCGTGCACGCACGACCACTGCGCCGCGTGTCGAGCCGGACGCCAGGACTTCTGCTCCACCGGCGACTTCCGCGAGCGCGGCATCAAGGAAGCGCACGGGTTCATGACCGAGATGGTGGTGGAGGAGGAACGCTATCTGCACCGCATTCCGCGCACGCTGCGCGACGTAGGCGTGCTGGTCGAGCCGCTGACGATCGCGCAAAAGGCGCTCATCCAGCTCTGGGACATCCAGGAGCGGCTGCCGTGGACGTGCCCGCACAGGAGCGGCCGGCGTCACGGGCACTGCCGGCGCGCCGTCGTGCTCGGCGCTGGGCCGGTGGGCCTGCTCGGAGCGATGGCCCTGCGTGCCAACGACTTCGAGACCATCGTCTACTCGCGCGATCGCGCCCCGCATCCGAAGGAAGAGCTGACGCGCGCCATCGGCGCGTCCTACGTCTGCTCCGAGGACGTCGCGCCCGCGGACCTGGCCGCACACGTAGGCGACATCGACGTCGTCTACGAAGCCGCCGGCGCCTCGGCGATCGCCTTCGAGATGATGCACGCGCTCGGCGCCAACAGCGTTTTCGTTTTCACCGGCGTGCCGGGCCGGCGCGGGCCCGTGCAGGTCGACACCGACGCTCTGATGCGCAACCTGGTGCTGCGCAACCAGGTCGTCTTCGGCACGGTCAACGCCGGCCACGACGCCTTCGAGGCCGCGGTGCGGGAGCTCGAAGGGTTCGTGGCGCGCTGGCCGCAGGCAGTGTCTTCGCTGATCAGCGCCAGCCATCCGCTCGAGAACCACCGCGAGCTGCTGCTCGGACGTCCGGGCGGCATCAAGCACGTGCTGCGCATGGCGGCTTGAGGAGCCGCGCCCGGCCGCATGACGATTCGACTCTCTTCCTGGTCGGCGGCGTCGGCGCGGCTTGCGCGCTGGCCGGCTTCGCGTTCCAGCGCGGCGGACGTCGCCTGCAGCGCTGCATCGGTACGGCCTCACCGCGTCGCGTGCGGGCGGGCAGGCTTGCCGTGCTCGCCTCGCTGCTGCTGCAGGCAGGCGCGTGGGCCGGCGGCGCCGCGTTTCTGAGCGAGCGATGGATGGCGGCGCACGAGCTGCGAACGGCTGCCGCCGCCGTTCTGCAGATGAGCCTGACCGCGCCGCTGTTCACCCTCGACCAGCGCTCGTACACCGCCCTCGACGTGCTGCTGCTGCCGGCGATGCTGGCCGGCGTCTGGATCGGCGCCAGCATCGTCACGCGTTTCCTTCGCACGCGGCTGCTCGCCGCCGCCGGTGCGGACTCGGCATTCCCGGAAGCCGCCACCGTCCTGTTGCGCTACGTCCTGGCGTTTCTCGGATCCCTGGTGATCCTGAGCGAGCAGGGCGTGGATCTCCGGTCCTTCGCGATCCTGGCCAGCGTGCTCGGCGTCGGCATCGGCTTCGGGCTCCAGAACATCGCCAACAACTTCGTCAGCGGGCTCCTCATCAATCTGGAGCGGCCCATTCGAGCCGGCGACTACGTGGCCGTGGGCGGCCTGGAGGGAACCGTCGTGCGCGTGGGCGCGCGCAGTACGCAGATCCGCACCAACGACAACGTGGCGATCATCGTTCCGAACTCGCGCTTTCTCGAGAGCGAGGTCGTCAACTGGAGCCACGGTGATCCGACCTCACGACTGCATGTGCCCATCACCGTCGCCGTCGGCACCGACCTGTCGCGGGCGAGGCGGGTGCTGCTGGAAGCCGCGCGCGGTCACGCAGCCGTCCTTCGCGAGCCGCGACCGCAGGTGCATCTTCGCCGCCTGGACGGCGACGGGCCCGAGCTGGAGCTGCTGGTGTGGACCTCCGATCCTCGCCTGCAGCAGCAGATCCGCAGCGAGCTGCACCATCGCGTCGCCGAAAACCTGCAGCGCTACGGCATCGAGATCGCCTCCTCGCAGCGCGACCTGGCGATGGCGGCGTCGACGCTCGAACGCGTTCTGAGCGCGTGGATGTCGGGCGAGGCACTGCCTGCGGCGCCTGAGAAGACCGCGCTGCCGGAGCCGCCGCCCGAGCTGCAGCCGCACGAATGGAACGCCGCGGATCTGGCGGCACTGGCCGAGCGCATGCGCGGCCAGGGCGGCGTGCCCATCGACGACCGCCGCCATCTTCTGAGCGTCTATCCGCGCAGCTTCGTCGGCGCCGAGGCGGTGACGTGGCTGGTCGAGCATGCCGGGCTGACACGCAGGGAAGCGGTGGAAGTGGGACGGCGCATGGCCGAGCTCGGCCTGCTGGGACACGTCCTTGGCGAGCACGATTTCCGCGACGGCTACTTCTTCTACCGCTTTGCCGCATGAGGGTCGTGCCGCGTCGCATCCGAGCTCGGTGCGCGTTGCCTCGCTGCAGCCGTCGCGAGGTTGCGTGCCGTGGCCGCATCCTGCGTGAGGGGCGGTGCCGTCCTTGCATCGGCGGCGGTGCCGCGTGGCCTCGGCGCACGCGCGGCATCTGACCATCATGGCAGACCGCAACCTTCGACGTCTTCCGCTGCTGGCACTGATCGGCTGCGCCTTCGTCCTGACCCTGACCTGTGCGGCTCTGGCCGGCGTCCCGTCGGTCAGGACGGTCGGCATGACGGTGGCGGACGCGGATGCTTCTGCCGAATTCTTCGAGCGCGTCCTCGGCTTCGAGGTCGTCTCGGACCACGAAGTGGCAGGTCCCGCCTACGAGCATCTGCAAGCCGTGTTCGCTCTTCGCATGCGTGTCGTGCGCATGCGTCTTGGCAGCGAGACGGTGGAGCTGACGCAGTACCTCGCTCCCTCGGGCCGGCGCTTTCCCGAAGATGCACGGCCGAACGATCTGTGGTTCCAGCATGTCGCCATCGTCGTCAGCGACATGGCGCGTGCGTATGCGCACCTGCGAGAGCATCGCGTCGCCCATGCATCGTCGGGCCCGCAGCGGCTGCCCGAAAGCCTCGGCACAGCCGCCGGCATCGAGGCATTCTACTTTCGCGATCCGGACGGACATTTCCTGGAGGTCATCGCCTATCCGCCGGGCAAGGGAGACCCGCGCTGGCAGGACGAAAGCCGCCTCTTTCTCGGCATCGATCATACGGCGATCGTGGTGGCCGACACCGAGGCGAGCCTGGCCTTCTATCGCGACGGTCTCGGCCTGCGCCTCGACGGCGAGAGCGAGAATCACGGCAGCGAGCAGGAACATCTGAGCGGCGTCTTCGGCGCCCGCGTCCGCATCACCGCGCTTCGCGGCGAGTCAGGGCCCGGCATCGAGCTGCTCGAATACGTTTCGCCGGGACCCGGACGAGCCCGTCCCACCGACGCACGCGCCAGCGATCTGCTGCATTGGCACGTCGATCTGGACAGCGCCGATCTGGAGTCCGCTGCCGCATCGCTTCGGCAGATGCACGCCGCGCTCGACTCGCCGGGCATCGTCGACGTCGACGGCACGCTCGGCTTCGCCCGCGCCATCAGCTTCGCCGACCCCGACGGCCATCGCCTTCGCTTTCTGGAAAGCGGCTCACACGCCGGCGCGAATCGATCCCGATGAGCATTGCCGAGCGCAGCCGGCGCCCAGTGGGCCGGCCAGCAGGGCATCGTGACAGCGCGGCAGACCGCAGCGCGGAGAAGCATGGAGAAAACTCGATGAGCATCGCGGCAGCGCGGCAAACGACGGTGCAGCAGACGAATGCCGAGCAGGCTCGCCTGCAGGAGGATGCGGCGCGAAAGCGTCACTGGAAGCGCTTCGGCCCCTACCTTGCCGAGCGGCAGTGGGCGACGGTGCGCGAAGACTACTCGGAGAACGGCGACTGCTGGAACTACTTTCCGCACGATCACGCACGGAGCCGCGCCTACCGCTGGGGCGAGGACGGGCTGCTCGGCTTCTGCGACCATCGCGGCCGCCTCTGCTTCGCGCTGGCCCTGTGGAACGAACGCGATCCGATCCTCAAGGAGCGTCTGTTCGGGCTGACCGGGCCCGAAGGCAACCACGGCGAGGACGTCAAGGAATGCTACTACTACCTCGACTCCACGCCCACGCACTCCTACGTGCGCTCGCTCTACAAGTATCCGCAGGAGGCGTTTCCCTACGAGCGTCTGGTTGCCGGCAACCGCGAGCGCGGCCGCGATCTTCCCGAGCTCGAGCTGACCGACACCGGCGTGTTCGACGACGGCCGCTACTTCGACGTCTTCGCCGAATACGCCAAGGCTGCGCCGAACGACATCGTGATCCGCATCGAGATCGCCAACCGCGGCGACCGCGATGCGGCCATCCACGTTCTGCCCACGCTGTGGTTCCGCAACACCTGGTCGTGGGGCCGAAGCGGCGACGGGTATCCCGCGCGGCCCGTCATCCGCAGGACTGACGAAGCCATTGCGACCGCTGGCACTGGACCGCGTGACACCAACGCCGAGACTGCGGACACGGCGGCAGCCAGCGTGCTGGCCGAGCACGAGGAGCTCGGCCGCTTCGTCCTGGACTGCGATCGCGCGCCGGACGGTGCCGTGCCCGAGCTGCTCTTTACCGAGAACGAGACCGACAACGCATCGCTGTTCGGCTCGCCCAACGCCTCGCCCTTCGTCAAGAACGCCTTCCATCGATACGTCGTCAGCGGGCAGCACGACGCGGTCGACCCGCAGAGCCGCGGCACCAAGGCCGCGGCGCACTACCGGCTGCTGGTGCCCGCGCGCGAACGCGTCGTGCTGCGCCTTCGGCTGACGGCCGTGGACCAGCGCAGGCGGCAGCCATTTGCGCGCGAGTTCGAGAAGACGCTCGCGCAGCGGCGCCGCGAGGCGGACGAGTTCTACGACGCGGTTCTTCCGGCCCTCGCCGACGCCGAAGACCGAAGCATCGCGCGCCAGGCCTATGCCGGGCTGCTGACCTCCAAACAGTTCTTCCACTTCAGCGTGCGCGACTGGCTGCAGGGCGATCCCGGACAGCCGGCGCCGCCGCCGCAACGCCTGGCAGGCCGCAACGGCGACTGGGGCCATCTCTACAACCGCGACCTCCTGTCGATGCCGGACAAGTGGGAATATCCCTGGTACGCCGCCTGGGATCTGGCCTTCCACATGGTCCCGATGGCACGCGTGGATGCGCACTTCGCCAAGCAGCAGATCGAGCTGCTGCTGCGCGAGTGGTACATGCATCCGAGCGGCCAGATTCCCGCCTACGAGTTCGCCTTCTCCGACGTCAATCCGCCCGTGCACGCGTGGGCCGCCTGGCGCATCTACAAGATCGAAGCGGCGCCTGGGCATCGCGACCGGGATTTCCTGCGGCGGGTGTTCCACAAGCTGACGCTGAACTTCAACTGGTGGGTCAATCGCAAGGACCCCGAGGGCCACCACCTGTTCTCAGGCGGCTTCCTCGGCCTCGACAACATCGGCGTCTTCGATCGCAGCCGACCGCTGCCGACCGGCGGACATCTCGAGCAGGCCGACGGCACCGCGTGGATGGCGTTCTACTGCGCCACCATGCTGGCCATCGCCCTGGAGCTGGCGCAGGAGGACCCGGTCTACGAGGACATGGCCTCGAAGTTCTTCGAGCACTACGTGGCCATCGTCGACGCCGTCAACACGCTCGGCGGCGACGGCTTGTGGGACGAGCGCGACGGCTTCTACTACGACGAGCTGCACCTCGGCGCCGAGCGCATCTCGCTGCGCGTGCGGTCGCTGGTCGGGCTGATCCCGCTGCTGGCGGTCGAGGTCCTGGACGATGCGGTGCTCGAGCGCCTGCCGCAGTTCCGCCGCCGCATGCAGTGGTTTCTCGACAATCGTCCCGAGCTGGCTCGCCATGTCGCGTATCGGCGCAGCGCCGACGGGCACGGGCACCGCCTCCTGGCCGTGGCATCGGCCGAGCGCCTCCAGAGGGTGCTCGGATACATGCTCGACGAAAGCGAGCTCCTGGCGCCCTACGGCATCCGCTCGGTCTCGCGCGTGCACGAGCACCGGCCCTACGTGTTCGAAGCCGGCGGCCAGCAGCACCGCGTGGACTACGCCCCCGGCGAGTCCAACTCCGGCTTGTTCGGCGGCAACTCGAACTGGCGAGGTCCGATCTGGATGCCGATCAACTACCTGCTGATCGAGGCGCTGGAGCGCTACGATCACTTCTACGGAGAGGATCTGCGCGTGGAGTGCCCTTCAGGTTCGGGCCAATGGCTGACGCTGGCGCAGACCGCGCGCGAGCTCGCGGCGCGCCTGCGCTCGTTGTTTCGCGCGGGGACCGATGGTCTGGCGCCGTGCCACCGCGGCGAGCCGCGCTACCGCGACGATCCGCACTGGCGCGGCCTGTGCCTGTTCCACGAATACTTCCACGCCGACACCGGCCGCGGCCTGGGCGCCAGTCATCAGACCGGCTGGACGGCGCTGATCACGCGGCTGATCGAGGACCTCGCGCGCGATTCCAACGGCTAGGACACGACCTCCCAGCTCCCTTTCGGCGACTTGACCACGATCAGTCGCGGCGGAAACGTGACGTACAGCGCGACGCTGGCGCACATCGCGGCTTCCTCGTCCTTGATCTTTTCGAAGGCGTCGCGGTCGGTCGGAGCGTAGAGGCCATCCTTGCCGGCCTCGATGACGACCGCGGCACCACCGGTCGTGGAGAAGCGAAGCGTGGAAGCATCGGCTGCTGCCATGCGAACGCCCGCAGCGTGAGCCTTGTCGAGGCACCTGGCCGACCGTATGGCGCCTGCGTCGACGGCGGGAACCTGCTTCAAAAATGCGTAGAGCGCGGTGAAGTCCGGCTGGTACAGCTCGAGGCGCCTGGCCACCAGAGCCGCCAGCAGCTTCATGTCTTCTTCACTGACGCTGCCGACTTGCGGGTAGTGGTGCCACGGCTGGTCCTCGGCGAAGTCGGCGACGAATTCCTTTTCGAGCACCACCTTGCCCTTGGCGTCCCTGGTGTCGGCGCCTTCACCGCTTTGGTTGGTGATCGTCCCCTGGCCGATGTCGCCGGTGGCCGTTGTCTCGTCGTTGACCAGCGCCCAGCGCAGCTGCGCGCGATAGGCGGTCTTGGCGTCGGCAGGAGTGAACTCGACGCGGATCACGTTCTTGCCCTTGCGCAGCAGCGAACCGAGCGAGGAGCCGGTGATCCAGATGGCCGCTCCCACCTCGCGTGCCTCGAACAGCACCGGAACCGTGCGCTTCTCCACCTCCTGCTCCACGAACGGGATGCCATTGATGAGCACGCGCGCGCTGCCGGCGACCATCTCGACCTCGTCCTTGGCCGTGTCGCCGATGAAGGGCGTGAAGTTGAACTCGGCGTTGATGACCTTGGCGTGAACGCCAGCCGGCCACAGAAGGAGCACTGCGAGGGCGATGTGGCGCATGTCGGTATCCTCCTGCTCGATCTCTAGCACGTGCCACCAGCGGGGAAGAGCCTCACACCATGGAGCCCGATCGTGAATGAATCGCACGGCTCCGGCGTCGCCGTAGGTAGCATTCGTCCAGGAGGCACCCGTGGCGGCAAGAGCGATCTGGAAAGGAAACCTCAAGCTGGGAAGGCTGGCCGTGCCGGTCAAGCTCTACTCCGCGATCACCGATCGCGACGTGCACTTCCATCTTCTCGAAAAACGCTCGCGCCAGCGCGTCAAGCAGCACATGGTCCATCCGGAGACGGGGGAAGAAGTCTCTTCGGAGCAGGTGCAGAAGGGACTCGAGGTCGAACCCGGCACCTTCGTCATCCTGAAGGAAGAAGAGCTCCAGAAGCTCGAGCCGCAGGATTCGCGCGACATCGAGCTCCTTCAGTTCCTGCCGCCGCAGGTGATCGACAACCAGTGGTACGAGCGGCCCTACTATCTCGGCCCCGACGGCGACACGGCCGGCTACTTCGCCCTGGCCGAGGCGCTCGAAAAACAGAAGAAGGAGGGCCTGGCACGCTGGGTGATGCGTGATCGCCGGCAATTCGGCGCCTTGTGGGCGCAGGACGGCTATCTGACGCTGATCACGCTGCGCAACGCCGACGAGGTCCTCCTTCCCAAGGACCTGCCGGCGGCGCCCAAACGCAGCGCGACGGCGGCCGAGCTGAGAATGGCCAAGGAGCTCATCGGGCTGCTCGAAGGCCCGTTCGATCCATCCGAGTTCCACGACGAGTACCGCGAGCGTGTCCTCGAGTTCCTGGAGGCGCGCGCCAAGGGCCGGCGTCCCAAGCTGGGCCGCATCAAGACCAGAACCGCGAGCCGGTCGCTGGAGAGCGATCTGGGAAAGAGCATCGAAGCGATGCGGCGCGCGCGCAAGAGCAAGGAGCGGGACGTTGCCTAGATCGACGAAGAAGAAAGAGGGCGGCCAGGACGCGAGCACGCGTCCGTTCTGGTCGGGAACCATCACGTTCGGGCTCGTCAGCATCCCGGTCGACCTCTACCCGGGCAATCGTGACACTCACGTCGGACTGCGCACGCTCGGCGGCGACGGAGCTGCGCTGCAACGGCGCTACTTCTCGGAGAAGAGCGGCCGCCAGCTCGGCGACGACGACATCGTCCGCGGCTACGAGCACAAGAAGGGCAAGTTCGTGATCGTCACCGACGAGGAGCTCGACCGTCTGGCGCCCGAGAAGACTCGCGACATCGAGCTGAAGCGCTTCGTCCCTCTCGAAGATGTTCCGCCACTCTACTTCGACCGTTCCTACTTCCTGGTTCCTTCCGGAGGCTCCTCCAAGGCCTACCTGCTGCTGGCCGAGAGCATGGCCGCAGCCGGCAAGGCCGGCATCGCCACTTTCGTGATGCGCGGCAAGGAGTATCTGGTGGCGATCCGTTCCGACCGCGGCATCCTGCGCGCCGACACGATGCGATTCGCCGACGAGATCCGCACGCCAGCCGAGGTCGGCCTGCCGAAGAAGACCAAGGCCAACGCGGCCAAGGTGAAGCGTTTCGAGCAGGCGATCCGCAGGGCGAGCAAGCGCACGCTGGCGACCAGTCTGCTGACCGACGAGTATTCGGAGCAGCTGCTGAAGCTGGCACGAAAGAAGAGGAATGCCGGCAAGGACGTCGTCGAGGTGGAGGTGGAAGAGAGCGAAAAGGCCGAGGTCATCGATCTGATGGCAGTTCTGCAGAAGAGCCTGAAGGCGGGCGGCGCAGGCGCCGCGCGCAGGAAACGCGCCGCCTGAGGACCCCTCGCCGCGCTATCCGGACACGGCGCGCAGCACCGGCCGCGCAGGCTCCGAGCCGCGCGCGAGCTCACGGAACAGCGCACACTCCACCAGGAGGCGGCCATACGTGCCGATCGCTACCACGCGCCCCTGGTCCATGACGACGATCCGGTCGCATTCGGCAACCGTCGAAACGCGATGCGCGACCAGGACGGTCGTGCGCGTGCGGCCGAGCTCGTCGATGGCACGGCTGACCTCTCGCTCGGTACGCACGTCGAGCGAGGCCGTGGCCTCGTCGAAGAGCAGCACGTCGGGGTCGTGATAGATGGCGCGTGCGATCGCCAACCGCTGCTGCTGGCCTCCCGAAAGGCGGATGCCCCGGTCGCCGATTTCCGTATCCAGCCCTGCCGGCAGGCCACGCACCAGCTCATCGAGCCTCGCGGTCGCCAGGCACTGCCACACGCGTGCGTCGTCGATGTCGCTAGGCTCGATCCCCAGCGCGACGTTGACGCGGATGCTGTCGTCGAGGAGCGTGATGGTCTGCGGGACGAAGCCGACCCGCCGGCGCCACGCGCGGCCGTTCGTGAAGAGGTCGGCGCCGTCGGCGCGCACGGCGCCGCTGCTCGGCTCGAGCAGACCGAGCAGGATGTGCACCAGAGTGCTCTTGCCGGCGCCGGTCGGTCCGACGATTCCGATCCTCTCGCCGCGCGCGATGTCCAGATCGACGTCGCGTAGTGCGTCTGCATCCGAGCCGGCGTAGCGAAAGCCGACGCGGTCGAGCTCGAGCGCGCGTTCGAACGGCAGAGGCGGCGGCTGGCGGTCGGGCTCATGCAAGTACGGCTGTAGCTTTTGCCAGTCGGCCAGCAGATGTCCGAGCGGCGCCGTGCTGGCCACGATTCCGTTGTAATGGAACACGGCGCCGTGGACGGTCGGAATCAGGCGCATGGCCACGTACGCATAGAGGCCGAGCATGGGCAGCAGCGTGGACGGATCCTTCGACGCCGTCAGCATCGCGCTGACAGCGAGCAGCACCACCGCCAGCAGAAGGCTCTCCAGCGTCAGGCGCGGAACCAGGTTGAGCAGGCCGTTTCGCCAGGCGACCTCGACCATGTGCCCCTGCCAAGCCTCGAAACTGGAGCCGAAGTGAGGTTCGCGGCCGAGCACCTTGATCTCGCGCATGGCCGACAGTGCCTGCAGCATCACGCGATGGCGCATGCGGTTGTAGTGGTCGCTGGCTGCGCCGATGCGCTGGATGCGATCGCGCAGCACGCGGCTGACCGCCCACACCCACACGCCAAGGAATGCGACGCTGCCCAGGGTCGCCTCGACGCTGACCAGCAGCAGCACGGCCAGGAGCGCAAGGGCCAGCGTCAGGCCGTGAAACAGGGCCGCGGCGCCGCCGAGCACGACGGAGAAGACGTGATGGACCGCTGTGGTGATCCGGTACAGGTAGTCGGAGACGTTGCGCTGCAGGTGGAAATCGTACGGCGCGGCCAGGTAGGCCTGGAAGAGCCGTTGCGAGAGCGCGGCGTGATCGCGTGCAATGACACGCTGCTCGAAGGCGGCGGCAGATACCGAGACGAGGATTCGAAGGAGCATGAGCGAAGCGGTGGTCACCATCAGGACGGTGCGCAGCCCGTTCTCGTCCTTCCAGCCAACCGGAGAATGCTCGTGCAGGTAGGAAAGGACCGGCAGGCTCGAGGCGCCGCGGGAGTCGTGCAACGTCGCGATCAGCGCGAAGATCGACGCGGCGGTGGCAGACTCCACTGCCGCCGCCAGCAGGCTCAGCGGAATCTGCAGCATCCACCGCAGCCGATGTCCCGGCGGGATCAGCGCGGCAGCGGTGCGGATGTTGTCGACGAAGGGGCGGGGCACGAGAGGCGAAGGGGTCAGGCACCTTTCTTCGGCAGCCGAAGAAAGGTGTGGCCTTCGATCGCATGGTCGTCCAGGTCTAATTCGACTCCGCCGCTGGTGATCGTGATCGGAGAGATCGGCTCGGCTGCGGGCGCGGAACAGCCGGTTATGTCCACGTCCAGACGACAGGAGCCGGGTGCAGAAATGGTGACCGGGAACGGGCCGGTCGGCGAGGTCGTGGCCGCCATCACCGGCGCCGCCTGCATGACAGCGCCGGCAAGCATCGCCAGGGCTGCGGCTGCCGTGATTTTCGGTACCACCGTTGCGGTCGAATTGCGTCGGTGACGTGCCATCCTCTGCCTCCGTCGGCGAAGCGCCGCTAGGCTCATTCCATGCCTCGGCAGCGGATGGAAGGGCCCTTGTCAGGCCGATGGGCCGGCGCCGGCTCTGAGGGTGGGCTGCCATGAAGATCGCCACGTTCAACGTCAACGGCGTCAACGGCCGCATCGCTCGCATCCTGGAATGGCTCGGCGAGACCGAGCCGGACGTGGTCTGCCTGCAGGAGATCAAGACCACCGATGAGAAATGTCCGGCACGCGCCCTGGCCAGTGCCGGATACGAATCGATCTGGCACGGGCAGAGGTCCCACCACGGCGTCGGCATTCTTGCCCGGGGTCAGAGACCGCTCCAGGTGCGGCGAGGCCTTCCTGGCGGCGATGGCGACGTGCAGGCGCGCTACCTGGAAGCCGTGGTCGGCGGCCTCACCATCGCCTCGATCTACCTGCCCAACGGCAATCCGCAGCCGGGCCCCAGGTTCGACTACAAGCTGGCCTGGTTCGAGCGGCTGATCTTTCACGCGCAACACCTGCTCGATTCGGGAAGGCCTGCGGTGCTGGCCGGCGACTTCAACGTCGTGCCCACCGACTTCGACATCTACAACGCTTGGGCATGGCAGCTCGATGCCGTGATGCAGCCGGAGGCGCGCGCCGCCTGGCAGCGTTTGCTGGCGCAAGGCTGGATCGACTCGCATCGCCTTCTGCATCCCGAGGACAGGATCTACACGTTCTGGGTCAACGCCAATGCGTTTCGCCGCAACGCCGGCTTCCGCATGGACTTCCTGCTGCTGTCGCCGTCGCTGGCTCCGCACCTCGTCGCGGCAGGAGTGGACACGGGGTTTCGTGGCCGCGAAGGCGCAAGCGACCATGCGCCGGCCTGGATCCGGCTCGCGCGATGACGAGCCAGAGCGCTACTCCAGTCTCGCCTCGAGGACGGGCGACAGCTGGCCAAAATCGGGGCTCGCGGCATTGACGACCGTGTAGCCGAAATCGTTGGCCGACGGTCCGGCCAGCGCACGATACTGGCAGCGCAGCAGATCGGCAGGACCTTCGAAGCCCTGGATCGTGACCATGCCGACGTGCAGCAGAGCCCGGCCGCCGTCCCAGTTCATCGCGGTGAGCACCGCCGGGACCAGGCTTTCGCAGTCTGGCCGGCCGTCGCTGCCGGTGATGTCGCCGGCAGCATTCGCGTAGTCGAGGATGAATTGTAGTGCGCCTACCGTTTCCGCAGTGGCCAGCCGCACGACCAGGCTGCGCGGCACCATGCAGCCGTCGCTGACCAGACCCACCGAATGGCGAAGGGTCTGGAGCGCATCGGCCGCGGTGATGCGGCCGTTGCGGTCCGTGTCGCAGCGATAAAGAGGGCATCGGCCCCGCAGGCCGACTGCCTCGTTGAGAACGCGCAACGCGTCGCTTGCACGGACTCCCTGGCCCGAGCCGACATCGCCGTTGCAAACCGGGTTGAGACGGCATCGCTTCGTGCAGCGATCTCCCGCTTCCAGGTTGCCGTCGTCGCACTGCTCGGAACCGAGGTGGAGATAGCCGTCTCCGCACCGAGCCATCGTGCAATGGTTCAGACAGGAATCGTCGTTACCGTTCCTGGCCTCGTCGCATTCTTCGACGTCCTGCCAGACCACACCGTCACCGCAGACGGCAGGCGTGCAATCGGCATGGCAGGCGTCCGTCTCGATCGAATTGCCGTCGTCGCAGGATTCTTCGCTTTCACGGGCGAATCCGTCGCCGCACACGGCCAGACGACAATCGGAAATGCAGGCGTCGGACTCGTCGGCATTGCCGTCGTCGCATTCCTCGCCGCTGGTGACGATGCCGTTGCCGCAGCCCGTCGGAAGGCAATTGGAGTCGCATCCGTCGCCCTCGACCTCGTTGCCGTCGTCGCATTTCTCGGCGACTTCCTGGATTCCGTTGCCGCATCCCCCGCGCGTGCGCGCGAAACGGATGGTGCCGGTCCAGGAATCGGTTCCGGGATCGGTGAGCTCATAGGTCCGCCATGCCACGCCCCAAGTCTGGGCGCCGCCGTGGACGATCTGCGGATTGACGTCCGCCCGCACGTCGGTGGCTGCACCGGTGTCCACGGGTGCGGCATCACCCCAGCGAAGCCCATCGTCAGAAAACGCCGCCACGACGTCGGCGTCCATGTCCAGGCCGACGTCGGCGTGCGTCTGCCAGGCGATTCCCCAGCGACCGTCGCCCGCTGCCAGGCTCGGCGACGAGTCATCGCCGCCGGGCTGCTCGTGCCATGGGGCGATGCCGCGTGGTTTGCTCCAGTCTTGCAGAAGATCGGATGCGCGCGAGACGAACACCCGCTGCGTTGCGTCCTCGCGGTCGCGAGCCACCGATCCGATGAACGCCAGCAGCCAGCTGCCGTCGCCGCCGGCAGCGACGGTCACCGAGGCCGGTGAAAGATGGGCGTCCTTCAGGAGCGGCGCCGGAGACGACCAGGTTCGTGCGTCGTCCAGCGACCGCATTCCCATCACGCGGCCGTCAGTCCATACGATGAGGTGATTGCCACGCCGGTCGGCCGCGGCGGTAACGTTCCTGACCCGCTCGCAGGCCATTTCCCTGACCGTGAAGGCGCGGCCCCACGACGCGCCGGCATCATGGGAGATGCTTGCCCTGACCCCGCAGAAGACGGCAATCTGGACGTCATTGCCGCTATCGGCGGTCCGTTCCTCGAGGACGATCTCCGTCCACGCGGCGAGCCAGCGTTCCTGGCGGCCCGCGGCGATGGCAACGGTGCCTATCGACCGCAAGGCATGAAAGGGCCCGGTGAAATCGGTCAGGTAGAGCGTGGCCCGTTCACCCCAGGTGACCCCGCCGTCGGTAGAACGGCGGAATTCGATGATCTCACCGTCCGTGCGCGGCCAGGCCATCAGCCAGTTGCCGCGGTCATCGGTTGCGATGGTGACTTCGACGGAGTCGGTGTGCGGGTCGTTCTGCACGGGCTGTGCTGGCGACCAGTGGCGGGCATTGTCTCCCGAAGTGCTGAATACGGCTCCGTAGTCAGTGGAATCGCTCCAATCGGGCAGAAATTCGTCGGGCCAGCTCAGGATCCATCGGCCATTCGCGTCCGCTACCAATGCCGGCCGGAACCAGGGATGGCCGTATTCACTGGTGTGGATGCCGGCCAGCGTCGTGGCCGGCAGGAAGGAGGGCACGCCGCTCGGCAGCGTCGTGGTCGTGGTCGTCGTGGTCGTCGTTGCGCTGCCGTGCACGGTCACTCGGCGTGCGACCCAGCCGCCCTGGAACTGCGTGTTCTCCCACGCAACGACGAAACGGCCATCGCTGCCGGTGTCGATTGAACCCGGCCGTACGACAGATGCGGGAACTCGTTCAGGACGAGCTCAGGCCCGGTCGTTCCATCGGAACCGACCGGGGTCGCGCGGACCGCCAGTGCCGATCCTTGCGGATGCCAATCCTCGGCCAGCCACGCCACCACCAGGTTGCCGTCGGCGTCGGCTGCGGCCGTGGGCAATTGGGCATAGGTCTGAAAGCTCGTGTCGCTGACCTGGAATTCGGGTCCCGTGGCTGTACCGTTGCGTGAGAAGAAGCGTCCGGTGATCCAGAACCCATCGTTCCACGCCACGAAAAAGCCGTTACCGATTCCGACTACGCTGGCATCATAGCCTGCGCAGTCCTGGCAGAGCGGAAGCCATGGGCCCCGTGGCCCGTTGCGGCCGATCACGCGGATGCTGCGTTCCATGACGATCATGACGGCGCCGTCGCTGGCGCATCCGTATGGATGCAGCAATTTACCGTCGACGTCGTCGTTGGCGAGATGCGGCCCGCTGACGAGCTCGCCGTCGGCATCGTGCCACTCGACGAAGATGTCGAGGCGCCCATCGCAACCGCCACGCTCGTCCGGCTGTTCGCACGCTTGGCGAACGCTGGCCGTGACGCCGTCGTCGTCGGTGCAGGCGCTCGAGGTCCGTTCGCCGTGCGAAGGCCGGAATTCCGGGCCAATGGTGTGAAGCTCGGCACGCGCCGATGCCGGCGCCGCCACCAGAACCGAAGAGAGAGCGAGGATCAGAAGGCGGTACATGCGATCGAGGGGCACGATGCCCCATCGTCCCACGGATGTCGACACGGTTTCTGCATCGATCGCCGGAGGCCGCGACGAGACGCGCCGGGACGGCAGTGGGCCGTCATGCTGATCGATCCGAGCCGCGTTTGCCTCGCGGCGGCGAATGCGAAAGTTCTCAACCACTTTCGGCGCAAGGAGAGCTTACATGGTCGGTTACGTCACCCTGGGCACCAACGACATCGAACGCGCCGCCGCGTTCTACGACGCGCTTCTCGGCAGCATCGGCGCCAAGCGCGTCATGGACATGGGCACGTTCATCCTGTGGGGCACCGATCCTGCCAAGGCGATGCTTGCGGTGACCAAGCCCTTCGACGGCAATGCCGCCACGGTCGGAAACGGCGTGATGGTCGCGCTGGCCGTCGACTCCCAGGAGAAGGTGCAGGCGGTCTACGCCAAGGCGCGCGAGCTCGGCGGTGCCGACGAGGGCGCGCCTGGTCCGCGCGGGGACAGCTTCTACGCCGGCTACTTCCGCGACCTGGACGGCAACAAGCTCAACGCCTTCTTCGTCGGCTAGGGAGCTGCTGGCAACCGGGACGCTGCCGGTACTCGGCATGCCTGCGGCTGATCTCGCTCACTTCGCGCTGACGTCGTTCGTGACGTTGCTGGTGGTGATCGATCCTTTCGGCGCGGTCCCCATCATCACCTCTCTCCTGGAGGGCCTGAGCGTCGAGGAGAGACGCGGCACCCTGCGGCGCGCGGTCGGTTTCGCGTTCGGAATCGCGCTGTTCTTCCTCGTCGCCGGACGCGCCTTGCTCGGTCATCTCGGCGTCTCGGTCCACGCGTTCGGCATCAGCGGCGGCATCCTGCTGTTCGCGGTGGCGATGCCGATGCTGTTCGGCCACCGCCCCGGCCTGCAGGCACCCGAAGCACAGGAACAGCCTGGGCGCGGCGAGGATCTGGCGATCTTCCCGCTGGCCATTCCCCTGCTGTCGGGCCCCGGAACCATCGCCACCGTGCTGCTGCTCACGGCCGATGCCGACGGCGACCTGTGGCGTCTGCTGATCATCGCCTCGAACGTGGCCGTGATCTTCGCCATCACCTTCGCCGTCCTGGTCGTGGGCGAGCGCTTCCTGCACCGCGTCGGCACCGGCAAGGCGCACATGATGACGCGCGTCATGGGGATCGTCCTTGCGGCCCTCGCCGTCCAGTACGTGCTGGACGGCGTCGCCGGCTACTATCGCTCGCTGGTTTGAGAACCCGCCTGCTCCGAATCCATGCCATGTGAGGCGTCGCGGACCAAAAACAGCGCTGCAAGCACGCGCCGCTTCGCGCTAGGCTTTCATCAGAGCTTTGCTGCAGATCGCGATCGGGGAGGGACTCGCGCTGAGCAGCTGGAGAGAGCAGACGATGCGCAACACGCTATCCCTTCTCGCGCTTGCAGGCGCACTTCTTTTCTCTGGCACGGCCGCCCATGCGGTTTCGCAGCAATGCGGCGACGTCGACGGCAACGACTCGATCACGAGCTCCGATGCCCTTGCGGCTCTTCGCGCAGCGGTCGGCAGCAGCGTCGAACTGGACTGCGGCCCGCGCGGAAAGCTCCTGCGCACCGGTCAGACCGCGTGCTTCGATGCCAGCGGCGCCGTCGTCGCCTGCGAAGGCAGCGGCCAGGAAGGTTCGATCACGCGCGGCATCATCCGCAGCTCGGTCGACAACGATGACGGCACCATCTTCGACGAGGTCACCGGCCTGGTCTGGGAGAAGCTTTCCGACGACGGCGGCATTCACGACCGCGACGCCGCGCTGAGCTGGGATCAGGCCTTCGAAAAGATCGATCAGCTCAACGCCGGCGAGTATGCCGGCCATGACGACTGGCGCCTGCCCAACGCGTTCGAGCTTCTGACCCTGGCCAATCTCGGCCGCAGCGACCCGGCCTACTACCTCGCGCACTTCGGCGACGACTGCGAGGCCGAGTGCACGTCCCTCCAGTGCAACTGCCCGCCCGCCGACAGCTGGAGCTCGACCACGTACGTTCCCGAGCCCGACCGTGCCTGGCTGGTGAGCGCGCAGGACGGAAGGCTGTTCGCCGACGATAAGCCCGCTCTGCATGCGGTCCGCGCCGTGCGCGGAGGCTTCATTGCCGAAATCATCGGATCGCAGGCTGGCGGCCGCGGCGGATCGGCGGCCGGCGGCGCCGTCGAGACGACGTTCGGATCGCCCTGCGGTGACGTGGACCTGAGTCATACCGTCACCGCTTCCGATGCCCTTGCCATCTTGAAGGCCGCGGTCGGCCAGCCTGGTGAGCTGCGATGCTCGCCGCGTGCCGAGACCCTGCAAACGGGCCAGACCCAGTGCTACGACAGCGCCGGTGCAGTCATCGCGTGCGCGGGCACCGGCCAGGACGGCGAGCTGCAATCGGGCGCGCCGCGCGCATTCGCCGACAACGGCGATGGCACCGTCACGGATCTTACGACGGGCCTGATGTGGGAGAAGCTCTCCGATGACGGCACCGTGCACGATCACGACGACGCCGGCGTCTGGACGGACGCCTTTGCCAAGATCGCTGCGCTCAACGCGGCTCTTTTCGCCGGCCACGACAACTGGCGACTGCCGAACATCTTCGAGGCAGCGACGCTGCTCGACCTCGGTAGCGCCGATCCTGCGATGCAGGAAGTCTTCGATGAGACCTGCTCCGACGGCTGCACCGTGACGACCTGCAGCTGCGCTCCTGCCGCCGAGCGGCAGTGGTCGTCGACCAGCTACGCGGCAGCGCCGGCGCAGGCGTGGACCATCGTCGTGGACGATGGCGCCACCGATCCGCATCCCAAGGACCAGACGGCAGCGGTGCGCGCAGTGCGCGCCGGCAACTGACGCGAACCGTTCGACGATCGTGCGCCCCCTGGCGCGGCGAAAGTTCCCACCTGCGTTGACGGCCTTCGCCAGCGCGGTCCAAGCTGCACGGACACGCGCGTCGCCAACGCGCGCATCTGCCCTTGGGGGGCAGCTGTTAGAAGCGGCGGCGCCGCGCGCGTCGCCGGCAGGAGGTCTCATGACAGCGCTTCGTCCGGCGTCCGCGCCGTTGCTGCCCGCAGCCCTGGCAATTCTGTTCTTCGTCGTTTCCGCCGATGCGGCCACGCTCGAGCAGCGATGCTCGGCGGCCAAGCTCAAGGCGATCAGCAAGCGCATCAGCGGCGATCTGAAGTGCGAGAGCAAGGCGCTGCTGCAGAACCTGTCGAGGCCTGATCCGACGTGTCTGCAGAAGAGCGAGGACCGGTTCTCGGACGCCCTGGCCGATGCCGAAGCGCAGACGCTGTGCGAAGGAGACGGCCGTACCCTCCTGATCAATGTCGAATCGTGCATCGAGAACGTCGTCGCGCCGATCTCGCCGATCGTCGTGCCGGTACACATGCACGTCATCCACAACGGCAACACCGCTCCCAACCTCTCGGATGCGACGATTGCCGTGCAGATGGAAGTTCTCAACGAAGCGTTCGGCGGGTACCTCGGTGGCGCAGCCACGGCCTTCCAGTTCGAGCTGGTCAGCGTGGACCGCACGCTCGACGCCGCCTGGTACAACATGGACTACGGCTCCAACGAGGAGGAGGCGGCCAAGGCGGCACTTCGACAGGGAGACGCCACCCACCTCAACATCTATACCGCCAACATCGGAGACGGACTGCTCGGCTGGTCCACGGCGCCGAGCAGCTACAGCGCACGTCCGCAGGACGACGGCGTCGTGCTCCTGTACTCGACGGTCCCCGGCGGTGCGGCCGCGCCGTACCATCGCGGCAAGACCCTGGTACGTGAGGTCGGCATCTGGCTCGGCCTGCGCCTGCCCTCGCTCGGCGGCTGCAACGCCGGGGACTCGGTCGCCGATACGCCGCCCGAAGCCAGCCCGGCCTTCGGATGCCCGGTCGACCGCGACACGTGCCCCGGCGACAGCCAGTACGATGCGATCCACAACTTCATGGACTACACCGACGACGATTGTCTCTACGAGTTCACTGCCGGCCAGGCCGAGCGCATGCAGCAGCAGTGGAGCACCTACCGGCTCGGCGAGGTCACGCCGGCACCGGACGAATAGGCACAGGCCAGGTTCGGTTGTCGGCGCGCACGTCGCCGCCTCGCTTTTGGCTGCCGACACGGTTACCACCCGCGCACGCCTCGCGCGTGCGGTAAGGTGGTGCCGATGTCCGATGAAACCCTGATCGCCGTCTTCGTCGATTTCGAGAATCTCGCCATCGGTGCGCGTGACCTGCATGCCGAGGAGTTCCGCATCGACCTGGTGCTCAAGCGCCTGCTCGAGAAGGGCCGCATCGTCTACAAGCGCGCCTACTGCGACTGGCAGAGGTACCGCGGCGCGATCCGCGACTTCCACTCCCAAGGCATCGAGCTGATCGACATTCCCGCCAGCAAGCACAGCGGCAAGAATTCGGCCGACATCCGGATGGTCTGCGATGCCCTGGACCTGTGTCATTCCAAGGGCCACATCGACGTCTTCGCGCTGCTTTCGGGCGACAGTGACTTCTCGCCGCTGGTCTCCAAGCTCAAGGAGAACGACAAGCGCGTCATCGGCTGCGGCGTCAAGGCCTCGACTTCCGACCTGCTGGTGTCGAGCTGCGACGAGTTCCTTTACTACGACGACCTGATTCGCGTGGCCGACAAGAAGAAGCCGCGCCAGCGCACCAGCCGCAGCAGGACGCCGAAGAGCTCGGCAGGCGACGGCAAGCAGGAAGCGCTGGAGATGCTGATGGGCATCGTTTCCTCGCTCGAAGAGGACTACGATCCGGTCTGGGGCTCGCTCGTCAAGCAGACCCTGCGCCGCGTCCATCCCGACTTTCGTGAGGAACGCTACGGCTACGCCAGCTTCGCCGACCTTCTGCACGACGCCGAGGGCCGCGAGCTGGTCGTCCTCGACTACGACGAAGGCAGAGGCAACTTCAAGATCCGCACTCGGGCCTGAGCTGGGCGGCTGCGGCCGGCGTTGCGGGCCCGCTGCTTCGCCGCCGGGCTGAGGCATCAGCGGCATGGCCATAGGGAAGCGGGCGGTCCGGTGGCCGGTGTCGTCTGCCGATGCCTCGAACTTCGGGTCGCAGGGCCGGCCGGCTCGCCCTCCTGCCGATGGGTGGCTAGAATGGCCGCACCAGGAAGGCGCTCGCCGCGCACCTGCCGCCGCCGGCATGTGGCAAGCTCTTCGCGGACGCCGCGGACCCATCGAGAACCGGACAAAAGGAGACATGCTCATGAAGCGGACCGGGACCTGTTTACTTTCGACCTTGATCCTTCTCGGCAGCGCGGCGACGGCGATGGCCGGAGCCTACGGCGAGGACGTGACCACCGAGGCGCCGGCGCAGGCGCCGGCAGGGCCCGCGCCCGCTGCCACCGAGACCGTGGTCGAGACCCGCTTCGACCGCACCGGCGGCTACCTCGAGGTCGGCGGCATCTACGTCGTCCAGCTCTTCGACAACGATGCGGGCATCGTCGGCGTGCCGCTGGACGATGCCGGCAACACCGGCGGCTATGAGATCCGCGCCGGCTATCGGTGGAACAAGTGGGTGGCGATCGAAGGCGAGTGGGAGCAGTACCTGCACTTCAAGAACGTCCCGCAGAGCAACGCGCCGGATGCAGGCCGCGGCCACAATCTCGATGCCTACAACATCATGGCCAACGTCAAGTTCTTCCCCATCGACGGCCGCTTCCAGCCCTACGTCATCGGCGGCATCGGCATGGCCAAGGTCGAGCTGGAGGCGCCCTCGCCGGTCGACAAGCGCGACGAGGCAGGCTTTGCCGCACGCTTCGGCGCCGGCGTCGACATCTACATCACCGACAACATCGGCGTGGCGTTCGAGGTGGACTACATCCTGCCCACCGGAGACGCGCACGAGTTCGACCTGCTCCCGATCGGCGGCAGCATCTTCTACCGCTTCGGCTGATCCCGCTCCGACACCTTGCACGAAAAAGGGGTCAGGCACCTTTTCCCAAGGTGCCTGACCCCTTTTTTCATTCGAGCTAGCCGCGCACGGCGCGGACGTTGCCGGTTCCGCTTTTCGAGACGATGTCGGAGGTTCCCTGCGAGAAGGAGACGTTCCAGGCGTTCGTGATCAGGCCCTGGTAGGTCGACGAGGACCAGTACCAGAACGACGTGCGTGTGCAGCTGCACGTCGTGACGGTGCAGCCCGCCACGCAGCCGCTGTGAAAAGCCGAGAAGGTCGCCGGGCTGAACGAGCCGACGTTGCGCAGCGTCTCCAGCTCCAGAATGTTCGGCAACCGCCAGTCGGTGTAGCCGGCATAGGCGGCGACGTTGAGTGCGGCGATTTTGGAGAAGGCGTTGAGCCACGTGTAGCCCGTGTCCTTGTCGTGGATGGAGCCGTCGTCGGACAGCTTCTCCCACATCAGGCCGGTGGCGTCGTCGCTGATGGTGCCGTCGCCGTTGTCGAGGAAGTTGCGCGCGGCACCGCGCCGCAGCTCGCCGTCCTGGCCGGTGCCTGCGCAGCTCGGCAGCAGGGCGCTGGCGTTGTAGCAGGCGATCTGTCCGGTCTGCGGAATGAGGGCGCCGGCCTGCGAGCGGCAGTTGCCGAGATCGTCCTGACACACCGACAGCTCGTCCTGGGTCGTTTCGAGCTCGCCCGTGCACGCCGCGCTGACCGCTTCCTCGTCGGCGAGGTCGCCGCTGCACTGTGCAAGCGCGACCACCGTCGCCGAGAGCTCGTTCGCGCATTGCGCCAGGTCGGCGGCGGTAGCGTCGGAGGCTGCGTCGCAGTCGACCAGGTCCTGCTCGCATTCCTCGGTCTGATCGTCGCACTGCGACAGCTCGCCGGCGCAGGTCGAAACGTCGTCTTCGCAGACCGTCAGCGCGCCCAGGCATACGCTGGTCTGGCCCTGGGAGACGGTGAGCTCGGTATTGCAGGTCGTGCCGGCACTCTGTGAAGCCGCCAGCTCGCTGTCGCAGGTGGCCAGATCCCCGGTGCAGGTGCCGAGGCTGGCGCCGCAAGAGGCAAGGGAGACGGCGCAGGAGGTCGCCGAGGATTCGGCGGCCTCGAGATCCTCGGTGCACGCGCCGAGGCCGGTATCGCACACGCTCAGATCGTCGGAGCAGACGTCGAGCTCCTGCGCCGTATCGGTCAGCTCGCTGTTGCAGGTGACGACGTCGAGCGGAAGAGGGCTGCCATCGAGCGAGACCGCGATGGACTGTGTGCAGGCATCCAGGAAGTCCTGCACGGCAATCGAATCGCTGCCGCTCGGGCATGCGCCGCCGGCCTGCTGCTCGGCCTTGGTCCAGTCCTGCTCGTACTTGCGCAGGCACTGAAGCTGCTGATCGCGGTACTTGGCCGCATCGCCGGAGGTGACGTAGTTGCTTTCGGCGGTCTGCATGCAGGCGAAATACTCGCCGGCCGCAGCGTTCCTGGCTGCTTCACATTTCGCGGCTGCCGACGTCCCTGTCGGAGCTGCAGCCTGCACGCTGTTGCAGAGGAAGACGCCGAGCACTGCTCCCCAGCAGATCACGGCGGCGAAGTATGACTGCATTGACGCTCTCCCCTTTCGCAAGCGCCAGAGAAGCTGCTGACCGCCCCCACGGCGCAAGCAGCTCCGAGTCGGAGAATAAGCGATGAGATATTCCCGACAAGAGGTGCGGGAGAGGTGCGAAAAATATTCTCGAAATCTTGAGGAGAGCCAAAAAAACGCGGAATCAGCGGTCGCGATCGCCGATCGCGAAAAGGGTCGCATCGTTGATCGCGTAGACCGTGCCGTCCGGGCCGAGCAGCGTCGGCGTATAGCCTTGCCCGAGACCGCCGTTGAGCTCGATCGACTCGACCAGTTCGCCGGAGGTCAGGTCCCATCGGTAAAGACGACCATCCTCGTTGTTGACCAGCGCGGAGCGCGTGACGGGATCGACGGCGGCGGTGTTGATGCACCATTCGCGCAGCGCTTTCGGATACCTCGGCGTCAGGTCGTAATCGGGCGTCGGGCTGAGGGCGGTCAGGACCTCGGCCATCACGTCCATGCCGCTTACCGGATCGCGCATCGCCGCGTTGGGATCCAGGATCGCGATGCGGTGGGCGCCGTCGCCGCCGGCCGTCGCGTAGTCGTTGTACTTGGTCAGGATCAGGTACGGCGAGGAGCCCGCATACGAAGGCACCACGTGTGCAGGCACCACCGAGGGCGTATCGTCCCAGCCGAAGGCGCCGACGAATCCCTTCGGCTGCAGGTCGGCGTCGTAGTGCATGAGCCAGCCGCGACCGTGGTTCCAGCCGAAGAGCTGCTCGAGCACGCCGAAATAGACGTCGCCGTCCGGGCCGATCATCGGAGCCGCAGTGCCGTTGTCGTTGAGCCACGCATCGATGGCGCTGCTCGGATCGACGAGCCGAACCTTGGTGACGGTTTCGAGCGACTGGGAGTCGAGCGCGACGAGATAGCCATTCCTGCCGTCGCTGACGGCCACGTAAAGACGGCTCCCGTCGGGAGACAGCGCCGGCGCCGAATTGCCCAGAATCTGGGTCATTGCCGGATCGCCCGTCATGCTCAGCGGCGTCACGGTCCATGACTTGCCCGATGCGGTCATGCGCACCAGCGCGTTCTCGACGTCCGAGGGCGGCATGCCGCTGGTCTCGACGCCGTAGTAGACATCGCCGCTGGGGGCGGCGGTAAGAGGCGTGCTGATGAAGACGGTGTCACGAAACGCCGCCTTGTCGGTCAGCCAGCTGTCGACCCCGTAATGCGCGACCCGTTCGAAGACGCCCTGGCGATCGTCGGCGGAAGTCCGCGTCAGGAGCGTCCCGCCGGCTGCGGGCATCCACAGCAATCCCGACGGCGACAGGACCGGAGAGAACGTCGGCATCCACGAATGCGGCGGCGCGACGTAATCGCTTCGCCGGCTCCACACGCGCCGGCCATCGAGCCCGCGCACGGCCAGCACGCGAAACTTGCCACTGATCCCTACCTTGACTGGAACGATGACGGTGTGGGCTTCGGTGATCAGCGGGGACCCGTAATGCGCCAGCAGGCTGCCGCGACTGGTGTACTGCGGATGCCGGTCCACGCGCATCTTCCACAGGATGCGCGTCAACGGTTGCGCGGCCACGTCGCCGAGCGCCGTGTGCTGGGCGTTGCGGCCGGTGGTGGCCCAATAGGGCGCAGCCTGCGCCGACAGTGGCTGCAGCAGCGACCATGCCGCTGCAAGGGACAAGGCTGCGGGGGCGATTCGCATCGGGGCCGAGTATCGCTGCCAAGCTGCCGCGTGACGAGCCGGAATCGACGCCCGCCGCGTGGTTCCCACGCAAAAGGGGAGCCGCCGACAGCAAACGACTGCAAGGGGACTGTCCGCTCGAGGCAGGGCCAGCTTCGGCGATTCCGACCGGGCGCCGCACCACCGGTAATCCGGGAACGGCGCAAAAAAAGGCGGGCCCGAGGATCGGGCCCGCCGCTGTCAGCCGGTGCTGCCACCGGGCGCCTGGCAAGTGTGGTTGGCTCAGTAGCCTCGCAGCCTGTCGAAGTGCCGGCCGATGCGATCGATGATGAACACGTGCGGCGGCACCACGCGCAGGCCGCCGCCGCAGCGGCGCTCATCGTGCGTCGTCCCGTCGCTCATGTGCGTTCGGGTGACTTCGCAGTCGCGATCGCGAAATACCTCGCGGCTCTCGACTACGGGCTGGTAGTGCGTCTCGTAGCGCTGCTCTTCGTAGTAGCGCGGCTGCTGCTCCTCGTAGACCTGGGTCTCTTCGTAAACCTGGCGGTTGTCCTCCTCCACCCAGCGCCACTCCGCCATCGCCGGCGCAGCCGTGGCCGCGGCCAGGGTAATGCTCGCAAGAATCGTAAATGGGCGTTTCATGACGACCTCCTCATGATGCTGCGCGACCGCACGAGTCGGCGGCGCGTATGACCACGTAGACCGCCGGCCGCCAGGCGATGTTCACGAATTGCGGGTGATTGCCGGATCGAGTGGGCTCCAGCGCCGCGAGTGCGGGGAGGATGTGGCGCAGCGGAGCGCCAGATGGCGCGCCCGCGTCGCCGCGCGGTTCGGCGAGTCACGAGGAGCGACCACGCGGGTCGCGGGACGGCTATCCGAAGCTGCGGGAGAAGAGGTCGGCGATTGCGCGCTTGCCGGCGTCATTGAGGAAGCGCGTACCCGTGCCAGTGAAATGGTGATGCTGGATCACCGGATTGCCCGCGCCCTGCCAGGCGGTGCCGTCCCACGAGAACCAGCCGCGCTGTTCCTGGTCGAACACGAACAGAGGCTTGTTGCAGATCTTGGCGAACTCGGCGCCCCAGCCCGTGCCGCCCTTGACGGTGCCGTCGTCCAGGATGTGTCCGACCACGTAGATCTCCTGGCCGTTGTTGACCTGATGCCAGATTGTCTGGAGCACTTTTCGAAAGAGCGGCGTATCGCGGTACTGGCGATGCATGAGGCGGCTGACGTAGGCCAGGCTGACGTCGCCGTTGCGGAGCTCGGCGTGGGTGAGCACGCGGATTCCGCGCGTGCGCGCGTCGGAGTGCCCGTCGAAGGTGAAGTTCACTTCCTCGATGCCATGACGCTCGGCAACGGTGCCGAACTCGGCCTCGGCGCCCTGGGCGGCACCGCTGAAAAGGATGCACTCCTCTTTGTCGAGCTTGGTGGTCACGACGAACCTCCTTGTGCCTGCTGCGCGGCGCCGGCGAACATCGGGCCTGCACGCTTCCTCTGCAAACA
>DASPNH010000164.1:0-62286 GCA_035626675.1 Binatia bacterium
GGCGGCGCCGGCGGCCAGGGCGGCACCGGAACCGGCGTCAACGGCGGCGGCGGTGGCGGTGGCGGCGGCGGCGGCCGTGGCAACCAGAGCGGCGGCACCGGCGGCACCGGCGGTAGCAGCGCAGCAGGCGGCGGCCCTGGCGGCGGCGGCGGCGGCGCGGCGGCGGGCTGCGGACACAACAACGGCGGCGGCGGCACGCAGGGCGGCTCCGGCTTCACCGGCAGCACGGGCTCGTCGGGTCCGGCCGGCTCGCACAGCAGCTGCTTCTGGGTTCCGGGCGGTCAGGCCGGCACCGGCAACGGCGGCAGCGGCGGACGCGGCGGCTCCGGCGGCGGCGGCGGCTCGGGCCAGCAGGACTCTTCGATCTCGTGTGTCGGCGGCACCGGCTCGGGCGGCGGCGGCGGCGGCGGCGGTGGCCGCGGCGGCACCGGCGGCACCGGCGGCACCGGCGGCGGCTCTTCGTATGCCGTCTACCTGTGCAGCAGCGGCACGGGCACCGCATTCACGGGCGGCACGCGCACTCCGGGTGCGGCAGGCCAGGGCGGCGCGGGCGGCTCGGGCGGCAATGGCGCGGGCGGCGGCGGCGGCGGCGGCGCAGGCAGCACCAACGACGGTAGCGGCGCCGACGTAGGCACTGGCGGCGGCGGCGGCTCCGGCGGCAGCGGCGCCGACGGCGGCGCAGGCGGCAACGGCTCCAGCGGCGAGAGCGTCGCGATCGCCGTCCACTAGGTCGCGCGGCCACACACGGCCGGCATGAAACGAAAGGGCCGCTGCAGCTTTCTGCAGCGGCCCTTTTATTTTCCGGAAGGGCGCGGCCACCGGCACGTCCCGGTCGGACGAGCCGGAGGAACCGGATAGTCAGCCCGAGACAAGCCCGCGGCCGCGCCCGGACACGATGGGGTCAGGTCAGCGAAATGCGGGCACCACCGTTTCGGCTAAGAGACGGGCGGGCTCGCGCAGGTCCTTGCCGAAAAACTCGATGATGAAATGGCCGCAGCCCATGGCGGCGTAGCGACGGATCTTCTCGACCACCGCGGGCGGATCGCCCCAAATTCCGTGATCGCGCAATCCCGCTCCCATGTGACCGCCGTAGATGCGCTCCGCCTTGGCGATGCTCTGCTCGGCCTCGGCCATGGTGGGCGCGATGACGACGAGGCACTGCTGCGAGATCTCGAGCTGCGAGGCATCGCGTCCTTCGCGCTGGCAGTGCTCGTGCAGCACGGCCACCTTGCGCGCGAGGTCGCTCTGGTTCACCGCCAGGTTGTTCCAGATGTCGGCGTACCGCGCCGCCAGCTTGAGCAGAACCTTCTCGCCGCCGCCGCCGATCAGGATGCGCGGCTGGCGCAGCGGCTTGGGCTCGCAGTAGACATCCTGAATGGAGAAGACCTTGCCCTGGTGGCTCGGCTGCTCCTGCGTCCACATCGCTTGCAGGATCCGGCAGGTATCCTCCAGGGCATCCAGGCGCCGGGCGACGGGTGGGAACTCGCAGCCGTAGCCTTCGAACTCCGACGCGAACCATCCCGATCCGAGGCCGGCGATCATGCGGCCGCCGGCGATGTGGTCGATCGTGGCGATCTGCTTGGCCAGGACCGCCGGATTGCGGAAGAACGGAGGCGTGACCAGCGCGCCCAGCTCGAGCCGGGTGGTGACGGCCGCGACGGCGGCCAGCAGGCTGTACGCTTCCAGGATGGGAAGGTTCGGCATCGGCACGCCGTACAGATGATCGCACACCCAGGCGCTGTCGTAGCCGAGCGTGTCCAGCTCGGTGGCAGCCGCGCGCGTGTCCTCCCAGCTGCGCTTGATCTGAGGAAGGGTCACTCCGAAGCGGATGGTCGATGTCATGGCCGTCTCCTTGGATGGATGCGGCCTTTCGACCTCAGAGCGCGCCTGGCGTCAAACCGGATGGCGTATTGCCTCCGCGCAGCGGCTGCGCGTAATGTATCGGCGATGCGAGCTCTTCTCAGGAGTGTGACGCTGTCGCTGCTCATGGTGCCGGGCCTCGCGCTGGCCCTCGGCGACATGGAACCGCAGGTCTATTCGCCGGCGGTGGTGCGCAGCAACGTCAATTCGGGCGACGTCATCGAAGGCTGCGCCGGCGGCGAGACCAACCGCCTGCTGCTGCGCTACGCGATGCGCACCCGCAACATCGGCGATCAGGACATCGTGCTGGGCAACCCCGGGTGCCCGGACTGCCGTGCCAATCCGGGCGCCTCCTGCACCAATCCCTACTTCCTGTGCAGCACGGCGCATGGTCATGCGCACTTCGAAGAGTTCGCGATCGCCGATCTGCTGACGGCCGCGGGCGAGCCGATCATCCAGGGACGCAAGTACGGCTTTTGTCTCCTCGATACCGAATGCGCGGTGCGAAAGTACACCTGTCAGAACCAGGGAATCAGCGCGGGCTGCGCCGACGTCTACGGCGTCAACACCTCGTGCCAGTACATCGACCTGACCGACATCGACCTGCCCACCGGCAGCTACCGGCTTCGCGTCGAGGTCGATCCCGACGACCTGATCGCCGAGGCCGACGACACCAACAACGTCGTCGAGCTACAGCTCGAGCTGACGTGTGCCAACACTCCCGACGGGATGCGCTGTGACGACGAGGATCCGTGCACCATCGACGAGCGCTGCGAGGGCGACGCGTGCGTTCCGCCGGAAACCAGTCCGCTGTCCGCGCGCGTCAAGCTGCGCATGAGCAGCGGCGGCGATCGCGTGGTAATGACGTCGCGCTTCGACGGCAGCTGGGTTTCCGAGGACCCCACCGACAGCGGCGTCGAGCTGACCGTGGCCGACGCCGACGGCAACGTCGTATGGTCGGCGTTCGCTCCGCCCTCGGGCTTTCAGCAGATCGGCGGCGGCGACTTCGTGTTTCGCGATCCGGACGGCGCGTTCGAAGAGGCAGGCGGCATCTCGCGCATGCGCGTGCACTTCTCGTCCGAGCGTCGCCGTGTGATCGTGCGGACGGTGGCCGAGGGAATGGATCTTCGCGGCGAAGCCCTGGAGCCGACGCTGCGCCTGACGCAGATCTACGGCACCGGACCCACCGCCGCGTGCCTGGCGGGACAGACACTCACCTGCAAGGGCTCGACGGTTTCGCGCACCTGTTCGAACGACTAGGCCGCACCAGGTAGCGCGCGAATCGGGCGTCGCGGTTTGGAGCGTCGAGGCGCGCCGGCGACTACTCGGTTGTCAGGGCTCCAGCTCGACGACCAATGCCGGCGCGCGGCTGGCACCGGCTTCATAGGCTCGCACCAGGCGCGAAGAGGTGCTGCCTGCATCGTGCACCATGATGGTCATGGCGTTTCCTTCGGACCATCCGGGCTTGTCGACGATCTCCTGCACCAGCGCCGCCAGGTCCACGCTCGGATTGTAGACGCTGCCATCGAAGGCGGGCGGCGCGTCGATGACCGAGGTGGAAGTCAGCGGCAGCTTCGAAAGCGCGCCGACTTCGACCGTCAGCGGAGGCGCGTCCTCCGAGTCGACCGCTGCATACTCCAGGACCACCGGATTGGTGCGGCCGGTGGAGGGGAACATCTCCAGGTGCGCGCTGCGTACGACCGCGCCGGGAGGAATGGGCAGCCCCGCGAAGCGCAGCGCGGTCAGGCGGCCGGCACCGAGCGTGACGGCGCTGCCGCCGACGACGGTGCCAGTGGCCAGCGTCTCGGTGGCGTCGTCGCCGGCATTGGTGACCAGCTTGCGCACGGCGGACGCCTTGGCGCCATTGCCTGCGGCCTCGATCATCCATTCGGACGGGTTGGAGAGGGCGACCTTCTCGACCGTCTGCTGGTCGTGAAGGTTCTGCTGCGGCGAGAACCCCGGCGGCGCCCACAGCCCGACGGGGCTCTCGCCGAAGACGGCGCAGTAAATGGAAAGAGCCGCAAGGTAGCGGCCGCGTTCGTTGGCATGGTGGCCGTCGGTACCCCACAGGTCGACGCTGGGGTTGCCCAGGAGCTGCTCCCGGTAGACCCAGCCGACCGGGGCCACCGGCGCGCCAAGCTCGTGCGCGATAGGCACGTAGCCGACGTCTTCGCCGGGCGCGCCGCGAAGGGCGTCGTAGCTGACGAGCGGCGCGCCGCGATCGCGCCAGGTCATCATGAAGATGGTCCGTCCGCCGGCCGCCGAGATCTGCGCATCGATGGCGCGCGCGGCAGGGTAGCGGACGTGGAACTCGCCGAGGCTCTGCTCCTGCACGACCACCGCGTCCCACTTCTTGGACTGGATCTTGGCCAGCGTCTTGGCCGAGCCGACGTGCTGCTCGACGGTCCAGCCGTCGACGGCGCGTGCCACCACGGTCGCATCGCGGCCCGAGGAGCGAATGATGGAGATCAGGTAGGGCTTGATGCCCGTGGTGAAGCTGTTGCCGACCAGCAGGATCTTGGCCGCGTGTGCATCGCCGGCCGCGATCGCGACCGATAGCATCACTGCGACGAAAGCTGTCGGCAGCGCGCGCGATCGTGACCGCGCGAGGAAGCGGCGTGTGGTGCGGAATTTGCCTTGGCGTGGTTGCAACACGATTGCGTACCCTTTCCAGGGATCGCCAAGGACGAGGCTTTTTCCGAAGCCGGCCCGAACGGAGCCGACGCAGCGGAGAATAGGAGCTTGTCGTCGGCGGGGCAATCACTCTGAGGCCCCCGGATGAAAAAATGTGCGCAGAACTTTTCCGCCGTCGCATGGCGACGCACGCTTGGACCTCCGGCGCCGCTGCGTTAGCGTTGCCGAAGCGTGAGCTTTTTCTCGGGAAATCCGCTCGACCGCGCTTCTCGCCAGCGCTGCGATCCGCAGTGGCTGTCGACTTGCTTAGAGGATCCAAAAAGCAAATTTCTGCCGTTCTGGCGCCTCAACGTGCTGGTCAAGCGAGAGGGGCCGGCGCTGGGGTGGGCCCGCCGCGCACTGCTGTCGGCAATGGATGAAGGCGTGGGCGCAGTTCTTCTCGGGATGCGCGGCGAGGTCGCGCACTACGCGGTCGACGTCTCCTCGCTGTCGGAGCCGGAACGCGAGCTCGGACTTTCCGATATCGCCGAGTTCTGCGACGTGCGCGCGGCAGCCTCGCAGCTCGCCGGCGAAGATTGCGCCATCGTCGCGCAGGCGCGTGCGCTGATCGACTGGCACGCCACGCACCGTTTCTGTCCGCGCTGCGGCGCATCGACCTCGGCCATGCAGGGCGGTGCCATGCGTACGTGCACCTCGTGCAAGGCCGAGCACTTCCCGCGCGTCAACCCGGTGGCGATCATGCTGGTTGTGCGCGGCGACCGCTGCCTTCTCGGGCGCCAGGCGGTCTGGCCGCGTGGCATGTACTCGACGCTGGCCGGCTTCATCGAGCCGGGCGAGACCATCGAGGAAGCGGTCGCGCGCGAGGTCAAGGAAGAAGCCGGCATCGACGTGGGCGCCGTCCGCTATGTGTCCTCGCAGCCGTGGCCGTTTCCGTCGGCGTTGATGATCGGATGCTTTGCCGAGGCGGTCAGCGAGCAGATCGTCATTGATACCGCCGAGATCGAGGATGCGCGCTGGTTCGACCGCGAGACCGTGGCCAGGGCGTGCCGCGGCCAGACCGATGCGAACGAGCTCTTTCTTCCGCCGCCGATGGCGATCGGCCGAACTCTGGTCGATGACTGGATCGGCGATGGATGATGCGGCAGATGCAGCCCTGCGCGACTGGACCGTCGATCTGGCGCGCCGCGCGGGAGAAACCCTGCTCGGATATTTCTGCCGCGAGGATCTGGCCTCGCGCCTGAAGGCCGACTACTCGCTGGTGACTGAAGCCGACCTGGCGGCCGACGCCCTGATTGCAGGTGCGATCCTGGCCGAGCATCCGGCCGATGCCATCCTGAGCGAAGAGGACAATACCCGCCACGAGGCCGAGAACGAGTACGTCTGGATCATCGATCCGATCGATGGCACCACCAATTTCTCGCACGGCCTGCAGTACTGGGGCGTCTCGATCGCGCGCATCCGCGCAGGCCATCCCTCCCTTGCCGTCCTTTTCTTCCCGGCTCTCGACGAGATGTACGTGGCCACCCGCGCAGGAGGCGCATTCTGCAACGGCAAACGCATCGTCGTCGAGCCTCCGCCTGCGCCGGGCCGCTGGCGCGTGATGGCTTGCTGCTCGCGCACGATGCGCTTCTACGACGTCAACGTGCCGATGAAGATGCGCGTGTTCGGCTGCGCCACATACAGCATGGTCAGCGTAGCTCGAGGCAGCGCCGCCGTGGCCGTCGAGACGCGGCCGAAGATCTGGGACCTGGCGGCCGCCTCCCTGATGGTCGAAGAAGCCGGCGGCGTGGTCGCGTATTCGCCGGGGCCGGTTCCCTTTCCGCTGCAGACCGGCGTCGCCTACGACGTGCAGAGCTACCCGCTGATTGCTGCGGCCACCGCCGATCTGGCCGAGATGGCGCGAGAGGGCATCCAGGAGCGCAACAGCAGATAAGGGGACTGTCCCCTTATGTCGCAAAGCCCGCCAGCCCTGCTAAAGCTACGGGTTCAGTTATGAAGACTTCGCGCCAGTACACCAACGAGCGGGGCCGCCTGCTCGCCGAGCAGCTCGCCTCGCGCATCCTCGTTCTGGACGGCGCGATGGGCACGATGATCCAGAGCTACGGCCTGGTCGAGGCCGACTACCGCGGCGAGCGTTTCGCCGACTGGCCGCGCGACCTCAAGGGCAACAACGACCTGCTGGTGCTGACGCGGCCCGACATCGTACGCGCCATCCACGAGGCCTACTTCGATGCCGGCGCCGACATCGTCGAGACCAACACGTTCAACTCCACCTCCATCTCCCAGGCCGATTACGGCATGGAAGCCGCGGTCTACGAGCTCAACAAGCGCGGCGCCGAGCTCGCGCGCGAGGCGGCGGCCGCGGCTCAGGCGCGTCATCCGCAGCGGCCGCTGTTCGTGGCGGGAGTGCTCGGGCCGACCAATCGCACGGCCTCGCTCTCTCCCGACGTCAACGATCCCTCCTTCCGCGCGGTCACCTTCGATGAGCTGGTGACCGCCTACACCGAGGAAGCCGAAGGCCTGATCGACGGCGGCGCCGACGTGCTGCTGGTCGAAACCGTCTTTGATGCGCTCAATGCCAAGGCCGCGCTGTTCGCCATCGAAGACGTCTTCGAGAAGCGCCGCATCGTGCTGCCCGTCATGATCTCGGGCACCATCACCGACAGCAGCGGGCGCACGCTGGCGGGGCAGACGCCCTCGGCCTTCCACTACTCGCTGCGCCATGCGCAGCCACTCAGCATCGGTTTCAACTGTGCGCTCGGCGCCGAGCAGCTCCGCCCCTACATCGAAGAGCTTTCCGGCGTGGCCGAATGTGCGGTCAGCGCGCATCCCAACGCCGGCCTGCCCAACCAGTTCGGCGGCTACGACGATACGCCCGAGCAGATGGCCGAGCAGATCGCCGAGTGGGCGCGCAGCGGCTTCCTGAACATCGTCGGCGGCTGCTGCGGCACCACGCCGGCGCACATCGAGGCCATCGCAGCCGCCGTGCGCGCTCTCGAGCCCCGCGTCGCTCCCGAGCTCCCACGGGTCTGCCGCCTGTCCGGACTGGAGCCGCTGGAGATCGGGCCCGACTCGCTCTTCGTCAACGTCGGCGAGCGAACCAACGTCACCGGCTCCAAGAGGTTTGCCGACCTGATCCTGGCAGGCAGCTACGAGGCTGCCGTCGAGGTCGCACGACAGCAGGTCGACAGCGGCGCGCAACTGCTGGACGTCAACATGGACGAGGGCCTTCTCGACTCGGAGAAGGCGATGACGACGTTCCTGCACATGATCGCATCCGATCCGGCGGTGGCGCGCGTGCCGGTGGTCGTCGATTCGTCCAAGTGGACCGTGATCGAAGCCGGCCTGAAGTGCCTGCAGGGCAAGGGTGTCGTCAATTCGATCAGCATGAAGGAGGGCGAGGAGGCCTTCCTGGAGCAGGCTCGCAGGCTGCGCCGCTACGGGGCCGCCGTCATCGTCATGGCCTTCGATGAAACCGGACAGGCCGACACCGCCGAGCGCAAGGTGTCGATCTGCACGCGCGCCTACAACCTGCTGATCGAGAAGGCCGGCTTTGCGCCCGAGGACATCATCTTCGACCCGAACATCTTCGCGGTGGGCACGGGCATCGAGGAACACGCCAACTACGCGGTCGATTTCATCGAGGCGACCCGCACCATCCGCCAGACGCTGCCGCACGCGATGATCAGCGGCGGCGTCAGCAACGTCTCTTTCTCGTTCCGCGGCAACAACCCGGTGCGCGAGGCGATTCACGCCGCGTTCCTCTACCACGCCATTGCCGCGGGGATGACGATGGGCATCGTCAACGCCGGAGCGCTGCCCGTCTACGAGCAGATCGACAAGGATCTGCTGGAACGGGTCGAGGACATGCTGCTCAATCGCCGCAGCGATTCGACCGAGCGCATGCTCGAGTTCGCCGAGGGCTACCGCGGCGCGGCCAAGACGCGCGTGGCCGACCTGTCCTGGCGAGAAGGCAGCGTCGCCGATCGCCTGCGGCATGCGCTGGTCAACGGCAACGCCGACTACGTCGTCGAGGACACCGAGGAGGCCCGTCAGGCGGCCAGCCATCCGCTCGAAGTCATCGAGGGCCCGCTCATGGACGGCATGAACGTGGTCGGGGACCTGTTCGGCGCGGGCAAGATGTTCCTGCCGCAGGTGGTCAAGAGCGCGCGTGTCATGAAGAAGGCCGTCGCGCACCTGATCCCGTATCTGGAAGCGCTCAAGGCGCAGGGCGGCGCCGACACCAAGGGCCGCGTGCTGATGGCCACCGTCAAGGGCGACGTCCACGACATCGGCAAGAACATCGTGGGCGTGGTCCTGCAGTGCAACAACTTCGAGGTCATCGACCTCGGCGTGATGGTCCCGTGCGACAAGCTGCTGGCGGCGGCGCGCGAACGCGAGGTCGACATCATCGGCCTGTCGGGCCTGATCACTCCCTCGCTCGAAGAAATGTCGCACGTGGCGCGCGAGATGGAGCGGCAGGGCTTCACTCTTCCGCTGCTGATCGGCGGCGCCACGACCTCGCGCGTGCACACTGCCGTCAAGATCGAGCCGTGCTACAGCGGGCCCGTCATCCACGTCCTGGATGCGTCGCGCGGCGTGGGCGTGGCCAGCTCCCTGATGAACCCTTCGCTGCGCGAGCGTCTGACCGTGGACACGCGCAAGGAGTATGCGGAGCTTCGCGTGGCTCATGGCAACAAGCAGGCGCGCACGACCAATCTGCCGATCGAGCGCGCGCGCTCCAACGGCGTGCGTGTCGACTGGCAGGCCTACCGCCCCCCGGTGCCGAAGAAGCCCGGGTTGACCGTCATCGACGACGTCTCGCTGCGTGAGCTGCTGCCGTACATCGACTGGACGCCGTTCTTCCAGACCTGGGAGCTCAAGGGCCGCTATCCCGGCATCCTGCAGGACCCGCAGGCCGGCGCGGCGGCGCGCAGCCTGTTCGAGGACGCGCAGAAGATGATCGAGCGCCTGATCGGAGAGGGACAGCTGCGCGCGCGGGCCGTGGTGGGACTGTGGCCAGCGGCCGCCGTGGGCGACGACGTCGAAGTGTACTGCGACGAAACGCGTTCGAAGACCCACACCACGGTGCACTTCCTGCGCCAGCAGCTGCTCAAGCCGCCGGGGCGCCCCGACCTGTGCCTGGCCGACTTCGTGGCGCCGAAGGACAGCGGCGTGCCCGACTACATCGGCGGCTTTGCCGTTACGGCCGGCATCGGCCTGGACGCCATCGTCCGCGCCTACGAGCGCGATCACGACGACTACTCCGCCATCCTGTGCAAGGCGCTGGCGGATCGCTTTGCCGAGGCGCTGGCCGAGGCCACGCATGCGCGCGTGCGAAAGGAGCTGTGGGGCTACGAACCCGAAGAGGCGCTCGACAATGACGCGCTCATCGCCGAGCGCTACCGCGGCATCCGTCCTGCGCCGGGTTATCCGGCCTGCCCGGACCATTCGGAGAAGCCGGCGCTGTTCGCACTGCTGTCGGCCGAGGCCAACGCGGGGATCGAGCTGACCGACAGCTTCGCGATGTTGCCCGCCGCATCCGTCAGCGGGTATTACCTGTCGCATCCGGATTCGGCCTACTTCGGCATCGGACGCATCGACCGCGACCAGGTCGAGGACTACGCACGGCGCAAGGGTGTGCCGGTCGCGACGGTCGAGAGCTGGCTCGCATCGAACCTCGCCTACGATCCCTCACGCTCTTCGGCGCCCGCTGCCGAAGAAGCCCCTGCCGCAGCCTCCGCTTGAGCCGGCGCAAACCGAGCTCTGGCGGGGGCAGTTCACGGCTGCTCGGAAGCGCGCAGACCCGCTTCTTTCACGGACTGACGCCCGATCGCATTCTCGAGGCCGTCGAGCGCGCCGGCTACGTCTGCACCGGCCGCTGCCTGGCCCTGAACAGCATGGAGAACCGCGTCTACGACGTGGAGATCGAGGTCGAGGGCGAGGTTCGCAGTCCGAGCGAACGCTTTCGCGTGGCCAAGTTCTACCGCCCCGGCCGCTGGAGCCGCCAGCAGATCTTGGACGAGCACCGCTTCCTGGCCGAGCTTGCCGAGGAGGAGATTCCGGTGGTGCCGCCCCTGGCCATCATCGACGGCGAAGAGACACTTGGCGAGCTGCCCGACCTCGAGATCTGGTTTGCGGTCTTCCCGCGCATCGGCGGCCGCCTGCGCGACGAGATCAGCGAGGAGGATGCCGAACAGCTCGGCCGCTTGCTGGCGCGCGTGCACAACGTCGGGGCGCGCAGCAAGGCCACGCAGCGCCTGCGCCTGGACGTGGCAACCTACGGCCGCGGCAATCTCGAATATCTTCTGGAGTCCGAGACCATCCCGGCGCCCTATCGCGAGCGCTACCGCCACGTTGCCGAGCAGATCTGCGATCGCAGCGAGCCGTGGTTCGAGCAGGCGGGCGTGCAGCGCATCCATGGCGACTGCCATCTGGGCAACATCCTGTGGGGACGCGAGAGCGCGATGCTCGTCGACTTCGACGACATGCTCGAGGGTCCGTGTGTCCAGGATCTATGGCTGATCGCGCCCGGCCGCGACGAGTGGGCGCGTGCACGCCGGCGTGCGCTCCTGGACGGCTACGAGCAGATCCGCGACTTTGACCATTCCACGCTGCGTCTGACCGAGCCGCTGCGCGCGCTGCGCCTGCTGCACTTCGCAGCCTGGATCGCGCGCCGATGGGAGGATGCGGCGTTTGCCCGCGTGTTCACCGACTTCCGCACCGACCGCTACTGGGTCGAGCAGATCGAGGCGCTCCAGGAATGCGCCGGCGCGCTGTCGGCGCCCGAGGAATGACGCGACCGTGCAGCGCCCGGTCGCGACAGACGCGTGCATGCCCGGGCCTGCACCGACGATGACAGGGAGATGTTCTCCATGACGATGGCGTCGATATCCCAGCTCCCGCAATTTGCCCGACCGATCCTTGCCGCGATGCTGGTCTGGGCTGCGCTTGCAGGGGAGGCCGCAGCGCAGGCCAGGGTGGTGCCGCAGTATGTCGGCCTGCCCAAGGCAGAGGTGGAGCGGCGTCTGATACGCGCCGGCTTCAGCGCGCAATGGCGCTCGGCGGGAGAGGCTCCGTATCCGGAAGATCGCGGCCGCATCGCGGCACAGGTTCCGCCGGCAGGAAACCCGCTTCCTTCGGGCGCGCCGGTGCTGCTGTTCGTTTACGACGACGGCGCACGGCCTGCCTTGCCGCCCGCTGCAGCTGCGACGCCGGCCCCACCGGCGGCCGCGCCCGCGCCGGCAACGGCAGACTGCTCGCGCTGGGCCGGCAGCTCCTATGATCGCGTCATCGGTGCGTGCCGCTGCCCGGAAGGGCAGTGGTGGGGCCTGCACGGTGACCGCTGCGAGTCGCGCGAGAAGGCCGGTGGCGACGTGTGCGCGAGCAAATGGTCCGGGTCGGTCCCGGTCTTTCGCGGTGACGGCACGTTCCACTGCATCTGTCCTCCCGATCGGCCATGGAATGCCGAGACGATGGAATGCAGCGGGTCCAGCAAGGAGGCGGCCGCCGAATGCCAGTCGCGCTGGCCCGGAACCGTGCCGGTGTTGTCGCCGTCGGGCACCGATTACGAGTGCCGATGTCCCATGGGCATGCGCTGGGAGCAGTCGCGCGCCCGCTGCGATGCCTCGGTCGCGCTGGAAGGGCACGGCGCGCCACCGCAGCGTCCGGATGCCGGGGGCGTTGCGCCCGATCCGATTCCGCCGCCGGACGAGGAAGGTTGGGACGAAGGCGAGCCGGGACATCTCGACGATCCCGGTAGCCAGCGGTACGAGGAGCGGGACGGTCCCGAGGGGCAGTTCTCCGACGATGACCAGGTCCCGTGGCCGCCGCGTCGCGACGGCGACCGATCGCCCGGCGGCGCGCGCGACGATCTCGGCGACGTCGATGCGGATCGAGGCAACGCCGGCGCGGGCCGGGAGGACCTGGCGCCGCCAGCGCCGGACGACGGCGATACGGCGCAGCCGCCCGGTCGCGTGGTAACCCCCGGATCGAATGCTCAGCGCGGACCGGGATCCGACGGCAATGCGGAGGAGGAGGGTCCCTGTGCGGCGCTGCTCGCCGAGATTCGCGGACGCGCCGGCGCCGGGCAGGCTGCCGAAGCCGATGCGCTCGCGCTTCACGCTGCCGGCAAGGGGTGTGACCCCGAAGCCATCGCGGCGGCGGTAGCCGCTGGCCAGCAACGCTAGCCCGGCCGGCGCGTCGCGGCCGCAGCCGGCAAGCGTCGCCAGGAGGGAGCAACGACGTGACTCGACGAATCCTGATCCGCGGCGGCCGGGTCCTGACGATGGATCCCACCCTCGGCGAGCTGCCCCGCGGCGACGTGCTGATCGAGAACGACCGCATCGCGGCGGTTGCCGCGCACCTCGACGCGGCCGACGCCGAAATCGTCGATGTCCGCGGACACATCGTCGCGCCCGGAATGATCGATACGCATCGGCACACGTGGCAGACCCAGCTGCGTGCCATCTGTGCCGACTGGACCCTCGTCGACTATTTCCTCGGCATCCGTCTTGCGATCTCTCCGGTCTACGGCGCAGAGGACGTTCGGCTGGGCAATCGGCTGGGAGCCATCGATGCGATCGATGCCGGAGTCACGACGATCCTGGACTTCTCCCACTGTAACAACACGCCCGACCACAGTGACGCGGCCGTCGAAGGTCTGCGCGATGCGGGCATCCGCGCGGTCTTCGGCTACGGATTTTTCGAGAGCAGCCCATCGGCACCGCCGCATTTCCTCGAGCATCGCCAGCGACTGCGCGACTTCGAGCGCATCGCCGATCGGTACTTCAGCGCGGAGGGGCTGCTCCAGCTCGGGGTCGCACTCAGCGAGACCGCGCCTGCGCAGCAGACGGCAGCCGAGATCGGCGCGGCTCGACGGCGCAATGCTCTGATCGTCTGTCACACCGGCTGCGTATGGGCGCTGCCCACCGGCATCACCGAGCTCGACGAGGCAGGGCTGCTGGGCGCCGACCAGGTCCACGTGCACTGCAACACGCTGCGCGACGACGAGTGGAAGCGCCTGGCGCGCGCCGGCGCCAAGGTTTCGATCTCGCCCGAGACCGAGCTGAACATGGGAATGGGGCGGCCCGCGTTCGGGGCGTGCGAACGTCACGGCATCAAGCCGACGCTTTCCTGCGACGTCCTCTCGCTCAACAGCGGAGACCTTTTCTCGCAGCTTCGCCTGGGACTGGCATTCAAGCGCTGGGCCGATACGGAAACGATGAACCTGCGCGGTGAGGATCCGGTCTACGTCACGACCACTGCCTACCAGGCGCTGGAATGGGTGACCGTCCATGCAGCCGAGGCCATCGGGCAGTCTTCGCGCCTGGGCAGCCTGACGCCCGGCAAGCAGGCCGACATCATCGTGGTCGGCGGCGCCTCGCCTTCGCAGCATCCGCAGATCGACGCCGCCGGCACCCTGGTGTTTCAGTGCTGCGCTCGCGACGTCCGCCACGTCTGGATCGCCGGCCGCATGCGAAAGCGCGACGGCGCGGTGCTGGACGTTCCGATGACCGACCTGTTGGCACGAGCCGACGCGTCCGCCGAGGCCGTGCTGCAGCGCGCGCGAGCGCGCGCTGGCGAGCTGCCGCCGATGCGCGGAACGGGTTTTGCCGCGATGGCCGGAAGTCTGCTGGGACGCTAGCGCGAGCTTCGGCCGGCGCGCGCCGGATCGCGGCGAGATGGTCAGGACCCGCGCGCCGTTGCGCCCTCATTGCCGGACCAGACCTTTCAGCGAGCCGGTCACCGCTCCCGCTCGGATCGGCACGCACGAGGGCGGAAAATCCTGTCTCGTCTCGAAGCCACCGGCCTCCAGACGGTCGAGCAGCTCGGGAAGACGGTCGATGCAGCAACCGGGAAGGTCGTGAAGCACGACCAGCGGCCAGTCCTGCCTGCTGGCGTCGATCATGCAGCGGTCCACCCAATCGACCGATGGCTCCCAGTCGCGCGGAACGCTGGACCACAGAACGCAGCTGTAGCCTCCGCGCTGCAGGTAGTGCACCGCCTGCTCGCTCAGGAGGTCAGGGTTCAGCTCTCCGCCCGCGCCGTAGGGACGAAACCATCTGCTCTCGTGGGCGAGGGGCCCGATCAGATTCTGGGTCGCACCGATCTCGCGCTCGAGGACGTCGTCGCCGCCACCGGGGCCGAGCTGAACGGAGTGCGTCATCGTGTGATTGCCTATCCAGTGTCCTTCCTCGAACGCGCGCTCGGCAAGCTTGCGCCGGTCGGTATCGCGCAGCCGGTCGCCGACGACGAAGAAGGTGGTAAGGATCGAGCGCTCCGCCAGCAGGTCCAGGACGCGGTCGGTCACGCCCGGCCACGGTCCGTTGTCGAAGGAGAGGGAGACCGGCTTCGTGTGCGACTGACTCATCGCCGTGTCTTGCTGACGGTGAGCGGCGGCGTCTCGATCATCAGTCCGCGCAGCAGGATGTCGGCCACGTCCCTGGCCTGCTGCTCGATGAAAGCCGGATCGAGCGGCTCAGGACCGCCCATGCGCCGCGCCAGCGGAACCATGGTGAAGATGGAAGCGCCGCCCTGGGTAAGGAGGAAGAAGATCGTGCGCGGGTCCACGGAGCGGATCTTCTTCTCGTCGATGGCGCGCTGGATCATCACGTTCCAGCCCTGCTGGGAAGGCTCCATCAGCTGCGTGTACAGATACTCGAGCCGCTTTCCTTCGTTCGAGCCTTCCTGCGTGACGATGAAGAGGTTGGCGGGGAAGCGGGCGGCCATGTGGATGAAACGCTCCATGATGGTGCGCATCACCGTCAGGATGTCGACGTCGTTCTGCATTTCCGTGGCCATCCCGAGAAGCTCACGATTGATCGTGCCGATCGACCAGTCCACGCACGCACGCCACAACTCCTCCTTGGAGCTGTAGTAGTGCGCGATGAGGTTGTGGCTGACGCCGAGCTGCTGCGCCAGCCGGCGCACCGACATCTCCTCGAAACCGCGCTCTCCGAACGCGCGCAGCGCGGCCTCCAGGATCTCCTGCTTGGAACCGAGTGCCGGCCTGGAGGCAGGCGGCCGGCCTGCCTTGCGGCGCGGGCCCCGTTTGCGGCGCGTCGCGGCCGTGCCCGACGTCGAACTTTTATTGGCCATGTGCCTAATTTCTCCGGCATTTAATTTGACAGATGGTCAATTGTGACGCAATCTCGGACCTGCGCGCCGGGCTCTCCCAGACCAGTCCCGGCAGCCGAGGAGAAAAGGAGACATGGGACTTCCCAACGGAGTACATCATCTCGCCATCGCGACCGCCGACCTCCAGGCGCAGATCGAGTTCTTCACCCAGGTCGTGGGCGCCGAACTGGTCGGCCTGTACTGGATGCACGGTGTGAAGGACACGGTCCACGCGTTCCTGCGCCTGTCGGACCAGTCGATGATCGCGTTCGTCCATGGGCCGCAGATCAAGAGCGTCCGCCCCGCCGTCGGCATTTCGCACGCCGGCTACACGGCGGGCGTGGTCGCTCCCGGAGCGGTCCAGCACATCGCGCTCAACGTCGCGACCGAGGCCGATCTGCTCGCGATGCGCGACCGCCTGCGATCACACGGCTACTGGGTGCTCGGCCCCATCGACCACGGCATGTGCAAGTCGATCTACCTGACCGCTCCCGAGGGCATCCAGCTCGAGTTCGCGAGTTCCGCCGGCGTTGCCGTCGATGCGCAGGCGTGGATCGATCCCGACGTGGCCGCGCACTGCCAGATCAGCACCGCAGACCTGCAGCGCTTCTGCCAGCCTGCACCGTTTCGATCCTTAGGCGGCACCGTGCCTCAGCCTGCCGCGGGCCTCAGGCCCGGGTTCGAGTTCCCCGAGGAACTGCGTGCGATGGGCGAGGCGATGCTGCAGATGAGCGACGCGGAGATCGCGGCGGCCCTCGACCATCCCACCACGCCTGCTCAGGACCGCGCGACGATGCAGCAGGCGGCGGTGGCCTGATCCGGTGAGCGATGCATGCTCCGGCGTGAGCGCGCGGGATCAGGCTGGTGCCGCCGCGTGCAAGCAGCAGCCAGCGCAGCCGGTGCCGGGTAGCCGCGGCCTCAGTGTCCGGCGCCGGTGCGTCCGGTGAATTCGTCCATCGACGAGTTGACGCCGAGGTGATCGGCGATCGGATCCATGAGCGAAGGCGGAAGCATGCGCATGAGCGGGATCAGCGCGACGCTCCACGGCATGATCAGGCGCGCATGGTCCTTGCGGATGGCGCGCACGATCCTTCGAGCGACGGCCTGAGGCTCGAGCAGCGGCAGGAACAGCGGCCAGCGCGAGCGCACTCCCGCGAACATTCCGGTGTCGATGTAGAAGGGACACACGACCGTGGTGCGGATGTAGGGCGACGTGCGCCGCATCTCCACGCGCAGCGATTCGTCGAAACCCATCGCCGCCCACTTGCTCGCCGAGTAGTCGGCCAGGCGGTTGACGCCAATCAGGCTGGAAGCCGAGGCGATGGTGACGACGTGACCACGGCCGCGCTCGATCATTCGCGGCAGAAAGGCCTTGGTCATCCAGAACAGCGCCAGGGTATTGACGGCGAAGGTGGCTTCGATCTTCTCGTCGGGGTTCTCGAGAAGGCCCCGCCCGCTGACGATGCCGGCATTGTTGATCAGGATGTCGACGCGGCCTGCATCGGCGAGCGTCCGCGTGGCCGTTTCATACACGTTCTGCCTGCGGGCGACGTCACAAACATACGTGCGGGCGCTGCGGCCGGTAGCGGCCTCGACTTCGCGAGCGGTCGCCTCGACGGCTTCCTGGTTCAGGTCCCACAGGATCAGGTCGGCGCCTTGATGCGCCATCTCCAGAGCCATCAGGCGGCCGATGCCGCTGGCTCCGCCGGTGATCAGGACGCTGCTGCCTCGAATCTCGCTCATCGTGCCTCCACGGCCGCCGTGCGGCGCGGCAGGTCTTTGGCACGGACCTGCGACCGGTTCCACAGCGTGGCGGAAGACCGGCGAGGGAAGCGGCGCGGGAAAACGATCGACTACATGACCGCGAAGTAGTTCTCGACGGCGAAGTCGAGCGCCTGTTCCGAAAGCTCCACGGGAAGCTTGTGGTACATGCAGTAGCTGCGCGCCTGCAGCATGAGATCGCGAGGATGGCACGCGCGCATGGGCCGTCCCTTCGCCACGTAGTGCTTCTCGATCAGATGGTCGATGACCCCTGGCTCGATCCGGAATCCAAGCGCGGGAGCCACGATGTCGACGATGCGCTTGAATTGTGCGGGCGTCGGATTGGGCGCTTCGATCTTGTACGGAATGCGGCGCAGGAACGCTTCGTCGACGAGATCGTGAGGCTCCAGGTTCGTCGAGAAGATCACGAGCTGGTCGAAGGGGACCTGGATCTTCTTGCCGGACGGAAGCTTCTGGTAGTCGTAGCGCTTCTCCAGCGGAACGATCCAGCGGTTCAGGAGCTCGGCGATCGGCATTCTCTGACGGCCGAAATCGTCGATGACCAGGGCGCCGCAATTGCTCTTCATCTGCAGAGGGGCTTCGCTGACGTTGCTCTGCACGTCGTGGCGCATCTCGAGCTGATCCATCGTCAGCTCGCCACCCACCACCACGGTGGGCCGTACGATCTTGACCCAGCGCCCGTCTTCGAGGCCCTCACCGAGAATGTTGGCTTCGGGCTCGGCGACCACCTGATGGATGACGGGGTCGAACATGCGGAACAGATTGCCGTCGATCTGGATGGCGCGAGGAATCCATAGATGACTGCCGAAGCAGCGGATGACGCGCTCGGCGATGCTGGTCTTGCCGTTGCCCGGCGATCCGTAAAGGAACATTCCCTTTCCCGAGTTCACGGCCGGTCCGAGCCGATCGAGCATGTCGTCGCCCACGAGCAGGTCGAAGAACGCTTCGCGCAGGTGCTCGGCATTGATGCGGTGGTGGGTCAGGCTCTGAGCCCCGACTGATGCGATGTAGTCGTCGAGGGGAACCGGCGCCGACTCGGCGTAGGTGCAGGCATCCATGGAGCGGCGTGCCCGGTCGTTGCCGGTGTCGGTCAGGACGTATTCATAGTCGCCGGCCGCCGCGGTCTTGCGGTAGGCCAGGAGCATCTCGTTCTTGGCTCGCGTCAGCAGGCCTTCGAGTGCGCGGAAGGGCAAGCCGAGCTGCTGGGCGATACGGCGCCCGGTGGCGGAGCCTCGCGTCAGGAGGAACTTGCAGATGAGCTGCTCGACGAATTCGGGCGTCAGGCCGGCTTCGGCGATGGAGGCAGGCTTGCGCGGATAGAACTCGGTGCCCGTGCGCTGCTCGGCGGCCTTCCGGGCGGTATCGGCGCCGAGGATGCTGCCGTCTGCGTCCTCATGCTTTTCTTCGATGGCGGGCTCGAAGATCCGGCGCAGGTCTTCGGGCGAGGGCCCGATCGGTGTGGACCCACCGATTTCGATCGAGAACTTCTGCGTGATGCTCATTGCTGCTCCTGACGGGTCGCCGCACGGCAAATCGTGCCGATGCCGCGCGTCGCTGTGCTGGCACGAAGCGGCGCCGGCTGACAAGGAGATCGCAAGGGACTTTCCTTTGGTCATCGACGGAAAATCCTCCGCGCGAAGAACGCGGCGCAACACGGCACGCTGTACGCGTAGAAAATGCGCTGGTTCTCGTCGCGCAAGCCGATCACTGCCGGTCCTGATGACGTCATGAAATCCCGTGCGGCGGGATTCATGGCAGTGCTGCACGCTGCAGGCTGAAACACTGCGTGACACATTCCCGCCGACGGGGGTGTCGGCTCCTCTGTCCCTGGTCGTGATGTGTGCGTTCTTGCGAGAAACCGAGAAGACATGCCGCGCGCGCGGCAGAGGGGCGGCAGATTCGGTTCAGCTGGCCGGCTTCTGGCCTTTCCAGCGCAGCCAGTGATCGGCCAGCACCAGGGCGACCATGGCCTCGCCCATGGGAATGAAGCGCGGCAGCAGGCAGGGATCGTGGCGCCCTGTCGTGCGCACCGAAGCCTCGGCACCGTCTCGCGTCACCGTCTTCTGCTCCTGCGGCAGGCTGCTGGTGGGCTTGATCGCGGCGCGCAGGACGATCGGCATTCCACTGCTGATTCCGCCGAGCATTCCGCCGTGGCGGTTGGTGCGCGTGCGCACGCCGGCGGGCCCGGGTTCGAAAGCATCGTTGTTCTGGCTGCCTCGCGACGTCGCCACCGCAAAACCGGCCCCGTATTCGACGCCGACCACGGCCGGAAGCGTGAAGAGGGCCTTGCCGAGGTCCGCCTTGAGCTTGTCGAAAACCGGTTCTCCGAGGCCAGCGGGAACGCCGGTGGCGACGATTTCGGCGACCCCGCCGATGGAGTCCTGCTGGCGCCGCATTCTGTCGATGAGCTCGACCATGGCCGCCGCGGCCGCCGCGTCGGGACAGCGCACGATGTTGGGCGTCCCGTCGGGCAGCTTCTCGACGTCCTCCAGCCTGACGCTGGCCGGGTCGTTGATGACGGCCCGCACCTCACCCACCTGCAGCACGTAACCGAGGACCGCCGCTCCGCATTCGGCGGACAGGATCTTCTTGGCCACCACGCCTGCGGCGACCCTGACGTTGGTCTCGCGGGCGCTGGATCGGCCGCCGCCGCGGTAGTCGCGGCTGCCGTACTTCGCGTCGAAGGTGAAGTCGGCGTGGCCTGGCCGATAAACGTCCTTGATGGAGTCGTAGTCCTTGCTGCGCTGGTCCTCGTTGGGGATGAGCAGGGCAAGCGCCGTACCCGTGGTGCGTCCCTCGAAGACGCCCGAGAGGATCTGGGGAGTGTCGCTCTCCTTGCGCTGCGTGACGATGGCACTCTGACCGGGACGCCGGCGGTCCAGGTCCACCATCAGATCCTCGACGGTGAGCGCGAGGCCCGGAGGCACGCCGTCGATGATCACGACGTTGGCCGGCCCATGGCTTTCGCCGGCCGTCGTGATGCGCAGCGCCTGTCCGAAGGAGTTGCCGGCCATCGCGCATTTAAATGACGGTTCGCGCGTTGGTGCCAACGCGAAAGTGTTGGAAGACGCGCCGCCGCGACCTTAGCCTTATCGATGCTGGGAACCGCGAGCCCGGTCATGCAGGCGACACCCGCCGACGGTGTGCGCTTAGTATGCCTTCAATCAAAATCGCAATGCCTGCACAGTTCTAGCGCACGCGCCGCCAAAGCCGCATGCCCCGCAACCGTGGCGAGCGCGCACGAAGACCGTTGTGCACGAGAGCACGAAAAATGATGGATTCCACTTTCCAAGCGGTGCGCGCGTTGTCTATACTCCGCCTCGACTCGAACGGCGGTCATCGCAAGGAGCGTCCTCTCCGAGCGACCATTTCCCTCCGAGTCGTTGCCTCGTCCTCGTCTTCGCTGAAAACCCCCGGCACGTCATGGATATGACGGCAATTGAAGTTCTGCGCTCGGCCGAACCTCCGGCTGAAGACGGCAGTATCGATCAGGCGCTCACCGACCTCGACGTCAAGATCTGGACGTGGACGGACGCGATGCTGAGCGCTCAGACATTCCTGAAGCGCACGCTGTCGAGCAAGGAAGTGCTCGGCGCGGTGGCACCGACGATCGTGCGCTCCAAACCTCAGCCCGTGGCCTCGCTCGCACCGGCAGAGCCCGTGGTTGCAGCGCCGCTCGTCGCGCCCGCCGCAGGCGACGCCGAATGGCGGCCGCAGGTGGTTGGCGAAGCGGCCGCACCGGTGGCGGCGCCGCCGCAGTGGGCACCTCCTCCGAGCAGCTGGGAGCGTCCTGCGCAGCAGCAGAACGAGCAGTGGGGCGCGCCGCAACCGATGCAGTGGCCGAGCAACAACTCGAACGAATGGGCGGCGGCGCCTGCAGCGACGCAGGGCACGACGACCGAGTGGCCCAGCACCGCAACGGCATGGCCTTCCAGCGACTCCTCGAATCTTTTCCAATCGATGGAGAAGCCTGCCGAGGAAGCGGCGGCGGCACCCAAGCCCAAGGTCAAGGAGAAGCCCGTCAAGATGGGACCCAGCGACGAAGAGCTGGCCGCGCGCGCCGCGCACGAGCAGGAAGTGATGGCCGCGCTCGACGAGACCACGGCTCGCCGCGTCCGTCTGCTGCGCCGTCTGGACCCCGACGCGAAGATCGAACAATTGGTGGAGAAGGCCCGGCAGACCAGTGCCGAAGCCTCGGACAAGAACGACAAAGCCTCCTGGTGGCGGAGAAAGTAGGAAATGAGCGCGAGCATCGAGAGCATGAAGCTGGACAACGTCGAGAACCCCGACGTCAACAAGATCGCATCCATGGGGCAGGATGTGCTGCGAGCGATCGGCACGCTGCGCGACATGCTGCAGGCGCGGGCCGAGGCCATCGAGTCCTGCCGTGCCATGCTCGTGGATCAGCATTCCAAGCTGGTGGAGGACCGCGAGCGCTTCGAGCACGAGCAGGTGCTGCTGTGTGACGAGTACGAAAGGCGCGAGGCCGACCTGGCCGACCGCGAGAAGCGCTACGAAGGCGTCGAGCTGCGCGCCGAAGAGCTCGGACGCGCGTTCGAGATCGAGGCCGCCGAGCTGAAGCGCCAGCACGAGGAGCTCAACCGTCGCGCGGCCGCCTCCGAGGACACGCTGCGCAGCATCGGCGAGCGCGAAGGAGCGCTGCTGCAGCTCGAGCAGGAGTTCCACAAGCAGAAGGCCGACTTCGAGGAGCGCATCGCGACCCTGGACGCCGATCGCGAGAAGCTGCGCCAGGCCGGCAAGCAGCTTGCCGAGGCCAAGGCGCGTCATCTCAAGGAGCGCACCGACTGGGAGGTCGAGCGCGACCGTCACCTGCAGGCCGTCGCCAGCCTGGAGCGCGACCGTGCCGCCTTCTCCGAGTCGGAGTCGGAGCTGGAGTCCCGCCAGATCGCGTTTGCCGAGCGCAGCGCCGAGTTGGCCCGCCGCGACCAGCAGATCAAGGAGCAGGAAGGTTCGCTCGAACTGCGCGTGCAGCAGGTCGAGCAGCAGAAGGACGAGCTCGGCCGCCTGCGCCAGAGGTGGGAGGAGAAGATCGCCGAGCTCAACGACGCCAGCGTCAGCCTGTCCTCGCTGCAGGAGCAGCTGCAGGCCGAGGTCGGACAGATCGCCAACGACCGTGACGACATTCTGGAGCGTTTCGGCCTGACCGAGAAGACGTGGAACGCCGGCGCGCCGGCCACCAAGGGGGTGCCCACGCCTCAGGATCAGCAGGCTTCGGCCGCCGTCGAGCGTTACCAGAAGCTGTGCCGCGATGCGCGCCGCCGCGCCATCGGCGTGATGTAAGAGGCGGGATCAGGAGTGCCGCAGATGTTGAAAGCTTTCTGGCGCAACGATCCTCTCGCTCCCGAACCGGGGCGAGCCACGGTCACGGAAACCGATCCGCTGCGTTCGTACATGCAGTCGGAGCGCTACGGCCTCGTCGTCACCAGGGGCGAGCAATGGCGCGGTCATCCCGACTACCAGACCCTGTTCCAAAAGGCGCTCGACATCATCGACGACCGCTTCGCGCTGGTGCCCGAAGGTTTCGTTTCGATGCCGACGACGCTCATGGACATGCCCGGATGTCCCGAGGTCGACCTGGAGACCGAGCCCTTCCTGCTGGCACGCACATGCGTGACCAACGCGCAGTACCAGAAGTTCGTCGATGCCGGCGCCTATGAGGACCTCGAGGTGTGGCCCGAGGAGCTGTGGCCGCACCTGATCAGTTTCCACGACCAGACCGGCAAGCCGGGACCGCGATTCTGGCGCGGCGGCAAGCATGACCGCGCCAAGGCCGATCATCCCGTGGTCGGAATCTGCTGTGCCGAAGCGGATGCCTATGCGCGCTGGGCAGGCTTCCGTCTTCCGACCGAAGCCGAGTGGCAGATGGCCGCGAGCTGGCGCATCCGCAGCTCCGCGCACGTCTTCCGCCGCTACCCGTGGGGCGATGCCCTGGATACCAAGCGGTGCAACATCTGGTCGACCGGAACCGGATCCACCACGCCGGTCACGGGCTTCTCCGACGGTGCTGCGCCCAACGGCGTGCTGCAGCTGATCGGCAACGTCTGGGAATGGACGTCTTCCGATCTCGAGCTGACCGACGAGGACGGAACGCCTCTGATCGGCGACATGCTGATGAAGGCGATTCGCGGCGGCGCTTACGATACATATTTCCCCTGTCAGGCCACGAGCACTTTCCGCACCGGGCTGGCCTGCCTGTCGCGCACGCACAACGTCGGGTTCCGCTGCGTGCTGGATGCCGGCAAGCCCGGCGCCTGAAAGAGCATAGGAACACAAAGCCATGGCCATGATGTCAGCATTCGGAATGGGGAGTCACGAGCCGCAGGTCCCGTGTCTGATCTGCGAAATGCCCAACGGGCTCGATGCGGTGGTGTGTGCCGAATGCTCGGCGCCGATGTCGCTGGTCGTCGATACCGCGGCGCAGGGCCGCCAGCACCAGATCATCAGCGTTCTGGGCGAGAGCAACGTCGGGAAGACCGTCTATCTCGGCTTCCTGCTCGACATGCTCTCGCAGCGGGCCAAGGGCTTCGAAGCGATTCCCAAAGGCGCCTACAGCGTCGATCTGCAGCAGAACGTGGTGGCCAGCATGACGGGCCGTGCGTTCCCGCCCAAGACCGCCATGGAGCCGGACCGATGGAACTGGGCCTACTACCAGGCCCGCAAGGGCGACGGCCGCAAGGCCAAGTGGTACGACCTGGTGATGCCCGACATGGCCGGCGAGAGCCTGGCCGCCGAGATCGCCAGCCCCGCGACCTTCCGCATCATCCGCAGCCTGCTGCAGAAGTCGTCGGGGGCATTGCTGCTCGTCGATGCCGCGCTGGCCGCCAATGGCGCGTCACGCCCGGACTTCTTCGCCCTGAAGATGATGAGCTACATCGACGCGCTGATCCAGACCAAGCGCGAGCAGAAGGTGCGCACGCCGATCGCGGTGGTGCTGTGCAAGTCGGACCACTGTCCCGAGTGCTTCGACGACTCGCGACAGTTCGTCAAGGCGAACCTGAACCGGCTCTGGAACCTGTGCGAGAGCCGTTTCGAGACGGTCGAGTATTTCGCGTGCAGCGCGGTCGGATCCCTGGCCTATGCGACCGGCAAGGACGAGGACGGTAGTGATTACGTACGGCCGGTTCCTCTGCACACCTCGCTCCAGGGAGTTCTGGAGCCGTTCGAGTGGCTGATCAGCAAGATCTGACCACCAGCGTCTCGGCGCTCTGCGATCGCGCCGTCTTCACTTCCCTGCCGTCGGCGACCGGCGAGGGCTACCGCATCGTCGCGGCCAGCGCAGGCGTGCGCTCGGAGGAGCGCACCGAGATCATTCGTCGTTCACCTTCCCACGATTCGCTGTGCAGCCGCGCGCCCCAGGCGGCGGCGATCGCGATGTACTCGCTCGAGTCCGGACGCGTATGCATCTCGCTGGCTCGCTACGCTGGCGCCGAGCACACGATGCGGGGCGGCGGCCGCGTCTGGACCGACGTTCTTTTCTGCGATCCTGCGGCCTTCGTCGCTTTGGGCTCGCACCCCGACTCCTTCTGCCGCGCCGCCGCGATGCTGCCGCCGCTCGGCAAAGGGGCGGGGGCCGTGGTGGCGGCAGTCGAGGTGGGGCTGTGGCGTGACGAGGGCGCCAAGGGATCGCGAAGCTGGGACGGCGCAACCCTTGCCGGTCTCGCATCCCTGCTGCACGAGCGCACCGCGGCGGTTGCCGCAGCCGGAAAGAACTCGGCCATGGCCCTGGTGTGGGCGCTGCACATGCTGCCGGCTGCCAGCCGCCGCAATCTGAGCTGCAGCGGTGGCCTGCGGTTCAGCCGCATGCGCCAGATCGGATGCACCGTCGTCGACGACATGGACCAGGACACCCTGCGCGCCACGCGCGGTCATGGCATCCGCTGTCACACCGCCGCCGAGGTGCGGCGCCTTCCGCCCTCCTGGCTGCAGCCGTGGTTGAGTATGGCAGCTCGCTGGTGGGACGAAGGACGCGCGGGCGACATCGTCCGCGTCGCTTCGGCGATGGTGGGAACGGTCAATGCCGCCTACGTTTCCGAAGTCGCAGCGATGTGCGAGGCCGTCGACCGTCAGGAAAAGGAACCCGCCGAGCTGGACTGGTTGCTGGCGCGCCGGGTGGCCGCGTAGCACACCGTCATCACGTGTTGTTTCGCTGATTCGCCGACTCTCAGCGGGCGAATGCCGTTCCTGCACCGGTAGCGGACCGCCCTGTGCCGCGGCGCGATGCCACGGTCGCGGTCGCGACCCGAATCTGTCACGACCGCCGCCATGAGCTCCCGCCTGCGCCTGGTCCTGCTCAGCGACACTCACACGATGCACGAACTGCTGGAGATTCCCGACGGCGACGTGCTGGTGCACGCCGGCGACTTCTGCATGCGCGGCTCGCTCGATGAGCTCGAGGAATCGGCGGCGTTCTTTTCTGCCCTTCCGCATCGGCACAAGGTCGTGGTTGCCGGCAACCACGACCGGATCCTGGAGGCGGATCGATCGCTGGGGCGCACGGCTTTCGCGAGCTGCCACTATCTGCTGGATTCGGGCGCGGAGATCGGCGGTCTTCGCTTCTGGGGCTCGCCGTGGCAGCCCGAGCACCTGAGCTGGGCGTTCAATCTGCCGCGCGGGCAGCCGCTGCGGCAGAAATGGGACTTGATTCCGGACGGCATCGACGTGCTGGTCACGCACGGGCCGCCCATGGGCGTCATGGACCAGACCGTCCGCGGCGAGCACGTCGGCTGCCAGGACCTGCGAGACGCCGTGACCAGGATCCGGCCGCGGCTCCACGTGTTCGGACACATCCATGAAGCGCGCGGCACGGTCGTGACCGACGAGACGGTTTTCGTCAACGCCAGCAACTGCACGGTGCGCTACGCTCCGATCCACGCACCGGTCGTCGTTGACGTGGAGACGGGCGGCGGGCGGTGCGTCGTCATGGAGTGACGAGCACCGCTGCCGCACGAGCGCGCGTCACATGACGCACTGTCCGTTGAAGCAGTTCAGTCCACCGTTCTGGTTGCACGGAGTGCCATCGGGCGCGTTGGGGAAGCTCGGGCTGCCGCTGCTGCACACCTCCAAAGTGCACTGATTGCCGTCGTCGATCGGAACGTCCGTGTCGTGGTTCTCGATGGTCGTTCCACCCGAGCCGTCGCAGACTTGTTGCTGACAATCACCCGGGGTCTGACTGCTCGTCGCTGTTCCGGGCGACGCGAAGTCGAACCCGCATTCGCCGCCCGTACACGTTCGCACGCTGCAATCCGTGTCGGTGCCCGGACAATCCGAGGCGGCCACGCATTCAGGCTCCAGCAGCGTCGTCGTGGTCGGCGGCAGCGTGGTGGTCGTCGAGGTCGGGTCGATCGTGGCCGGAGCGCACACGAATCCCGTCTTCTTGACGGTCACGCCATGGACGCCGAACTGGTCGAGAGCGGTGACATCGGCGGCCGCAGCAGGGCACTTGGTCTTGTAGCAAAGGTAGGGTTGCGCCTGCCGGCCGCTGGGAGCGCCCGGAGGATCGGGCTCGACGTCATCCTTCACGGCTTCCACACACAGCAGCTTGGCGGGAGACTTGATGGTGCAGCCCTCGGCCTCTGCAAAGGCGGCATCCCCGGGCGTGATGGTGGCCGTATACTTTGTCTTGTCGACGTCGTCCTTGATCTTGAAGCACTGCAGATGATCGAAAGGCCTGCCGGCGAATGCCGACGACGTCATCAAACTGGAAACGAAGACCGCGGCAGCGGTACGACGCATGTTCATGAAGACCTCCATGTCGCCGTGTGCCTCTGATTGCACGGCGCCGCAGAGAGGGTGGCTCGGTGCTGCACGCGCTGCAAGCTTGGCGTCGCAGCGTGATCCCGCCAGCGGTTCCGGGCCTCAACCGAGGGCATCCGAAGCGTTGCCATGCGCTGCGCGCTTCGGGCGGGTGCAGCTGAAGGATGAACAGCATCCAGCCTGTCACCAATCGTCGGCGGTCAGGGGCTCCTCGTTTCGGGTGACCGCGCCGCGCCGTCCTATGGGCCGGGCGCCCGAGGTACGTCCGTATTCGTCAAAAGCTCGCGACGTTGCCTCCTCAACTCGCGCTGCAGCCGCAATATGCCGGCAAGCTCGTCATGCAGATTGGCTCGCTCGTCATCAGACAGCTGTCCTTTCATCTCGTCTTCGACTTCTTTCTTGATCCTGCTCAACGCGTCGTACTGCTCCAGCTTTACCTTCAGTTGAGCAATGACCTCCGTTTCGGCCCTCTGCGCCATGATAGAGCACCTCCTGAATCCCGTCTCACACCGTGGCGAGGCCACGATGCAATTCCTCGGCGTCGTCCACCTGAAGCTGGTACCCGAGCTCTCTGCCCAACGAGATAGCGGCCTCCAGCAGCGCACGCGCCTCGACCGTACGGCCGCGTCTGGCCGCGACTTTGGCAGCCAGGACGAGAAGCGCGGTTTCGCGCAGCTCCATTCCGAGCGAAGTCGCGATGGCGAGAGCGCGATGCACCAGGACGTCCGCTCTCGAGTAGTCTCCTGCGAGCAGCGCAGCCTCGCTCAGCGCCCGATACGCTTCTGTTTCCAGCTTGGGGATGCCCATGCGCCGCGCGAATTCGAGAGCCTCCTCGATATCCTTGGATTTGGGCGGTCGGTCCTGGCGGCACCCAAACAGTGCCAGCGATACACGGGTCATGTTCGCAAGGTCATGGTAGCCCCCGGCTTCGGCGAGACGCTCGCTTTCACGGAAATCCCTTTCCGCCGACACCATGTCCTGGAGCCTGTGGAACAGTCCGCCACGTAACCGCAACAACACGCTCCTCGTCCGGTGAAGAAGCATTGGCTGCAGTTGCCGTAGCGCCGTAGTGTAGTTGCGAAGCGCGATGCTGAAATCACCCCGCAGGTGGTGAATCCATCCTATGAATCCCTGGATTCGCAGTGCCGTCGCTCGGTCATCGTCCCTTTCCGCAGCACGTGCACCTTCGGTCAGAACGTCGAGCGCGCGTGTCAGTCGGCCGCGTTCGATATTGGTAATGGCGAGGCCGAGCTGGCTCGAGTACCAGCGACGCCCGCGAACGCCACGGTCGGCGGCGACTCCGACTTCCCCGGCCTGCGTCCACAACGACGCGGCCTCCCTGAGATGCCCCTGGAGGTGAGAAACCTGGGCGATTTCGGAATACAGCCACGCCAACTCGTCAGCGTAGAAGATTCTGCCGGTGTGGATGGTTCCCCCCGGTCCCGTGTAGAGCCGCCATGCCAGTTTGGCGTCGACATCCACCGCGAGGTTGGCGATCTGCAGCAGACGACGGTGGTACTCCGTGTAACTTACGGTTTGTGCGCCGGCGTGCAGGTAGTAGAGCTCGGACAGTGCTGCTGCATTCCAGACCGAGCGAACCATTCCAAAGGCGCTTCGAAGGAATCCGCGAACGTCGTCAAGCGAGCCTCGTCTTTCCTCGGCGGCCGCGAGAAGATTCTTGACAGCCGACCCGACGGTTTCATGCGCACTTTGACTCGTGCGATAGACGATACCGGCTTCTTCGGCATATGGTGCCAGGATGAACTCCTGCGGTTCACGAACGGGGACCGGTCGGATGTCCAACTCGTCGAAGCGAACCCGCCGCATAAGCGAATGGGCTGTGTATCGACGCTGGCTGGTGCCGAGCCACGGTGACGACGCCTTCCCCTCAATGGGCTCTGCCGCGTCGATGGGCAGCAGCAGGCCACGCTGGACGAGGCAGGAACAGCATTCCGCCACCTCGTACTCTGGCATCGCCAAGGCGACCGCAATGGCAGCAAGACTGGTCGGAGTCGTCACAAGCGCGACCTGCGTCAGGACGCGAAGCAGCATTGCCGAAGTTGAAACGGCGGCCGCTTGATCGATGGCGAGGCGAATGGCCAGTCCGGGACGGCGGGAGCGGTCAGCTTTGGTGACCTCTGCCAGCGTGCGTTGAAGCCACGTCAAGGCATCGTCTGCGGTGTATCCCTCGGGGAACGCGTTCAGAAGAACATGAAGCGCATATGCATTGCCGTTCAGGACAGCGTAAAGCTCGCGTATCAGCTGCTCATCCGCGACGCCGTGTCCGCGAAAGGCTTCGAGCACATCGGAGATTTCCGGACGCTCGAGCGCGATTACTTTCGCTCGGAAGTGATGGGACCACTGGGTTCCGAGCAGGATCACGGGAACGCGACTAGCGAGTAGCACGGAAAAGAATTCGCGGATCTCGGCTGACGCGGGGTCACCCGTGGCAGTTGGGGGCGGCTCGTCGACGACGGAATTGAGAAGACCCTCCTCGCCGAGGCGCAGCCGCGTAGCCGTGGCGGCGCGGCGCAACAGCAACTCAATCCCGCCGATCACCACGAGAGGCGGCCGATTCGGCCTCGGAACGACGTCACCGAACGGGTCGACGCGTAGCGCACGGCGAAGGCGCGTCATCGGCAGCTCATTCTCGTATTCTCCTCCGAGGAGGGTCGTGGAGATTGCTTCGATCACACACAGGTACTCGTTGCGGAAACGCATCGTGGCGTGGAACCGCGGTTGGAAGTCGCTGCTTCCTCGAACCTCGCAACGCGCGATCTGCACGCCGAGAGAACCTTTGCCGGTGCCTGTGCCGCCGACGAATACCCGGACATAGGGATTCGGTCTGCCACTGCCGGCCGCCGGCGGATCCGCGAGTCGGACTTCCGCGAGGAAGCTCGCAACGGCCTCCTTGCTGGCCGAGTTGGCGAAGATCGCCCCGTTAGAACGAGGACTGCATGCGTCCGTGCCGCTCATGTCCTCATGGAGGATGACTTGATCGGCGGGTCCGTGGGGTTGCCAGGACCGCAGACGGGGTTTCGCCTGCCATTCCTTCCACCATCGATCCACTTCCGTCTGCATCCCACGGAGCAGGTCACAATACCCCTGATGCCAATCAACTTTCGACGTTGGATGAAAAACGGATTTCACCCCGTAGCGAAGGTATCGTGACCAGCTGAAGAACCTCCGCACGTCCGCTGCCGTGTTCGGCAGGCCCTCGGGGTCTGGCTCGCTAAATGCTGCGAACCATGGGAGCTCGCGTGTGTGTCGCTCCTTCTCCGCAAGCAACCGGCGCAGAGGAGCGAACACGTCAACCTCGTCCAACGACGTACCGATGAACAGCAGCGGGTTCGCCGCGAAAAGCAGTTCCTCAGCAGCGCGATAGCCCTCGGCTCGAGCACTGCGCGCGACGTACAATCGCTGGTAGTCGTCCTCGGACAAGACGAGCGAGGCATCGGCGCGTTTGGTCGTGACTCGGCCGTGACGGTGTAGAACGGCGAAACGGTAGCCAGGGGTACCCAGTGCGAACTGGACGACTTGCGCCGCAACCTTGTCGATCTGGGGATGTTCGACGTCGATGCAAGTGGGCTTCGTCTTGGCGATGTGTTCGAGACGCTCTTCGAGCACGTTGTCGAAGTTCGTAGTGATGAACCGCCTGATTCCCAATCGATAGAGCAACTCGATTGGGTCGGGATCCAAGGGTGGCAGCGTTCGCTCGGCGAACGTTGCGTTCATATAGGCATCGATCTGGGACTTTACGAGTTTTTGTTCTTTCTCCGGTAGGCGAACGACACGGCTGCGAGCCATCTGGAGCTCGATCAGGAATGCCTCAGGTTTGCTCAGCCGTAGGGCGGACAAGAACTTGGACGTGAGCCGTTCGTTCGGCTGCCGTTCCATCGCAGGATCCGTCAACGTGACGACGGTTGCGACGAGGTCCTCCCACGAGGGAAGTCCGTAGCAGCGAGAGATTCCCGAGCCGACGTACGCGACGACCCGGCCACTGCTCAACTCACGGGCCAGCAGCCGCCTGGCGGTCTCGTCGGAATCGTCTTGCGACAGGTAGTTCCGATAGTCGGCCAGGGAGGAGCCGAGCGCAGCAAGCCGTGAGGTCATGTTCGTCGGAGGTGCTACGCGAACAATCGCGGCAACACCACCGCCGCGCATTCGAAGTGGCGAAGGTCACACGCCGGTGTCCGCGGTCGTGGCGCCTCCGACGGCTTCTCGAGACGGATGAGCCCTTGGCGTGTCCAGCCTTGGGCCGGTCAGTCCGATGTGGCTATGGAGGGCTCTTGCCGTTGCCGATGGCTCTGTAGGCGGCTGCGTATGTCGCGACACTCGCACCTGACGTGCGGTGGACAGCCTGCAGAGCGTCGTCTCGGCGTGGTGATCCGCCACGGCAGACAGGCGAAGCGCAGGAGGCCCGGCGACCGCAGAAATCCACGTGAGCGCTTTGATGCCGGCCGCTCAGTCGCAGGATTCCACCGTGCATTCGTTGTTGCGCGCCTCGCGGCAAGCCTGCGTGCTGGAAGGCCGGTTGTTTCCGGAGCACAGGTCCAGATCCGAATCGCAGAGATCGGCGTCGGCGCAGTTGCCGTCGAAGCGCTCGCAGCGCTGATCGTCGCCGTCGATATCGGGACAGGCCGGGTAGTCGTAGCCGCAGAAGGTGTCGGAGTCGGCCGAGCACGTTCCGCGCGCGCATCTGCCGGCGACGATCGAGCCGCCCTTGTTGAAGCAGTCCAGCTGTTCGATGCATTCGGTGGCAATGGCGAGCTGGCCGCCGTCGACCGAGGACTCCCTCATTACCGAGCACAGCTCGCTGCAGTCCTCGAAGGAGACGCCGACGCTGGATGCGATGATGTCGTCACAGGATTCGTCCTGGTCGCTGACGGCGCAATTCAGGGCCGTGGTCAGAAGCTGGCGGTAGAGGCTGCGCACACGTTGACCGTCCGTCTTGACGCACAGGCCTTCCAATGCGGAATCCAGTCCCAGGTCCTCGACCCACGGCGATTGCTCGTCGACCGACGCATCCACGCGCAGGCCGCAAACTCGAAGCTCGCCGGCCTGGTCGATGATTTCCTGGACGCTGTTCTCGCCACCGCCCTCGGACCCGGCGCGCGTGCCCCAGAATCCGGCAGCGCGGCAGAGCGCGTCGGTGTCGCCGTTGCAGGTGTTCACGTGACGGCAGCCATCGTGGATGTCGCAGGTGTCGGTCGTGCAAGGGTTGGCATCGTCGCACTCGTTGTGGTGCGGGATGATCGTGCATGTGTCGGTCGCCTCGTTGCAGCTGCTGGCGGTGCACTCGTCCTCGTTGGCGGCGCAGGCACGCTGTCTGGCCGGCTTGCAGCCGAGCGAGGTGCAGGTCTCGGTACCGTTGCAGAAGCGGCCGTCACTGCAGGAAGAATGGTCGGCGGTGTGCGTGCAGGAGTCCGACTGCTCGTTGCAGGAGTCGATGGTGCAGGCAACGTCGTCGTTGCAGTCCGGCGGCGTGCCGGGCCGGCAATCCAGCTTGGCGTCGCAGGTTTCTTCCCCGTTGCAATGCCGGTCGTCGTCGCAGCGCGAATGGCGCGGCAGGCTGAAGCAGCCGAAATCGTTCGCGCGGGTGTCTTCGGGATTGCAGACCTCGATCGTGCACTCGACGCCGTCGTCGGGACAGTCGTCGTGGCCGCCGCAGCGGCCCACGTCGTTTCCGCCGGTTGCCGGAATGTCCAGATCGATCGGCCGACGCGTACAGCCGCAGCTCGTTTCGTCTCCGGGGCGGGCGTTGTGCGGGCCTGAGCACGAGGCGCTGGCCACGTCGGTCCAGGTGGCGCAGGCGGCGAGCTCGGCGCGTCCGTTGTCGTTGTCGTCGACGCACTTCAGCGTCAGGTTGCGGAACGGCACGAGCACGGTGCGCTCGCCGGCGGTGTCTCCGCAGTTGTCGTTGTCGGCGTCGAGGTAGGGCTGCGGCTGCGTGCCCAGCGTCAGCACTTTGCACGAGCCGTCCAGTGCCTGCTCGCCGTCATTGCCGATGAAGAAGCCGAGGTCGTAGAGAATCTCGTTCTCGTCGTCGCGCGGATCGTCGTCGTCGCCATCGACGTTGACGCGCACCTTCAGGCGGCCGTGCAGCGTCACAGTGTCGTGAGGCCCGGTGCAGCCGTCGTCGGCCACTTCCTCCGCCACCACGTCGATGACGCGGACGGCCTCGGACTGGCACTCCATCGGCTCGCCAAAGACGTCCTCGACGCAGGTGGCGGCGGCAGGGCCGCAGGCGAGGAGGAGACTGCCGGCGACCAGGAGCGATAGCCGCGGGATCGAAGCGAGGGCGTTGTTGCGCGAAAGGGTGATCGAAGGCATGGCGTCTACTCCTGCGCGATGGGTCTCGAATGCGCGCCGCGTAATGTGCGCGACACCTTACGAGGATCGGCGGTGAGAGAATTTCAGCAATGCGGGTGCGACTGCAGCGTCGCCGAATCCGCCCCAGGCATCGACATCGTGCCGATGGAGGGCGAGCAACCGGAAGCATCGCATGTAGCGAGAGGGTAATGCCGTGGTCGCGCTGCGACGGAGGATGGGGGTGCTTTTACTGCAGCTGCACAGCGTCGCTGCATCCTGAGCTCGCAGCGTTCCGCTTTGTGTGATCAAGCGAGGGCGAAGCACACGGTTGCTTACCTACGTCGTAGTGCCCGCTGTTGCACCGCGTGCCGCGGCCAGCGCGCACACGTCGGCCATATGCGTCGGTGGCGGCGTCGGATCACGGCCCGCGTGGCAGGGGAGAGGTTCGGGCAGGCCAAGACCGGATCGGCTTTGCCGAAGGCTGCGACGATGACGGCTCATCACGGCGGCACGGCCGCAGGAGACGATGCTTGGCGGTGCGCGCGTCACGCCATTCGCGCGCCTGCGGCGGCCGGCATGCGGCCGCCGCAGGCATGACGATTCTCAGTCGGCGTTGTCGGTGAACTCCGAATCCGTGCTCGTTCTGGCCGGCGCGCTGTAGAGCGCTTCCCAGCACTCGCCATTGCCGGCACGAAGCTGAACCGAGACCGGCTGCTCGGCAGGCAGATTGCCGGCCTGCACCAGCGAGCCCTTGATGGTTGCGCTGATCTTGGCCTTGCCCTCGCTGCCGGCCCGCAGGGTCAGCTTGGCAGAGCCGCCGTCGTCCGCGCGCTGGTTGAATGACCATCCGCTCGAGACTGCGCGCCAGCATGGCTTGCCGTCGCAGTCCTGTGCTTCCTCGGTCACGAACGCCGCGACCGCTTCGCCGTCGCCATCGAACACGCACAGCTCGTACGCCGTCTGCGTGCCGGGATCGCCGAAGTCGTCGAGGGAGGTCGCCTCGCCGTTGGTCCAGCGCCACGACAGCAGAGCGTCCTTGCCGCCGGTGCCATTGCGCAAGGTCACCTTGGCCCTGCCGCTCCTGACCGGCTGACGGCACGCGTCCTGCGGGCCGGTCGAGCACGGCGGCGGAGGAGGAGTGACTGCGATGGTGACGGTGGCCGGCGACGAATCGGAGGTGCCGTCGTTGGCGACGTACGTGAACGTGTCGCTGCCAATGAAGCCTGGGGTCGGCGTGTAGGTCACGCTGGCGCTGTCGCTGTGGGGCGAGCCGGCGGCGCACGCGGCCGCAACGATGTCGCCGAGCGATCCGTGGTCGGGCGCGTCGACGATGCGGAACTCGAGCTCGCAGGTGTCGGCGTCGGCTGCGCTGAGCGTTACATCCACGGCATGATCGCGCTCGGTAGTCGCCTCGGCGTTGGCGGCGGTCGGCGGCGTGCCCACCGGGGCCTCGGCCATCGGTACGACCGCGGTCTGGAGCGGTACGCGAACGTTGTTCGCGTACGCGTCGCCGACGTTGGTCGGCGCGGAGGTCGGCACCAGGAACTGCCACTGCATCGCATCGATCTCGGTGACCGTCTCGGGCGTGAACGCGTTGTCGGTATCGCCGTCGACGAAATAGTGGATGCCGTGCGCGCCCCAGGCGCCCTGGCGCTGGATGCACTGCACTTCCTCGTAGGTGGCTACGCCCGCCATGGCCATGTACGCGTCGCGCACGCGCTGATCGCTGCTGGACTCGCCCGGCCACGGACGCTGTACGGGATCGTCGCCGGTGCCGTCGTCCAGGCACGCATCGTCGCGGTAGTAGGGCACCACGGCCGAGTTCAGCAGCGACGTCGCTCCCTTGAGCTCGATGATGTAGACGAGCGAGCCCGCATCGCCTGCGCCCGAGACCTGCTCCCAGTTCAGGAGCGCCGAGGGGATGTTGAACGTCGGATCGTTCAGATCGAAGAACGCCGGCTGTCCGCCGACGGCGTCGACGTTGCCGACGTCGTCGTTGACGCCGTCGATGGCCACGCCTTCGGGCTTGAGCGTGTTGTAGTAGGTCGATGCCACGCCGGCGTTGTAGTCCCACGACGTGTAGAGGCCGTCGGGCGGAATCGGATGCACGCGCACGTGATAGCGGTAGGTGATGACGTCTCGATAGAACGCCTCGACCTTGGTGACGTTGGTGCCCGAGTCCGCGCCCCACGTCTCACGAACGGCGCGGACCGGACCGGTCAGCTCGCCGAGGAGGGCCGAGTTCGCTTCCCAGTTCACCTGCTCGTCCTCGAAGCCGACGACGGAGATGGTCGAGTCGGGCGACTGCTGGAACGCGCGGCCCTTCCAGCGATCGATCAGGTCGGGGCCGTAGGAGGAGCCGTCGGGCTTGGCCACATGGATCTCGCGAACCATCCAGCGTCCCGTGGCGCGCCACTGGTAGCCGCTGGTCGAGACGGTCACGCCGTCGCGCGGGAAGCGGTCGTTCGAGTTGCGCGGGTTGCCCTCCGCGTCACAGACCGTGCCGGACAGGTTGGGGCCATAGCCCGTGTTGCTGCTGCCGAGCTTCTCGGGATCGTCGTCCGCGTAGAAGCTCCGGTCGATCCATTGGTCGGCGTCGGCATCGCGCGCGTAGGACACGTAGCCGTTGGATTCGTCGAAGGCCGAGCCGCCTTCGCGAAGGCCCAGGTAGACGTAGGACGGGGTCGATGGAGCCAGCGGATCGACGACGGCCACCGCGTGCATCGCCGTCACGCCGGCGGGCGTGGGCGCACCGGCAGGCGCGACGGGGCCGGCATCCGATGCCATGAAGACGATCTCGTCGTCGTCGTCGAGCGTGGGGGCGGGATCGGGCGTCGCGCCGTCGCCTTCGGCGTACTCGGCGACGCACTCGCCCGACGTCTTCTTCCAGCTCTCCACGTCCCAGGCGTACGAGAACTCCTTGTCGGTGCCCGAGTAGATGCCGAAGTCCGAGTTCGGGTTGGCCAGGCAGTAGGGCATCACCTGATCGACCTGGACCGGGATCTCGACGAAGCCGGCTCCGCGCCAGGCAAAGGCGACGATCTGGCTCGGGTCCACCCCGGCGCGAACGTCTGGCGGCACGAAGGTGGTTCCGTTGTGTGCGGTGCGCTCGCCGGTCAGCGCGCCCGACGGATAGGGCTGACAGACGACGGCGGCGGCCAGGCGCGACCAGTCCGGGATGTCGAGCCCCGTAAGGATGACGGGGGCGGCCTGGCGGGCGGTGGCAGTGGGATCGGCAGGTGCGGTCTGCGCGTGGGCAAGGCCGACGAGCAGCATCAAAGCGGAGGCGAGCCCGAGCGTCGAGAGCGCATTGGCGATGGTCATGGTAATCCCTCCCACGGAATGTACTGACAGAGCGTAAAGTTACTTAGGTGTCAGCAGCAATGGGGGCGGAAAACTTTTTCCCACATCGAGGCACAGCCGGCGCGGTGACGAGCGTTTCGTACAAACGCTGAGAAAACGGAGGCTTAAGTGGGGCGATCTCGGAAATCGAGTGAACGCTGTTTTCGGTCAGCGTTCGAACGCGACATGGCTCAACTTTCGTGTAGCCAGAACCACATGCAGCTCGCGAATCCTGCCGCTGGCGTCGAGTTGGCAGCGCATCACGGCGCGCGGGGCCTGCCGCCGCTCGGCCTTGCCGTAGACGATGGCAAGGGCCGGCTCTCCGTTGAGGGTGCAGGGCACGAAGTGCGAGCCGGGGCTGCGCCGCGCCGAGACGCGCAGCAGAAGGCGGGCAACGCGAGCAGCACCGAGCATCGGCCGGGCCAGCGCGTTGAACTCGCCGCCGGCGTCGGTGACGGCGCGAGCATCGCGTGCCAGCAGGGCCTCGACGGCGGCGGTGTCCTGCGTCATCAGGCCGCGCAATAGCTCGGCCAGTGCCCGCTGCATTTCGGCAGTGGTCGCGGCCGCAGCCGGCTGCTGCTGCGCGGCGTCCAGGATCCGGCGAGCTCGCATGTGCGTGACCCGCACGTTGCCTTCGCTCATGCCGAGCAGGTCGCCCGCGCTGGCGGCCGAATGGTCGAAGACCTCGCGCAGGAGCAGCACCGCGCGCTGGCGCGGCGAGAGCGCTTCGAGCGCCATCAGGAATGCAAAGGAAATGCTCTCGAGCTGCGAGTAACGCTGTGCCGGATCAGTGTTTTCTGCGTCGGCGGTCTCGATGGGTGAGGGCAGCCACGAGCCGCTGTATCCGCGCCGGCGGCGGCGCCGCAGCACATCGATGGCGGCGTGCGCGGTCACCTGTGTCAGCCACCCTTGCCACTGCACGACCGGCAGCGACAGGCCGCTTGCGAGGGCCTTGGCGAAGGTGTCCTGGACGATGTCGTCGGCGTCGGCGGCGCAGCCCGTCATCCGATAGGCAAGGCCCCACAGGCGCGAGCGCTCGCGGGTAAAGGCCAGGGTGAGGTCGGCGGCGACGGTGTTGGATGCCGGGTTGGGTGCGCAATCCGGGGCGGGCACAGCCATGGCGCCAGTGTAACGCTCGAGGACGGCGATCCGTTACATGTACATGCCAGGCGGAAGTGCGGCGCCGGTCCCGGGCAGGCAGCTCGGGACCGGCGCCGCGTGCGGGTCAGGACTTGGCCAGCTCGGCGTCGATCAGCGCTTTGAAGCGTTCGAAGGGCTGCGCACCCGAGAGCATGCGGCCATTGATGAAGAATGCGGGCGTTCCCGAGACGCCGACTTCACCGCCGGCCTCGACGTCCTCGTCGATCATCGTCTTGTACTTGTCCGAGGCCAGGCACTCGTCGAACTTGGCCTTGTCCAGGGTCAGGGTCGCCGCGAACTCCGAGAGCTTGGGCTCGGAGATGTCGGTGGCCTTGAACAGCGCTTCGTTGAACTCCCAGAATTTGCCCTGGTCTCCGGCGCAGCGCGCGGCCATCGCCGCCTTGCGCGCGTTCTTGTGGAACGGCAGCGGGTAGTCGCGGTGGATGTAGCGGATCTTGCCCTCGTACTCCTTGAGGACCTGATGGACGGTCTCGTCGGCACGCTTGCAGAACGGGCACTCATAGTCCGAGAACGCGATGATGGTGACCTTGGCGTCGGCCGGGCCCTTGGCCTCGCGGCCGGCGTCGCTGACTTCGACCGTGGGCGGGGCCAGCTTGATGGTGGTCGTGTGCTTGGTGCGCAACTCGGCAAGTAGCGCTTGAGCTTTCTTGGCGCGCTCCTGGCCCTTCAGATACTCGATGATGCGCGGCTTGACCTGGTCCAGAGTCTGACCGCCGAGCTGCTCCTTGGCCTGATCGTAGAGCGCCTGGATCTGCTCCGCGGTCGGCTCGGCGACCTCGGCCGCCATCAGCTCCTGCTTGAGAGCCTCGACGGTGGTGCCGCGGGTCTTGGCCTCGATCTCCAGCAGCTTGTCGGAGACCATGTTGTCGAGACCCTGCTCGAGGATCTCGTAGCGCTCCTGGTCGTTCTTCATGAGCTCGGCCTTGAGGCTCTTTTCGAGCTCGGCGCGAGTGATGTTCTGGTCGCCAATGGTGGCGACGATCTCGTCGGCGGCCAGCGCCGCCATGGGCAGCAGCAGCGCCAGAGCGAGCGGGGCGAGGGTTCGCTGAAACATTCGTGTCTCCTGGTTGGGGATGTTTTCCGGAGCCATGCCCGGCCGCGGAAGGCGCAGGGTCAGGCAGAGTCAGAGCCGGACAATACGCCCGCAGTCCCCGGAAACAAGTTTTGCCGCCCGCCCGCAGACGGGGCGACAGGGGACCGTCCCCGTTACAGGTCGCGGCAGCGGCGCTCGATGATCGTTCGCTTGCCGGTCGGCGGGTCCGATTTGCTGCCGGCCTCGAGCACCAGACCTTCGGGGTCGCCGAGGAAGTCGCAGAGGCGGCGCGCGGCGTTCTCGTGGATGCGCAGCGCGTGGTAGTCGGGCACGTTCATCTCGTAGTAGGCCCAGTCCTTCACGTCCAGGACCAGCCTGCCGCCGCCGTCGCGTCCGACCAGGTCGTGCATCTGCTCGGGAAGGCGCTGCGCGACCGGCAGCGTCATGTAGATCTTCCCCTGACATTCGTTGCCGGAATACAGCGTCGCGGCTTGGAAATCGTCCCAGCGCCCGATGCCGGGCAACACCACGAAATTGAGGATCGGCAGCACGCCGAAGAACACCGCCAGCGCCGCTCGCAGCGGGCGCGCGCGCAGGCTCAGCATGTCCTGCATCGTCGAGCGGCTGCCGTCGAAGATCAGCCATACCAGGGCTGCGCTGGCGATGTTCCAGAACCACACCTGGACGTTGCCGCCCAGCCCCAAGGGGCCCACGCACAGCAGGATGAAGGCATGCATCCCGATGGCCGCCCACATGCCGTGGCGCCGCCATCGGGTCGTCAGCAGTGCGACGCCGAGCGAGGTCTCCAGGAACGGCACCAGTACCGAGGTGCCGAGCAGCCACTGCGCCACCGGCTCCGGAAGATGCGGCGTGAAGGCCCCGACCATCCACGGGAAGATCTTGACGTAGAACCAGTAGTTGAGCTTTTGCAGCCCGCTCCACACGTAGATGAACGCAATGACGATGCCGGCATCGTCCAGCGCCTCGCGGGCGTTCTTCTCGTCGCGGCCGGGATGGATGGCCAGCACCAGCAGCAGGGCGCCGATCTCGTTGAAGAAGGGAATCCAGCGGTGCTGGTCCCACAGGCTCCAGCCGAAATAGAGAACGGCCGCGATGGTGGCCAGCACGCGCCGCCACGGCAGCAGGGCCAGCGCCGCCGAGGCCGCGAGCATTGCGTAGTAGATCCAGTGATCGACCGGCTCGCCGATGGCCGGCAGCCAGGATGCGACCGGCGTGGTCGGGTAGAAACGACCCTGCAGCCACAGCGGCTCGGTCAGGAACAGCGCGATGGCGAAGCCGGCACCGACGCAGGCTGCAACACCTCGCAGTCGCGACCGCAGGCTCATGCGCGAGCAGTCAGCCTTTGCTCAGACGGCGATGGGTCGCAGAACGTCGGCGGCCAGACGATCGGCGAGCGCGGCCATGGCCCGCGCGGCTTCGTGGTTGGGGTTGGCCGTCACCAGCGGGCTCGGACGCTGCGCCGCTTCCTCGAGCACTTCGCGAGCAGGCGGGATGATGCCGAAGACGTCGCGCTCCAGGCGCTGCGCCACGCTGGAGACCGGCAGGCCATAGCCGCTGCCGCGATCGACGATGACCAGGCCGACCGCCTTGCGGATGCCCCAGCTTCCGAGCAGCTCGAGCATGCGCTCGGCGCAGGCCATGGCTCCCGGCTCGCGCTCGACTATCAGGCCGACGAACGCCGAGCGCCACATGGCTTCGCGGTTGGAGAGCGAGCCGTCGCTGGGCAGGTCCACGACCGAGAAAGCGCTCATCTGGTAGGCGGTGTCGACGATCGCCCGCGCCGACTCCGGCGTGATCGGGCGATACTTGTGCGCGCGCTGCGGCGCCGCCAGCACCTCGAGCCCTCCGGCATGGCTGGTCACGCTGCGGCGCATGACGTTCTCGTTGATCTCCTCGGGAGCATGGCGCAGCAAATCTCCGAGATCCTGACGAACGCCGGCCTTGAGGTGATTGGCGAGCGTGCCGAAGCCGGGCCGCAGATCGACGGCAAGAGTGGGCCTGCCGGTGCGCGCCAGCGACGCAGCGACGTTCATTGCCACCGTGGTCGTGCCCACGCCGCCCTTGGCGCCGAGGAAGCTCAGCATGCGCCGCGCCGTGCCTGCACCGATGGCGGTCTTGGCCGGCGCCGTCTTCTCGTTGTGACGAACGATGGCGTATCGAATGCATCGCTCGAGATCGGGTGCGCGAAATGCGCCTTTGATCAGGAAGTCCGCGGCTCCCGCCTGCATCGCCTCCAGGTCGAGCTCGCGTGTCGCCTGGCCGGTCAGGACGATGACGGGCCCGAGCCGGCCGCGCTCGAGCTCGTTGCGGAGAAGATCGAGGCCGGTGTGCTCGCCGAGCCGATAATCGACCAGGTAGGCGTCGTAGGTGTTCTTGCGGATGTGCTCGCAGGCCGTGCGATAGCTGGCTGCCCAGTCGATATCGTACTTGCGATCGACGACGTCGGAGAGGTAGTCGCGAAGCAGAACCGGATAGTCCGGATCGTCGTCGACCAGCAGTATCCGAACGGTTTCCATTGCCATCGTGCCGCTACCCCTTGTCCGCGAAAAGCGAGCCTCTTCTACACCTAGTCCGAACGCTCGTTCCAGTGCGCGCTGCGTTTAAGGGGACAGTCCCCTTAAGCGGCTTAAGGGGACTGTCCCCTTAAACGCTCGTGGGCGTACCCGCAATGGGGGCGTGCAAGATCGTGGACGTTGCGGTCCGCGCGGGCTAACAGCCCCGCCATGCCACAGATCATCTACACCATGAAAGGCGTCCGGAAGGTCACGCCGCAGGGACGCGAGATCCTCAAGGGAATCTGGCTGTCGTTCTGGGCAGGCGCAAAGATCGGCGTCCTCGGACTGAACGGAGCCGGCAAGAGCACGCTGCTCCGGATCATGGCGGGAATCGACAAGGACATCGCCGGCGAGGCGTTCGCAGCCGAGGGCACCACCATCGGGCTGCTTGCGCAGGAGCCGGAACTGGATCCGAACCGCACCGTGCTCGAGCACGTCGAGGAAGCCGTGGCCGGCACGCGCGCCCTCCTGCAACGCTTCGATGACATCTCGGCCAGGATGGCCGAGCCGATGGAGGACGCCGAGCTCGACAAGCTCCTGGCCGAGCAGGGCCGTCTGCAGGACCAGATCGAGGCCGTGGATGCGTGGGAGTTGGACCGCCAGCTCGAGATCGCGATGGACGCGCTGCGACTGCCGCCGCCCGACGCCAACGTGGCCAATCTTTCCGGCGGCGAGAAGAGGCGAGTGGCGCTGTGCCAGATCCTGCTGCGCGCGCCCGACATCCTGCTGCTGGACGAGCCGACCAATCACCTCGATGCCGAGTCGGTGGCATGGCTGGAACGTCATCTTCGCGAGTACAAGGGGACGGTCGTTGCCGTCACGCACGACCGCTATTTTCTCGACAACGTCGCGGGCTGGATTCTGGAACTCGACCGCGGCGAAGGCATTCCGTGGGAGGGCAACTACTCCTCCTGGCTCGAGCAGAAGAACAAGCGCCTGCAGCAGGAAGAGAAGGAGGCCTCGGCACGCCGCAAGACCCTCGAGCGCGAGCTCGAATGGATCCAGATGGCGCCGCGCGCGCGTCACGCCAAGGGCAAGGCCCGAATCAGCCAGTACGAGTCGCTGCTGAGCGAGAACGAGAAGGCGGCAGCCGCGCCCGAGAGCGGGCGCATCGTCATTCCGCCCGGCCCGCGCCTGGGCGACGTCGTCATCGACGCCGCTGGAGTCTGCAAGGGTTACGGCGACCGCATCCTGTTCGACAACCTCAACTTCTCGCTTCCGCGCGGCGGCATCGTCGGCGTGATCGGTCCCAACGGTGCGGGCAAGACGACGGTGTTTCGCATGATCGTCGGGCAGGAGACGCCCGACGGCGGAACGCTGACGGTCGGCGATACGGTTGCGCTCTCGTATGTCGATCAGTCCCGCGATGCGCTCAACGGCGAGCGCAGCGTATGGGAAGAGATCAGCGACGGGCCCAACGAGTTCGTCATGGTCGGCAAGCGCCAAGTGAACTCGCGCGCGTACGTGGCTTCGTTCAACTTCAAGGGCAACGACCAGCAAAAGAAGGTGAAGTCGCTGTCGGGCGGCGAGCGCAACCGCCTGCATCTCGCCAAGCTGCTCAAGTCCGGCGGCAACGTGCTGCTGCTCGACGAGCCGACCAACGACCTCGACGTCGACACGCTGCGCGCGCTCGAAGAGGCGCTGCTCGAGTTCGCGGGCTGCGCGGTGGTGATCAGCCACGACCGCTGGTTCCTGGACCGCATCGCCACGCACATCCTCGCCTTCGAAGGCGACTCGCAGGTGGTGTGGTTCGAAGGCAACTACCAGGACTATGAGGACGACCGCAGGAGGCGCATCGGCGCCGACGCCGACCGCCCGCACCGCATCAAGTACCGGCGCCTGACCCAATGACGCGACGTTGAAGGGGGCAGTCCTCTCGAGCGGCTCAGGGGGACTGGCCCCTTGAACGTCATTCGGCCGGCAGGAATCCTTCCGTGGTCAGGTAGCGCTCGCCGGTGTCGTAGTTGAAGCCGAGGATGGTCGAGCCGGCGGGCAGGTCGGGCAGCTTCTGCGCGATCGCGGCCAGCGCGGCCCCCGAGGAGATGCCGACCAGCATTCCCTCCTCGCGGGCAGCACGCCGTGCCATCTCCTTGGCATCCTCGGCGTCGACCTGGATGACGCCGTCCAGCAGGGAAGTGTCGAGGTTGGCGGGAATGAAGCCCGCGCCGATGCCCTGGATCGGATGCGGACCGGGATCGCCTCCGCTGATGACCGCCGACAGCGACGGCTCGACCGCGAAGACTCTCAGCCGCGGCCATTTCTTCTTGAGCACCTGCGCGCAGCCGGTGATGTGCCCGCCCGTGCCCACGCCGGTGATGAGCGCATCGATGCCGCCGGGAAAGTCGGCGATGATCTCCTGCGCCGTCGTCCGCGCGTGCACTTCGGGATTGGCCTCGTTCTCGAACTGCTGCGGCATCCACGAGCCCGGCGTCTTCTCGAGCAGCTCGACCGCCCTGGCGATGCAGCCCGTCATTCCCTTCTCGCGCGGCGTCAGCTCGAAGGTCGCACCATAAGCCAGCATCAGACGGCGGCGCTCGATGCTCATGCTGTCGGGCATGACCAGGATCAGCTTGTAGCCCTTGACCGCCGCCACCATCGCCAGTCCGATCCCGGTGTTGCCCGAAGTCGGCTCGATGATGGTGGAACCTGCGCGAAGGTGGCCGGCGGCCTCGGCGGCCTCGACCATCGACAGCGCGATGCGGTCCTTGATCGAGCCCCCGGGGTTGCTGCGCTCGCTCTTGACGAAGACGTTGTGCGAGCTGCCGAAGAGGCGGTTGATGCGGATGTGTGGCGTGTTGCCGATGGTCTCGAGGATGCTGCTGGCGGGCATGGTTTCTCCTGCGCGCGCCGCTTCCCGGCAGGCATGCGCACTGCCGCATTGGCAGAGCCCACCGCGCCGCACAAACGTGCGGACGTCACGATCCGCCGCGGCCCGCCACGACGACACGGCCAGGGGGCACGCCTTCGTCGTCTCGGACTTTGCGGCCACGCCGGCGAGCGCGATTGCGCGCGGACATGTTGCCATCGGGGCTGTCGCTGGCAGCATGCGGGGATGACGACAGCGACTTCCCCGGTCCGACGACTCGCCGCCTCGATGCTGCTGGCGGCATCCCTTGCCGCTGCGGCCGCAGCCAATGCCGCAACTTTCGAAGGCCAGGTGGTCTGCTGCGAGGACTGCTGGACCGAAGCCGACCGCAAGCGCGTCGAATACGGGACAGCCGATGACGTGGCCAAGGCCGCCGCCTGCATCGCCGGCGGAGACCCGACCGCTCTTGCGGTGGAGGAGGACGGAAAATTCGTGCTCTACCATCTCGAGCTCGGCGAATATCGCCTGCCCGGCAAGGACTGGCTCGAGCTCGTCGGCGACCGCGTTCGCGTCACCGGCACGGCGGCGGGCAACGGGAAGATCCGCGTCGACGAGGTCGAGGTCGTGCGTCCCAGCCTGGCGGCGCGCGATCGCAGCGCGGCCGTGGGTCGCATGGCCGAGCTCAACCTGTCCGACCTCTCCGGCGCCCAGCAAAGCCTCGGCGCATTCGCCGGCCGCATCGTCGTGCTCAACTTCTGGGCCACCTATTGCGCGCCGTGCCGCGTCGAGATGCCCGACCTGACGGCGATCCAGAACCAGAACGCGGCCCTCGGCGTCCAGGTGATCGGCGCCGCCGCCGATACGGCCGACGACAGAGCCAAGGTCCTCGATTTCGTACGAGAGATGAAGATCAACTTCCCGGTGTGGCTGGCCGTCAGCAGCCAGGACATGCGCCGCTTCGGCCTGACCGGCGCGCTGCCGGGGACGGTGATCATCGGCAGGGACGGGAAGATCGCCAGGGTTTTCAGCGGCGTCGTCAAGCAGGCCGACCTTCAGGCGCAGATCGATGCGATGCTCGCCGCCGCCGACGCCGGTGCATCCGGTCAAGAGGATGCCCGGCGCGAAGATGCGCACGCGAAGTCGGCGGAGGTTTCCTCGGTCCCCAGTTGACCCGTTTGACCGGGCGAGGGCCGCGCCGTGAGCGGGGCAGAGCAGGCTGGTGGCAAGTGGACGTTCGGGATGCGCGTCATCCCCAACCAGATCTCGCGCGCACGCTGGCGCAACACTCTGACCTACCGCCTGCATCCGCGCCTGATGCTCGGCATCGAGTACAACCCTCTGGCGACCAAGGTGAGCCCGCTTGCCAACGTCATCGCGCTGATGGAGACCGCGCGAAGGCCGGGCGTGATCTTCGGCACCAGCTCCGATCGCATCGGCACGCCGCACGGCCAGTCCTTCTACGGGACGCTCAGCAAGAGTCTTCGCGAGTGGACCAGGCTTCCGCTGGAGGTCTACGCAGGCGCCGCCTTCGGCACCTATGACGACCGGGTGCGACCGATCGGCGGCCTCAACGTACTCTTCAACGAGCGGTGGGTCGCAACGGCGCTGTTCGACGGCGTGCGCGTGCACACGCTGCTGAACTATCGCACGGGCCGGCACGAGGTGGGCCTGGTGCTGGACAGAAGCTGGAATCCGGGAATGAGCTACAGCGTCTCGTTCTGAACGGAGAGCGCCGGCCGCAGCATGAGCGGCATCAGGGGGCCGTCGGGGAAGTGCAGTTCGCCGACGACTTCGAAGCCGAAACGGCGGTAGTAGGTGACGTTGGCCGGATCGGAGGACTCGAGATACGCCGCGACGCCTTCGCGATCGCAGCGCTCGAGTATCGGACGCAGCAACGCGCCGCCAACTCCCGATCCTTGCCGTTCCGGAGCCGTGCCCAGCACCGTCAGATACCAGTTGGGAGGCTGCGCCGCGCGCTGCTTCTCCATGTCGAGCGTGGCCTTGATGCCGAGCGCGGTACGCGTGCCGAGCAGCCCTAGAGTCGTCCAGGCCAGACGCAGCTGCTCGAGAAGGCCCGGCGCGGGCGATTTCGGCGGCAGCCACAACGCGGCGCCGGCGTGATCGTCGGTGGTGTGCACGACGCCATGGGCCATCTCGCGGTCGACGCCAATGCGGAACAGGCCGGCGCCGACTCGCGCATAGCGGTCATTGTCCGGGACCAGCCAGCGCACGAACGGATTGCGCGCGAAGGCGCGCGCGAGAAGCGCGGAGACTGCGTCCGCCTCGTCGGCGCGGGCATCACGGACGGCGATTCGGGAGACGTCCATGCGGGACGGCTTATGAGTCTGCGTCGCAGCCAGTGCAACGCCCGCATCTGGCGCTGCATTGAAAAAAGGCCGTGCCCTCGCGGACACGGCCCTTTCCGGAGCAGCGGCGGGGCCGCGGCTAGTTGTTGTAGATGTAGACGCCCTGCTCCTTGTTCGACTTGAGGGCGCCGTTGTCGCCCGTCCAGCGGCGCTCGTCGATGATGTTGCGTGAAGAGCCGGCGCTCGTGTCGTTCAGGCTGACCACCACCAGCATGAACTTGCTCGTGGCCGTACCTGTCAGGTCGCCCGCGACCTTGACCTTGATGCTGCCCGACTTGGTCGGATCGTCGCTCAGCTTGAGGGAGATGCCGGTGATGCCGCCGACGGCGCCGGTGGGGTCCTTGTACGAGAACTTGAACCCGTCGCCGACCAGCGAGCCTGCCGGCACCGTCTGGTTGAAGTAGACCTCGCCGGTGATGGTCTCCATCCGGATCGTCAGGGTGTCCGCCGCGGCATCGAACGTGGTCGAGCCGGTCGCGAACTTGCCTCCGAGCTTGAGCTGATCCTTGCCCGGCGTGCCCGTGAACTTGAACTGCCCCTTGAACTTGCTGAACGCGCTTCCCAGGCGGTCCTGGTCCAGGCCGTCGATGCCGTCTGCGATGCCGTCGTCGTCGGTATCCTCGTCCGTGGGATCGGATCCTTTCAGGAACTCGTCGATGAGATCCGCCTCATCGTCGTCGCTGTTGTCGTTCGCGTCGGCGTCGGTGTCGCCGAGGTGCCAGCGCTCGAAGCCGTCGAAGACGCCATCTCCATCGCCGTCGGCCGAGCCGCCCGCCAGGTCCTCGGACACGTGCAGCATCGGCAGGAAGCGCCAGTCGCGCCAGATCGGCTGGAAGTTGGAGAAGTTCGGCGAGATCGACTGGACGTTCAAGGTGAAGCCGTTGAGCTGCCCTTCGATGAATCCGCTCTGGCCCAGCGGGAAGATGAACTCGCCATTGACGTCGTCGCCGGCCTCCACGATCTGTTCGTAGGTGCCGCGGTTGCCCACCGGCGTCGGCGTGAATTCGAGCTGCGGATTGAGGTCGGCCAGCGGGTGGTTGTAGGAACTGTTGGGCCGCGTGCCATCGGCCGGGATTCCGCTGCTTGCCAGCGCCGAGAACGCGTCGCGCACGACCACTCGCCAGTCGGTGCCGTTGAAGTAGTCGCCCGAGTACTCCTGCTGGTAGGCACCGGAGGGTGTGCCGTCGGCCGCGTCGATGGCGTGGATGACCAGGTTCTGGGCGCGCGCGCCTCCGGGAACGCCCACCGAGGCGAGCTCGTCGGCGTAAATGTCCTGCGCAAGATCGTTGATGAGCGTGTTCAGCAGCGCGTTCTCGCCCGCAGTGGCCGTGGCCGTCAGCGGATCGACGAAATGACGGCCGAACTCCGGCGCGCCGTTGTGCGCCTCCAGAGCAGCCAGCACGGTATCGACCGCGGGATTGCCGCCGTTGCCGATCTCGTCGACTGCCTCGCGCAGGCGCGGAATGAGATGACGCCCGAACTTTCCGCGGCCGTCCACGCCGGCCAGGTCCTTGTTGAGCTGGCGCTGCTCGTCGCGCGTCCAGGAATTGTCGGCGGCCAGGCGTTCCAGGATGAACGAGACGCGGTGCTCGCGGCCGAACGCGTCGCCGTCGTCGGCCGTGCCGGCCTTGTTGTTCCAGTTGGCGATGAAGCCTTCGGCAGGGTTCATCGACTCCGGCATTCCCACGATCTCGTACACTTCGAAGAGATCACCCGGCGCCGGCGTGATGCCCCACGCGTACTCGACCGTGACGGTGTCGCCCGTGTTGCTGGCGATGCGGCGAGTCTGCTTGGCGCCGCTGCCGGCGATGATGGAGACGATGAACTCCTGTCCCTGCTGCGTGGGATTGTCGTAGCGGTAGTTGATGGGGTCGGGGCTGAGATCGCCCGGGAAGCTTCCGCCGATGGCCGTCACGGTCGTGCTCGTCGCCGAGACGACCGCGCCGCTTGCCACCAGCAGCGGATTGGCAGTGGTACCGTCCAGCGGAAGGAGCTTGTCGGACCCATCCTGCCGCTTGCGCGAATAGCCCGAGGACTGGTAGCCGATATTGCCCGAGCCTCCGTTGGTGCCGACGCCGTTGAAGGCCTTGTTGTCGGCCGAGAAGAAGTTGTGCGTGCTCGGAATCAGCCGCACTGCCTCGCGCATGTCCATCGCATCCTCGGCACGCTGGAACAGCGAGAACGCCCAGGCGGTCGTCGATTCCTCCAGCCACGCGCCGCTGTCTGCCGCCGAGGCGATGATGCCCTCGCCACTCTTGACCGCCACGTACACCGAGCCCGAGGCCGGCGCCGTCGTGAAAGGAGAGCCCACGGTCACCGTCGTGCCCGCCGCTGCCGAGATCGCGCGGATCTGTCCGGCGCCGGTGCCGTCGGTGATCAGGATGTGGCCGCCTACGTAGCTCGCATCGAAGCCGGCCTGATTGTCGACCAGCGTGTTGGCGCTGCCGCCTTCGGCCGTACCCTCGCGGTCGCCGACGAAATCCATGACCGGGCGCGAGCCACCGTTGCCGCCGCGCTCGTGCGTGCGCCAGAACACGATCGTGCGAGGCGAGCCGCCGCCGACCAGGATGGTCTCGGTGCGTTTGCTCATCGCCGCTGGCGTGCCTTCGTCGTCGTAGCGGACGTTGTCGGTGTTCTCGCCGATCACTTCCTCGAAGAACGTATCGATGATGCGCAGCTGCGCGGTGGTGGTGGTGAACGCGACCGAATCGGTGTGTCCGATCAGCACGTAGGGGCCGCCGACGAACTCCATGCCGTTGCCCATGATGCCTTCGCCGGAACGGTTCTCGGCGTAATGCATGAGCGAGGGCGTCTGGATGCCGGTCTGTGGAAAGCCGCCGAGCCAGGGATTGCCGGTCGCCGAGCGATTGCCCGCGATCAGCCAGGCGTAGCTGCCGAGCTTGGGCCACGCGCTCCAGCGCTTGAGCGTCTCCTCGCGGAAGCTGGCGCGCGCCTTGATCTCCTCGGCCGAGGCCTTCCAGTCCTTGCCGGCCCAGCGGCGCGTGCGTTCCATCTCGGCCTCGTCGATGCTGGCCACGGCGTCATCGAGCTCGAGAACGTTGGCGAGAGGGCCGCCGTAACCGGGCGTGGTCGGATCAGGAACAGAAATGGGAGCCAGAGGATCGGTCAGGAAATTGAGGTCGCGCCAGACCTCTTCACCGGCCGTCATGCCCAGGTCGTCGGTCAGATCGACGAGCTCGGCCAGGCGGCTCTGCTCCTCGAACGTGTTGAGGCCGAAGTTGCGGACCTGCAGCACCGCAATCGACATCGCCATCTCGGGCGTGAACTGGTAGCCGCCGCTCGGCCGTTGCGGGTCGGCGCCGCCGGGCGCCTTGTAGTACGGATCGACCTGGTCGGAGACATCGGTCGCGTTGCCGAACAGATCCTCGTCGAGGTCGAGAAGGTCGCTGCGAAGTACCGAAACCTCGATGGGCGCATCGAGTGCACCCGAGTAGATTTCGTCGATGGTGTCGTTGACGCCGTCGCAGTACGCCAGCAGCAGCGCCTGCGTGGCCGGCGGCAGGTGCGTGAACATCGAGTTCAGCTCGGAGCTGGTGTAGCCGCCGATGCGCGTCTCGATGTCGGTGGCCACGAAGCTCGGGTCGAGCAGACCGAAGGCCTGCGCCAGAGTTCCGCGTCCGGCGCGCGAGAGCAGGATGAGCTGGCCAAGCCGGTCCTTGGCGATCTCGCGCCCATTCTCGCGCGCCAGTTCGAGGTCGGTGTCGCCGTAGAAGTGCGGCAGGCCCCAGGCCGGCTCGCGTACGGTGGTGGCGGCGCCCAATGCGTTGGACGCCAGCAAAAGGGCAGTCGTGGTGGCGACGGCAGCATGCCGCGCACCCGACGACAGAAGTCGGGCAATTCCCATGTGGTCCTCCCCTGGGCTCGTCCGGCTCGCGTGGTCCCCCAAGGACGACGAACTTCCCGGACGTGAGGCAGCTACATACTGCCGCGGTCACCAATCCGTCAAAGCCGCCGGAACGGGGTCAGGTACTGAAAACGCGGTTTTGGGGCCAGGTCGTGAATTCTGCGGCGCGCGCGGATGCCGACCGGCGAGACTATGCGCACACGTCCGGACGACGGTCTCGCCACGGGTGCGCCTGCTCGAGCTGCGACGCGATGCGCAACAGCACGTCCTCGCGTCCGTATGCCGCCACCAGTTGCACACCTACGGGCAGCCCGGCCGCATTGGTGCAGAGCGGCAGCGAAATCGCCGGCTGGCCCGTGATGTTGAAAGGAGTGCAGTAGGGACTGTAGTGGGTCCAGCGAAGGATGACGTCCATCGGATCGCCGCCGGCCGGGCCGAGGATGCCGAGGGGCCAGGGCGGCTCGGCCAGAGTGGGCGTCAGCAGCAGGTCGAAGCCCTGCTCCCACCACTGCGCGATCTCGCGCGCGAACGACTGCAGCTTCTCGACGGCCTCGACATACATCGTCGCCGAAGCGCCGCGCCCGAGCTCGGCGGCCAGCCAGGTCGTCGGCTCCACGATCGCAGGCTCGATGCGGCGTCCGGTGCGCGCGCTCCATCGCTCGAGCTCGCGAGCGATGGAGACCGTAAACACAACCGAGGCGCTTCCGTCGTCGGTGCGCGAGAGCGCCGCGGGCCCTGCCAGCTCGACGTCGTGACCGAGGCCCGCGAGCATGCGCCCCGCTTCCTCCGCGGCTGCGCGGCAATCGCCGTGTGGAATTCCGCGTCCGCCGGGGCGATCGGTGAAAATTCCCACCCGCAGCCTGCCCGGATCCGCTCCCACCTCCTGAGCGAAGGGCCGCGCGGGAGGCGCTGCGAAGTACGGATCTCCCGGCGCCGGGCCGGCGGTGACGTCCAGGACACCGGCCGTATCGCGCACCGTGCGCGTCAGCACGTGCTCGTGCGTGGTCTGCCACCAGAACTCGCCGAAGTCCGGGCCCAGCGTGGTGCGGCCGCGCGTCGGCTTGAGGCCCACCAGGCCGCACGCGCTGGCAGGCGTGCGGATGGAGCCGCCCATGTCGTTGCCATGCGCAACCGCCACCATGCGCGAGGCGACGGCGGCGGCAGCGCCGCCGCTGGACCCGCTGGTGGACAACTGCGTGTTCCAGGGATTGCGCGACGGCCCGTAGGCGAGCGGCTCGGTGGTCGGCGAGAAGGCCAGCTCGGGCGTGTTGGTCTTGCCGACGAAGACGAAGCCGCCCTTGCGAAAACGCTCGGCCAGCCAGGTATCGCTGCTCTCGCGCCACTGAAGATCGCGCAACAGTCGCATGCCGCCGTGGCACGGGTCGCCCGCGGTATGGCAGACGATGTCCTTGACCAGGAACGGCACGCCGCGAAACGGACCATTGGGCAGGGCAGGGCTGGAAGCCTCGATGCGAGCCTTGTCGTAGAGGCGGTGGATCACCGCGTTCAGCGACGAATTGACACGCTCGATGCGCGCGATGGCAGCCTCCACCATCTCGAGCGCGCTGACTTCGCCGCTTCGTATCCGCGCGGCCTGCGCGGTCGCATCCAGCTCGCCAAGCTCGTCGGTCGATCCGCTCATGGATTTCCTCTGCGCGCGTGATCGAGGCGATGCAATGCCGGCGCGTCCATGCCCGGACGCCCGCGTTTTCAGCCGGATGCTTCGGCGCCGCGGGCGAAGCGACGCTTCCAGCTGTCGATCGGGCCGGCCAAAAGGCCCTCGAGGTAGCGCCGGTAACGTTCCGGTACTTCGGACTGGCCCGTCGGATTGACCGCGCTGCGCGAGAGCTCGGCGTCGATGTAACGCGGATCGCTCGATACGCCGAGGAAAGCGGTGACGCGGGCCAGAAGCTCCTCGGGGCGCTGCTCGACGTCTTCGAACGAGCCGACGAAGATCTGCGCAGCAGGAAACCTGGCCTGCCAGCGCACCAGGTTCTGCTCGTAGTGCGCGCAGCGGATCTGGTAGGGGTCCGAGAAGAAAGCGTGGAACTCGGCGTCGCTGACGTCGGCCATCTTGCGCCCGCGGTTGCGCACCAGATCCTTCTTGGCATGGGACCAGGCACGATCGACCGGGTCCCGTACCATCATCAGGATCTTGACGTCCGGACGCAGCACGGCGATCTCCTCGATCAGATCGTCGTCCATCGCGGCATAGCTGGCCGTGGCCTCGCCAAAGGCCCGCGGCTGGTAGAGGCGGCCGAAACGCCGCCGCATCTGCAGGTGTTTGTACAGCCGATGCCGCAGCGGCGGGCGGAAGAAGTTCAGATACCAGTCGAGCTCGTCGGACTCGAAGCGCGGGCTGTCCTTCATCTTCAGGCGGCTGAAGAAGTAGAGCTCCTTGGGCTCGGTCAGGAAGATCTCCGGATGCTCACGCAGATTGGCGTGCAGCCAGGTCGTGCCGGTGCGCTGCGGTCCGATGATCAGAAAGTTCGGAAAACGCCACAGGTTGAGCCTGTCGCTGGAGATGCGCACATACCGGAGCCGCCTGCGCAGCGCCGGAATCTCATCGGAACCTGGCTCGTCCATGAAGCGCCCCGAGATACGCGAATCATGGGTACAGGTACAATTATGTCCCCGTCCGCTCGGCCGACCCCGCCGCCACGCCGAGGTGCTCGAGCGCGGGCGGCGAGAGTGCTGCAGCCGCAAGGCGCGCGGCGAGAAGCGAGCGCAGGCGGGCTGGAGGCCCGCTGAAGCGAGCGACGAGTCGCGCAACGCGGCGGATGCGGCGCTATCGTCGTCCGCTCCGCCGATCGGGCCGCCACGCCGAGGTCACCGTTGGAACGGTGCGCGCGGCGGGCGTATGCACGCCCGCCATGACGCGCGACTTCGTCACCGTGGTCTCCGGCCTGCCGCGCTCGGGTACGTCGATGATGATGCGCATGCTGGCCGCCGGCGGCATCGAGCCTTTCGCCGACGGTGAGCGCGCCGCCGACGACGACAATCCGCTCGGCTACTTCGAGCTCGAGCGCGTCAAGCAGCTTCCCGACGACGCCGCCTGGCTCGCCGAGGCCTCGGGCCGTTCCGTCAAGGTGATCTCGGCGCTGCTCGACAAGCTCCCGCCGACTTTCCGCTACCGTGTCCTCTTCCTGGAGCGCGAGATGAGCGAAGTGCTGGCTTCTCAGCGCCGCATGCTGGAGCGGCGCGGCGAGCCGCAACGCGTGAGCGACGAGGCGATGGCTTCCATGTTCGGCAAGCATTTGGAAGCCCTGCGCCAGCGCCTGCAGGCAAGGGCCGACATGCAGGTGATGTACGTGCGCTACGATCGCGTCGTGGCCGACCCACGAGCCACGGCCGAGCAGGTTCGGACGTTTCTCGGCGGCAGCCTGGATGCCGACGCCATGGCGCGTGCGGTCGAGCCCTCGCTGTACCGCCAGAGACGGCCTTCGAGCTGACCAGGTCTCGATCCCGCGCGCCTGGTCCGGGCGCCGCGTCGGCGGGCCGTTCCATCGCAGCTTTCGTGGCCGCGCGCGGGCCCGTCGTAGACGCCGCCGACAAGCGAATGCATCGAACCGGCAGGTCTCGAGTAGCGGTAAGAATGACGCACCTCCGGCGATCGGCTGTCGTCGGGGTGCGTCAAAATCGTGCTCGCAAGGTGGAACGCAAAAATGCCGCCCACGGCGTCGCGTGCGCTGCCGGCACCGGCGCCAACTCCTGGCAAGTCGCGAGCCTCGCTTCCGGCAATCCTGTCTTCGACTGCGGGAAAGTGCAGCGAACAATTTGTCAGTGAACTGCGGTCAATGCGCTACGGATGCTACGTGATGGTCACTGAACCTTTGTAAGTGGACGATGGTCAGGTCGCCGCATCCTGAGAGACGCGCAACGGCACGGCATCTCCATCCTGATTGGTGCACGCATTCAGGGTGGTGAGCGGCAGCCGTCGCGAGCACGCGCGTCTTCAAAAGTGACGTATTGGCGCTGGCTTCATCGTTCGAAGACGTGATCAAGGCACGCGCCGCTCTGGCGCGACTCTCCAGCTCCATGCTAAACGCGATGGTCCGGGGGAAGAGAACTGGCAGCGCTGGCCGGAAGGTCCGGGGACCAGCCTTGCCACACAAACCCATTCCAAGGAGGGAAAGGGATGATTCGTTCGACCAAGGGGAGCATCGCCCTCGTTTCGATGCTGGCGGTCGTAGGCATGTCCTCGCAGGCTCTTGCGAGCACGCTCAATCAGAACGTTTCGTGGACCATCGACCGCGCCGGTACCACGACCAAGTACCGGATCACGGCCTATGGCGACTCGATCTACGCCGGCTACAACGGCTCGACTCTCAGTGCAGCCAAGAACGCGGCGACCACGGTGGACGCCGAGTACCTGTCGGCGCTGTGGAATGCGGACATCGAGAACGTCCGTCGCACCAAGTCGGGCGCCGTCGCTTCCGACATCTACAACAACAAGATCGTGGCCGAGCGCTCGTACATGCAGAGCACCAACACTCGCGTGGTGACGTTCGAGATGTGCGGCAACGACGGCCTGCAGGCGCGCAGCAGCTTCAAGGGCCAGACCGGCACCTGCAACTACGGCGTGATGAACACGGCGCTGAACAACTGCACGACCTACATGCAGAGCGCCATGTCCTACATCAACGCCAATGCGTACTCGGGCACCAAGCTGAAGGTGATCTCGAACCTGTACTACCCCGGCTATGACGCCGACAACGTGCTGAGCGGCTGCACCGACTCGACCACCGGCGCCAAGGTCAACATGCGCGACGCGTTCCTGCCCTACCTGGCCAGGATGAACTACCGCGCATGCAACCTGGGCCTGACCTACGGCTTCAAGTGCGCCGACAGCTTCGCCGAGTACATGGGCCGCGACTACGACAGCAACGGCGACGGTCAGGTCGACTCCGCCGCGCTGAAGTGGATCCCGGGCGAGACCGAGGCGGCCTATGTCACGCGCATCACCTCGACGCTGAAGTCGACGATCCGCGATGCCAACGGCAAGATGGTCAGCTCGACCACGAGCTACGACTACATCCAGTCGGACAACACGCACCCGACGTACAACGGCGGCACCGTGACGGCGGGCCTCTTCGGCGGCACCACGGGCACCGGCGCCCCGCGCTACTCGTCGTTTACGGGCGGAAAGAACCCGATCTGGAATCAGAACGGTCACGACCGTATGGGCTGGACCCTGTCCACGCACAACCCGCTGGCTCCGTAACGATCGCCGACATGACGGGCCTCGCGCCCGCCGCGGAAGGCCGCGCCCGGCAGTGCCGGGCGCGGCCTTGCCGTGCCTGGACCCGGCGCATCGAAGCGAGAGCGTTCGCGCTCTGGATCGCATCGCGCTCCGGCCGCACAGACACACCGCTACATCGCTTCGACAAAGCGCTTGCCGAACGTGCACCGCGACATTAAACAGCCAGCCATGGCGCCAGCAGCCAAGCCGCGTTCCCGATCCTCCGACAGCGGTGTCGTGCGCGTCGTCGAAGACGGCGCAAACGGACGCTCGGCGATGCTGGCGTACAAGGCCGTCGCCATCTTCCTGGTGGCCGGAGCTGCCGGCTATCTGCTGATGCCGGTCTCACCCCCGTCCGCCAGGCGTCCTTCCGCTGCCGTCACCGGCGCCGATCGCGGCGCCGACGGCGCGGCAACCATCGGTGATGCCGGCGCCGCACCCGTCGCTTCGGGCAGGCCAATGCGCGCAAGTCGCATTCCTGCCGTCGGAACGCAGGGCCGTCTGGCCGATCCCGCACGCCCGGCCGAACCGGTTGCCGAGGAAGGAACGCAGGATCCGACGCTCGACCTGTCGCACTACGTCCCGCCGGGAGCCAAGCCGACCGGCGCCGAGCTGATCGAAGCGCTGCACGAGCACGGGATCTACGAAGGCATCGGTGCCTTCCCTCCGCCCGGAACCGATCCGCCCAAGGTGGGTCTGGCCGTTCCGGAAGACTTTCCGTTGCCCGAAGGGTACGTGCGCCATCATCAATCTACCGATGACGGACAGGCCATCGAGCCGATCCTGATGTTCTCGCCGGACTACGAGTTCTTCGACGAGAACGGCCAGCCCATTCCGATTCCCGAAGACCGCGTGGTCCCCCCGCACCTGGCGCCGCCCGGTCTGCCGATCCGCGACATCGAGATTCCGCAGGACCGGGACGCCCTCCGCTGAAACCATCGGCTCTCCTGCACGAGCGCCTGCTTCCGCTCGCCGGTATCGCCGCCACGGCAGCCCTGCTGGCAGTGTGCTCGCGCATGCAGGCATGGACGTGGCCGATCATCTTTTTCGGGCTGGCGCCGTGGCTGCTCGCGCTCGACACGGTTCGCACCTTGCGCGGCGCCGCGGCCAGCGCGCTGGTCCTGTGCGTCGTGTTCGTGGCGGCGATCTTTGCGTGGTTCGGCTTCTCGATCGCGGTCTACTCGGCCGGCAACGCGGCGGCAGGGCTGACGGCGCTGCTGGTGTGCGCGCCGCTGCTGCAGCCGCAGTTTCTTCCCTTCGCGCTGGCTCGCCATCTTGCCGGCAGATGGCATGGCCGCGTGCTGCAGGCAGTGGCAGGCGCCTGTGGCTACGTCGCGGCGGAATGGCTCTTTCCCAAGCTGCTCGGAGATACGCTCGCGCACGGCCTCTATCCCTCGGCCGTTCTGCGCCAGACAGCCGACCTCGGCGGCACCGCGGGCGTCACATTGGCGCTGGTGGTCGTCAACGAATGCGTCGCGGCGGCCATTGCCGGGCAAACGCGCGGCCGGCGCGCGATGCTGGCACCGCTGGCCATCGGCGCCGGCATCGTCGTGGCGATGTCCGTCTACGGTGCTGCGCGGCTTTCCTCGCTATCCTCGCAGACGATGCAGGAGAAACCGGTGCGCGTGGGCATGATCCAATCGAACATCGCCGGCTACGAGCGGCTGGGCCGCGAGATGGGCAAGTACGAAGCGGTCCAGTACGTGCTCGACACGCACTACACGATGTCGCAGCAGGCCATCGACAGCGGGCGCCTCGATGCGCTGCTGTGGTCGGAGACGGTCTATCCGACAACCTTCGGACGTCCCAAGAGCGAGGGCGGCGCCGAGCTGGACGTCGAGCTCGCACGCTTCGTCACGCGCGCCGGACTTCCGCTCGTGTTCGGCACCTACGACAGCGACGAGGGCGGCGAGTACAACGCCGCGGTTTTTCTCGAGCCGGCGCTGCCCGGGGCTGCACCGCGCTTCGACCTGTACCGAAAGATCCACCTGTTCCTGTTCACGGAGTACATGCCGAGCTGGCTGGAGTGGCCGACCATTCGCCAGTGGCTCCCGTGGGCGGGGACGTGGAAACCCGGGTCGGTCGTACGCGTGCTGCCGTTGCGCCTCGCCGACGGGCGCGAGATCCCGGTGCTTCCCATGATCTGCCTCGATGACGTCGTCACCGAGATGGGCATCCAGGGTGCGCGGCTCGGCGCGCGTCTGATCTTCACGATGTCGAACGACTCCTGGTTCACCGAGCATCCCGACGGGGCACGCCTGCATCTCGCCGTGGCCGCGTTCCGCACCATCGAGACTCGGTTGCCGCAGCTTCGCGTGACCGCCAACGGCATCAGCGCGGTCTTCGATCGTACCGGCGCCATCACCGCCGGGGCCGGAATGGGCGAGCGGACCTGGATCGTGGGTGAGGCGTCGACCAGCGCTCCGCCCGCGACGCTGTTGGTGGCGTGGGGGAACTGGCCGGGCCCCGTATCGCTGGTCGCGCTGCTGCTGCTGCTCGGCGTGCCGTACCTGACGCGCCGCCCTCGCGTGGCCGATCCGGGGCGCGCACGATGACGCGCGGCGAACGTGGCCGATCCGAAGCGCGCACGTTGACGTGCGGGACACGCGGCCCATCGGACGCGCGCGCGGCTCGGCGCCATGTTAGGCGGGTACCATGACGCGCAACGCAACAGGTCCTGGCGCGCAGGTCGTCGCGCTTCCACGACTGTGGCGCACGGCAGCCGGCGCACTGCGAGCGCTCGCCCGCGTGACCGTGCTGGCGATGGCGGCTCAAGTGCTGCTGGCCGACCAGCTGCCAAACACCCTCGCACAGATGCGTCTGTTCGCCGCGCTGGTGCTGGCGCCGGAGCTGGCGGCGTGGGCGATCGTGCGAGCGTATTCGGCAACGCTGTCGGTCGAAGACGGCACGCTGGTGCTGCAGCAAAGAGGGCGCCGCGTGGAGGTCACCGTCGCCGCCATCGAAGCCGTCGAAGCGTGGTCACTGCCGCTGCCGGCGCCGGGCGTATCGCTCGTGCTCGATTCGGGCGAGCGCCTGGCCGAAGGCATCGCCCGTGTCGATGCCGAGGCGCTGGCAGCGGCGATGATTGCCGGCGGTGCACGCGTATCGCTGCGAGATGGCGCGGCCGGCCGTGCCATTGCGTACTCGGCAGCGCGCATGCGAAACCCGTACGGACGACTCGATCATCCGTTGATCAAGTTCCTGCTCTTCTCCCTCGTGCCGACGCTGCCGGCGTTCCGGCTGCATCAGTACATCGCCTACGGCGGCACCTTCGGTGAGTACTACACGTTCGGCCTGCGCGCCTATCTGATCGCATTCGCGATCTGGTGGGCGTCCTGGGTGATCAATCTGGTGCTGTGCGCGGGAGTGCTGCGCGTCGTCGTCGAGGCCGCAACCGCACTGGCCGTGATGATCGCGCCGGGCGCCGCACCGGCGGCGCGCCGGGTCCTGGAGCTTCTTGCCAGGATCGTGTTCTACGTCGGCATCCCGGGAGCGTTCCTGTTCCAGCTGGCGCGGTGACGCGCCTCAGCGCTTCTTCGCAGCCGGCCCGCCCAGCTGCAGCGCAGTGTCGGGACCCGGAGCCGACGATGCGCGTGGAAGGCCGGCCTCGTCTCGACTGGTGCGATAGATCGGGCTCTGCACCAGGCTCGGCTCGCCGCCGCCCTTGTCGAAGCGGATGTTCCAGCGATACCACACCACCTTCCTGCCGATCTTGCCCAGACCGCCTCGTCCGATCGTGAACTCGACCTCCTCTTCCTTGGCGTCGTAGCGACCCTTCTCGGTGCTGGTCGATGCCAGGACCTGCTTGCCGTCGGCGTTGACCGTCAGCGGTGCGGGATCGCCGGCGTCGGCGGTGGCGATCGAAATCGAGACGTCGGTGAACTTGTAGGTTCCGGCATCCAGGCGTGCGGCGATGCGCAAACCGTCGCGCGTCAGCTGCGAGTAGCCGAGCAGGAAATACGGGTCATGAGGACCCGACTGCTTCTTGGTGGGCAGAAATCCGTTCTGCTTCTGCGGAGAGACGGTTGCCGCGCAGCCCGAGGCGAACAGCAGCAGCGACAGCGCGACGATGGCCTTGCGATGCATCTCCACTCCCTTTTCCAACGGTCCGGATGCCAGACCCGGTGCTAGCAATGTCCTCTTCGACACCACCGGTTCCCGAAACTGCCGTGCAACGCTCACGCGAAGCCGCGCACCATGCCGAGCGCTTCCTCTGCCATCTGATCCACCTGCTGGCGAAACGCGCTCATGTCGGCGCCGGCCTCACCCATCACGCCCTTGAGATAGCGGGCGAGCACGCCTTCGACGATGGCAGCCAGACGCCACCACTGGAATGCGCGGTAGTACTCGATTCCCTCGACGGCGCGGCCGGTGCGCGCGGTGTAGGCGGCGAGGAACTCGGCGCGGGTATGGAACCCGCCAGCAGCCGTCGGCATCGACACGGCCTGGCTCGGTCCGGCCTCGCCGGCCTCGGCCCAGTTGTTCATGATGTAGCCGAGATCGGCCATGGTGTCGCCGAGCGTGCACAGCTCCCAGTCCAGGACGGCAGCGACGCGACCTTCGGACGTGCACAGCATGTTGCCGAGACGGTAATCGCCGTGGACGATTCCGGTGTACTTCTGCTCCGGCTTGGCCTTGACCAGAAGCTCGTAGGTCTCTTCCATCGCCGGCAGCTCGCGTGTCTTGGATTTCTCCCACTGCCCGCGCCAGCGCGACAGCTGGCGGTCGAGGTAGGCTTCCTTGCGGCCGAGGTCGCCGAGCCCGACCGACTCGGGCTCGAGCATATGCAGAGCGGCCAGGGATTCGATGATGTGATCGCCGAGGCGGCGCCGCGCGTCCATGTCGGGGACGCCGTGGGTGACGGCGTAGGGCGTGTCGAGCACGTGTCCTTCGACGAACTTCATGACGTAAAAGGGTGCGCCGTTGACGCCGTCGTCCTGGCACAGCGCCACCGCCGGCGGTACCGGCACACCGGTGCCGGCCAGCGCGGAGATGATGCGGTGCTCGCGACCCATGTCGTGGGCCGTGGCCAGAACGGCCCCGAGAGGCGGGCGCCGCAGCACCCAGCTCTGCCCGGCCGCGTCGGTCACCTTGTAGGTCAGATTGGAGTGGCCGCCGACGATCTGCTCGAACGCCAGCGGCGGCTCGAGGTCCTGGCAGTGCCCGGCCAGGTACGCCGTCACCTTTCCTTCGTCGATTCCGCGCATCGTTGGTTTTTCGCAGTCTGGGACGCGAGGCCCGCAAAGTCACATCGCCCCGTGCACTCGACGGGTAGGCGAGGGGCCGTGCTCAGCGGAAGCGCGGAGGCCGCTTGGCCAGGAATGCCTCGACCGCTTCCTTGTGCTCCGGGGTCTTCCAGCACCGGCGCAGCAGGATCGTCTCGCGTTCCTGGACCGCCGGCAGATCTCCGTCGCACGCGTTCTGGGTCAGAAGCTGCTTGATCATGCGAAGCTGCGGATCGGGATTGGCGGCGATCTCGGCTCCCATCGCGACGGCCTCTTCCAGCAGCGAGTCGTGCGCGACGAGACGATCCGCCAGGCCGATGGCGGCGGCCTCTTCACCGCCGCACAGGCGACCCGACAGGCAAAGATGACTCGCCTTTCCCCACCCGACGCGCTGCACGAGAAGATTGGTGCTGCCGAGCTCCGGCACCAGACCCATCTTGATGAACAGCATGCCGAATTTGGCCTTCTCCGACGCCACGATCACGTCGAAGGGAAGGATCATCGTCATGCCCACGCCCACGGCGGCGCCTCCCACCGCCGCGATCAGCGGCTTGGACTTTCGGCAGAGCGCGACCCAGTCCAGCCCCGCGGGCATCCCACCGTCACCGCCGGCGGTATTCTCGCCTGGATCGACCCCGTCGATGCGCGTTTTGAACGTGGCTTCCATGTCGGCGCCGGCACAGAACCCGCGTCCGGCGCCGGTCACCACGATCGCTCCGATCGAGGCGTCGTCGTTGGCGTCGGCGAAGGCCGCGGCGAGCTCGCTCGCCATGTGCGGCGTCCAGGCATTGAGCTTTTCGGGACGATTCAGGGTGATGACGGAGACCGCCTCGCGACCGGACGTAGTGATCTGCGTGTATGCCATGGCGCGGATGATCGGGAAGCCGCACCGGAGTGTCAACGCGGGCGGCGCCGCTGCACTTCGGCGGCTTGCGCCAGCCCGGCCTGCATACAGACTGCGCCGAGATGACGCTTCTCCGGTTGGTCGCGGCCGTCCTGGCCGCCGTGGGTGCGTCCTGTGCTGCGCCGCCCGAGCCTGCGCCCGATTACCGCTGCACCGACTGCAACGTCGTCTTCATTTCCGTCGACACCCTTCGTGCCGATCATGTCGGTGCGTACGGCTACACCAGGCCGACTACGCCGAACATCGACGCGCTGGCCGCAAAAGGGGTGCTGTTCGAGAACGCCAT
>DASPNH010000165.1:0-11847 GCA_035626675.1 Binatia bacterium
GCGATGCCGACGGCAGCGGCGCGCTCGCCGCCAGCGATGCGCTTCGCGTGCTTCGAAAAGCCGTCGGACACGCGATCGACCTGCTCTGCGCATAGGCGCACGCGATCGCTTGCTCGGCGCATAGCCGCGCGGCGGCCGAAACATTCGTGGCAGGCAATCGAGGTTTCGGAGCGGTCACTGGCTGCCGATCGTCTGACCAAATCCCGGATCTACGCGGGGGCGGGGAGACGTCACGCTCCCGTTCGGTTACCCAGACGCCGCGCGCGGCCTCGCGCCGCCGCCAGTGCGGCGATCAGGAAGACGACCGCCAGCGCGGAGTAGATCAACGAGAAACGCGGTCCGTTTCGTGCCGCTGCGGCCGACGGGCGTTGCAAGGGCGCATGCAGCGGCGCGAGCATGCCCACGCTTCCCTCGGGCATGTTGAAGCCGCTCTTTCCGCGGCCGAACAGGTACGAATAGGCGTAGAAGACGTTGCCCTCGTAGCCACGCTGCGCCGCCTGCACCATCTGTCCGAAGAGCTCGGTGGTGTAGCTGATCTGGCCGGGACGCTGGAAGCCTTCCAGGCCCGCCAGGACCGCACGCTCGCCGGCGCGATAACGCGCGGCCAGGGCGACCTTGGCGATCCAGTCGATGGTGCGCTGCTGCTCTTGCACGTACGCCATCGGAATCAGCGTATCCAGATGCGGCGCGAGCATCGAGTAGTCCTGTCCCATCTTCTCCATCACGCGATACGAGGTTGCGGCGTCCGCGTAGAGCGCAGCCGAAATCTCCACCTTGCGGTCGCGACGCGAGCGCACCAGGTCCGCGACGTCTTCCGTGAGCTGGCGGATCTGGTCGCTGCGCCAGTGCATCCACGCATTGTAGTGCTGATCGAACATCTGCCGCAGCGGCATCTCGCCGATGTCGCGGTTGCGGCGGAAGGCGGCCACGTCGGCGGCTGCGAAATCGTGGTCGAAATCCGGATAGCGAAGGTAATCGAGGTGGATGCCGTCGAGCGTGTGCCGATCGAGCAGGTCGCCGATGGTGCGAAGCACGGCTGCGCGCGCGCGGATGTTGGACGGCGAGATCCAGTCGGCGGAGGTCTTACCATCGATGCCGGTCATGGCGATGTCGGGATGCCGCGCGGCCAGGAACGGATCGCGGCACGTCGAGATCCAGGCGTGCACGCGAAAGCCGGCCTCGCGCAGCGCCGTGGCCGCGCGGGTGAAGACGTCGCTGCGCACCGGTCCGCCGTCGGAAGGATCGGGGTAGTAACGATTGCCCTCGGGGTCCTTGGCCTGCAGGAAGACGTCGGTGATTCCTCCGGCCTCCAGGTCGGCCACGAGCTGGCCCACGTCGTGCTCGCCCTGGCTGAAATCGACCCAGACGCCCGAGCGCGACGGCTGCACCTCCATTGCATGCGTCACGTACTGGTCGGCCGTCATCAGCTCGCCGCCGCGCTGGCGGACCAGATCGATGAAGTCGGCGAGCAGCGCGGGCTTCTCGGCCATCAGGCGGGGCCGCAGCTGGACGACGAGCGGTCTGCCGGTGTGCGCGCGTTCGTCGAAGCGCCGCTGCAGCCAGGCAAGCGCCTGGGCTTCCGTCATGCGCGCGCTTTCGAAGAGGTCGTAGTCGGACGCGAGTCGCTCACCCCCATCCTCGGTGGAAACGGGCAGCTCGAACAGGGACAGCTGCTGCGGCCATCGCTCCGGATCGGAGCTGTCGTAGCGAAAGCCGACCTTGACCAGTGCCCGCGTGACCTCGTCGTCGTACTTGAGAAACGGGGCGCGGAACCATTCGACCGCGGCGCCCGAGACTTTCTCCAGTACCAGGCGTCCGAGCTGCAGCTCCCGATGCAGCGCGTCGCCGTCGAGCGTGGTCAGATCGGGATGCGAGTAGCTCAACGAACCGAAAGTGCCATTGGCGGCCAGCTTGCGGACCAGCGGTTCGTGCCGTTCGGCGAACGCGCCGGTGATGAAGTAGGTGGCGGGCACGTCCTTTGGCAGATTGCGCAGCGCCAGGGCGTCGTCGTCGGTCTCCAGGTTGAACGTCAGCAGGACGGGGACGGTCGCAACGGCCGCCGCAGCAGCGGTGGCGGGGACGACCGCGAGCAGCAACCCGAGTATTTTGAGGCAGCCGAACGTTGACATACCGGAACCGATCGCGTCAGATGCGCCCGCTTCGCAGCGGAGGGGAGGCCATCTTTACCCTGCACCGCCGGACAGTTGGAACGCAGGTTTGGTGCAATCACCAACGCCGCGCACGCGCGGCCGCATCAAGGGGAGCCATGAAGCGATCGCACATGGGAGTTGCCGGCGCCGCAGCGCTGGCCCTGGTCCTGACGGCTGCAACGGCCGATGCCGCCACGGTGTCGGCAGAGACGTTCTTCGCAACCTGCAACGCGCCCATCTTCGTCCTCGAGGACACGATCGTCACCGGCAAGGCAGAGGTGGCAACCGGCTGCACGGTCAGCGTCGAGCCGGGCATCGAGCTGGAGCTCCAGCGCGCCAAGCTGAGCTTCGGCGGGACTTTCAACGTCTGGGGGAATGGTGAGCGGGTTGCCGTCACCAACAGCAAGATCGTCGCCAGCGAGATCGTCATCGACGCCCGCGACCTGATGGTCATCAGCGGGAGCAAGCTCCAGGCGACCGCCGGCCGCATCAACCTTCCGCCGCGCGACAACATGACCGTCGAGCTCTCGACTCTCGAGGCAACCGGCGACGTCGTGCTCGGCGGACAGGGCGGGGCGCGCAACGTGGTCTCGAGCAAGCTGATCGCGGGCGCGAACATCAATATTGCGCAGGGTGGCATTGGCTACACCGGGACGCAGTCTTCGACCGCGATCACCGACAGTCAGCTCGCAGCCGAAGGCACCATCACGGTCGGCGGCTTTACTTCGCACACCATTGTCGACTCCACGTTCGTCTCCAATTTCGACACCGGCAACACCTCTTCGCGCGCCATCGTGCTCGCGTCATCGGGAACCTCCGACGGCGAGATCCGGCGCACTTCGCTGACGGCGCCAGCCGGCTCGATCAGGATCGGTGCCAACGATTTCGTGAGTTTCGAGGACGTCGACATCGAAGCAGGTGCTCCCGGTTCGACGTTCTACTCGGATGGCGCAGTCAGCATCGCGCCCGACGGCACCTCCGCGACCGGCCTGCGCATCCAGGCCGAGCTGGGCAGCGTGCACCTGGGCGGGTTCGGCGCGTTCAGCTGCACCGACTGCGACATCGATGCCGGCGGAACCAACAACGAGAATCAGGCCATTCGCATCGGACCCTTCTCCAATGTCACTCTCGTGGACGGCAAGCTGCGTGCGCGCGCCGGTGGCATGCTGATCGGCGGCTCCTCGGCGGTGACGCTCACCGACGTCAAGGCGCAGGCCGAGGGCGCGGCCAATTCTGGAGACGGCATCGTGATCGGTCCCAACGGAACGCAGAATCTCACCCGCGTCCAGCTCAAGGTCGAGGACGGAAGGATCAAAGTCACTGGCGGCGGTGCGGGCTCCATCACCGAGAGCAAGATCAAGGACAAGAGCGAAGACGGCGTACTGCTGACCGGTAGCGGCGGGATGACCGTCACGGATTCCCAGGTTTCCAGCAAGGCGGGCAATGTCACCGCGCCCAATGGCGGGGGCAACACGTTCGACGGCAACAAGATCAAGTCGGGCGGAGCCGAGGGCTTTCGCGTCGAGAGCGGATCAGGCGCGACCAGCGTTCTGGAGAACCAGGTCAAGGCGGACAACGCTTTCCTTCGCTCGTTCAGCGGCGGGACCGTTGCTGCGGGCAACCAGTTCAGCGTCGACGGCGTGATCGAGGTCAGCAGCTCCGGCTCGTGCCTGTCGGTGGCCAACGATCCGGACGCGCCGTGCAACTGATGGGAACATGCGCGGGACATCGGCTTGCAACGGTTGGAGAGTTTGCGCCGCCTGACCGGTCCGCGCTCGAGATACCAGCAATGAAGTGCTGGGGGGAGTCGTTCATGAACGTTTCTGTACGCGGGACTCGCTTCGCCGCCGCAACGCTGGCGGCCGGCATCGTAACACTGACCGCATCGCCGGCCTCCGCAACCGATGCCGCGACCTTCTTCGGCGGATGTCCCGGCGGGTTCACCGTCTTCTCATCGGAGACCGTCACGGGCGCAGCTTCCATCCCCGGCAATTGCCAGGTGGACGTCAAGCCAGGTGCCACGTTGACGTTCGACAACGTCCAAGTCGATGTCGCAGGATCCTTCTCGACTATCAACAACGGGACGATCGTCGTCGTCAACGGCACCAGCATAACGACCGATGGCGGCCTTACGCTCGACGGTGGTGGCATCATGACCATCGCCGACAGCACCCTGATCTCCGAGACCGGTGGCATCAACATCCCGCCGCGCGACAGCCTCTTCATCACCGATTCGGTGCTGTCGGCTGCCACGACGATCACGCTCGGCGGCGCGGGCGGCGTCCGCTCCATCCTCGGCTCGAGCCTGTCGGCCGTCGAGGGAATCACCGTCGCGACGGCCTCCACGAGTATCACCGGCACGCCCTCGAGCGTCGTGATCGGCGAGAGCCTGCTCGAATCGGACGGCTTCATCAGCATCGGCGGCGCTGCGTACCATACGATCCTGGACAGCGAGCTCATCGCCGGCGGGGAGTGGACAGGCGGCAACGCGACGCTGACGGTCGCTCCTTCTGCACTCGACTCGGCGCCGAGTGAGATCCGCCGCACTCGCTTGTCCGCTCCGGACGGCACGTTCCATCTCGGCGGTAACGGGCAGGTCACTCTGGAAGAGGTGGAAGTGTTCGCCGGCGGCATCGGCGGTACCTCGTATCACGGGGCCGCGGCCGAGCTCGGCCCAAGCAATGCGATCGCCACGCGGCTGACCGTGAACGCCCCGGCGGGCGTCGTGCACCTCGGCGGCGGCAATGGCTGGTCGTGCGAGAACTGCCGGGTCGTCTCCGGCGGCGCATCCTCCGAGAATATCGGGATCTATGTCGGCCCGTTCCAGAACATCTCGATGACCGATACGAGATTTCACTCCAAGGGCGGCTCGATCAAGATGGGCGGCAACGGCAACGTCGTGCTGGAGGGAAGCAAGCTTCAAGGTGACGTCGCATCCACGTTGGGACATGGCGTCATCGTAGGACCGTCCGGCACTCGCAGCATCATCGACAGCGCGCTCAAGTCCAAGGACGGAAAGATCGAGGTCACCGGCAACGGCGACGGCGAGGTGCTGGGCAGCAAGATCAAGGGTAACGACGACGCGGGCGTCTTCCTGACGGGCGCGCAGGACATGAACGTCACCGACTCCAACGTGGTGAGCAAGAAGGGCATCGTGCGCATGTCCAACGGCGGTGACGTCGTGGCGGCGGGCAGCATCTTCAAGGCCGGCGGCGAGCTCGGCTTCATCGCCGAGAACGGCTTCTCGTCCGACACGACCAGCGTCACCGAGAACAAGATCAAGGCGCCCGAGGCAACGATCCACTCCTTCGGCAACGCCACCGCCATCGACAACAAGTTCAAGGTCGAGGGCGACATCGACATCCACGGCGACGACAGCTGCACGTCGGTCGGCAACGATCCGGACGTGCCCTGCAACTAGCGCTGTAGCCGGCGCGGCTGTCAGGGCCGCGCCGGGCATCTGTTCATGCAAGGCGAGAACGTTACTTCCGGCGATGCCCGCGGCCTGCGGCGCGAGATAGCGCTGACGTGGGGATTGCTCGCGGCCACGTGTGTGTCGGCGGGCTTCCCCGCCGCCGACATGGCGGGCGTGCTGGCGGGCGCCATTGCCACCGGAAACTGGGCCGAGGCCGCCAGTGCGGCGCTGGCGGCGGCGGTGCTCGCGTGTGTCTGCTACGGGGTGTTCGTCCATCACGTGGCGCGCATCGGATGGCTGCGCCGGACGCTCTGTGTTGCGCGTGGCACGAACGCGAAGGAGTCGCGGGTCGCCAGGTCCAGCACGACCGTGGACCTACCGGTGTCACGTGAACCGGCGGGCGAGCCGTCGATGGCGATCCTGGTTCCGTCCTACAAGGAAGAAGTCGAGGTCGTGCGGCGCACGCTGCTGTCGGCTGCGCTGCAGACGCACGCCAACCGTCGCATCGTCCTCCTCATCGATGATCCGCCCGTTCCCGAGGACGCGCGCTCACGGCACGGGCTGGAGGCGGCCCGGCGTTTGCCGGCCGAGATCGAAGCGCTCTTTGCGCCGATGCGGCGGCACGTCGAGGCGGCGATCGCGGCGTTCGAAAACAACTCGTCCACGAAGTGCTCGGCGCTCGCCGCGCTGCTCGATGATCTTGCTACGCGACTCGTGCGGGCGACGTCGAGCTTCGGCTCTGGTGGTCACGAAGCGCGCTTCTTCCTGGACGGCTGCGTGCTTTCGGCGGCCCGCGGTCTGCGAGAGGACGCGAGCGCGTGGCGCCGGCGCGGCGGCGCGGACCGCGAGGAGATGGCGCGCGCGTACGCGCATCTGCTGCAGCGCTTCACTCCGCGGATCGCGGCCTTCGAGCGCAAGCGCTACGCGAACCTGCCGCATGAGCCGAACAAGGCGATGAACCTGAACGGCTATCTCGCGCTTCTCGGCGGAAGCTACCGAGAGCTGGGCAGCGGCGCGGCGACCGTCCTGGAGCGGTGCGGCGTCGCCGCCGCCACCATCGAGATCCCTGATGCGTCGCTCATTCTTTTCCTGGACGCCGACACCGTCGTGCTGCCGTCCTATGCCGCCACCATGACCGCGCTCCTGAACGCGCCGGGTAACGAGCGCGTCGCTGTCGTGCAGACGCCGTATAGCGCGTTCCCCGGAGCGCCGCGGGTGCTCGAGCGCGTGGCCGGCGCCACGACCGACGTTCAGTATCTGCTGCATCAAGGGATGATCGAGGCCGGCGCCGGCTTCTGGGTCGGCGCCAATGCCGTGGCTCGCGTGGCGGCGCTGCGCGAAGTCGCGATCGAGACAAGCGAGCGCGGGTGGCCCATCCGCAAGCTGTTGCACGACGAGACGGTCATCGAGGACACCGAGACTACGCTTGCGCTGCGACGCCGTGGATGGACGGTGCTCAGTCATCTGGAGCGCCTGGCCTTCAGCTCTACGCCCGCCGACTTCGGATCGCTGCTGGTCCAGCGTCTGCGCTGGGCCAACGGCGGAGTGGTGCTGGTGCCACGGCTCATGCGTGCGCTCTTCTCGGCACCATCGCGGGCTGCCGGCGCCGAGCTGGCGATGCGGCTGCACTATCTCGTCTCGCTCGGGCCGACCGCGCTGGCGCTGCTGGCTTTGCCGTTCTGCTTCTACGGCGCCGACGTGAGGGCCGAAGTGCTTCCGCTGATGGCCGTCTCATACCTGGGCCTTTATGCACGCGACCTTGTGCGCTGCGGTTACGCCTGGCACGACGTTCTGCGCGTCTACGCGCTCAATCTGCTGCTGATCCCGGTCAATCTGGCGGGTCTGCTGGCGTCGCTGGGACAGATCGTCACCGGCGCCAAGCCTCGGTTCCGGCGCACACCCAAGATCGAGGCGCGCACGCCGGTGCCCGGCATCTGCATCGTGGCCGAGGTGGCGATGCTGTGCTTCTGGCTGGCGTTCGCGATCGACACTGCGCTGGCGGGAGGCGTGATTCGGGCCGGGCTGGTGCTCTCGCACATTGCGCTGCTTGCGTACGCCGTCACGCGCTTCATCGGGTGGGGGAACGCGGCGGCGGATTTTGTTGTAGACGCCCGCGCGAACGTCCCCGAGGTTGCGCAGGTGCAGCCGGCGGCGGATGCCGCGTTTGGTGCGGCGGAAGTGCAGGGGTGAGCGGGTCTTTTTGGTGCGCCGCAGCGCATGCGATGGGCTGGCGCGCTGAGGCCCTCTGCGTTGCAAGGCTCGCCGGGCGCGGCTAGGTTTCGCGCTTCCACTCCACGGAGAGGTGTCCGAGTGGCTTAAGGAGCACGCCTGGAACGCGTGTGTACTGTAACAGGTACCGTGGGTTCAAATCCCACCCTCTCCGCCACTTCATTTTCAGCGAACTGACGGTTCACGAACGAGGTCGACACAAACGCGGCTTTGGGCGGGCGATTCCGGCGAACCGGTGGACCTCGGCGTTGCTCTCTAATCCGGGTCCAGGGTCGATAGCGTCCGATTCGGCAGCTGATTCTCCAAGCGCGATTTGGCCGGTTCACGAAGGGCCCGTGGTGAGGCGAAAGTGCGGGGACGTGCCGGCTCACAGTGGATGCGAAGACCCGACGACCGGTAGCCAGGCCCGCCGAATGCTCTCTGGTTCACGAAGGACCGCGACAGACGCGGACGGTGCAAGCGGCGACTGTCGTTGTCTCCACGCAGCCGGACCGAACTCTACCAGTGCTGGTCAGCTCAGACCTCGGTGACCGTCGGATCGAGGCAAAGTGCACTGTACAAAGTTGATCGATGACGCCGTTCCGCTTGCCGGTCCAGCCGCCGATCTCGCCGCACGTGACCGCGTTTCCTCTCTACGGCGAGTGGACCCTCCTGCTCAGGCGTGCGATCCTTGTCCGATGGCAGCGCCCATATTTGGCCGTCAGCGGTTGATGCTAGACGTGCTTCGGCAAGCCAAGGTGAAACCGACAAAGGTCCGCCTGATGAAGTGGCTCTTCCTTATGGGCCAAGAGACTGGAGTGCGCGCTTATCTGCCATTCTACGATTTTCTCCCGTACCGCTACGGCCCATTCAGTTTCACCGTTTACTACGAGCTGGCGCGCTTGGAGCAGGCAGGGCTCGTTACAGAAGATCTGCGTATCGTCGAAGGCCGCGAGCGAGAGGTAGACGAGATTGCCGAACGCCTTAAGCCTGCCGTGCGGGAGACCGCAACGGACACGCTCTTCAAGTATGGCGGCCTGAGCTCTGCTGCCCTGATTGACAGCGTATACACTCGCTATGGCTGGTACGCGTCACGGAGCGAGCTGCGCACTCCACGAGAGCGAGAGGAAATGGCCCCGGCAGTGTTCACGACCGGATACGAGGGAGAGTCTATCGACGCTTTCCTCGACAAGTTGCTGAGGGCCGGCATCGGTCGAGTCATCGATGTTCGCAAGAACGCCTATTCACAGAAGTACGGCTTTTCCGGTGGTCCGCTCAATCGCATGTGCGGCAACGTCGGCATCGAGTACAGGCACCTACCTGAGCTGGGTATTCCCTCGAACCTGCGCGCAGACCTATCCACCCGGACGAAGCGGCAGGTGCTATTCAAAAAGTACGAGAAGGAGTTGTTGCCGAAGCAACCCAACGCGCAGCACCTCGCGGCCGGGCTGCTGCGCGAGCGTGCCTCAGTTCTGTTGTGCGTAGAGCGGCACGCGGAAGACTGCCACCGAGGCACCCTGGCCCCGTACTTGGCCGCTAGCACAGGGCTCGAAATCTCGCACATCTGATGTTCTGGTCTGTCGAGCTCCTCATCACAGTCAAAGCGTATCCGAACCCGAGTGCCGCCCTGGGCGAGGCTGCCTGCATCGCTGGAGTTACTCGCCAAGGACAACTCAGGCGCCTGTATCCAATCCCATACCGCGACCTGGAGGATTCTCAGCAGTTCAAGAAGTACCAGTGGATCAGTGTCGATACTCGCGCGGCGAAGAACGACGCGCGTCCTGAGACCGCCAGGCCTATCCTCAACAGCATCAAGTTGATCGGCAAACCGCTGCCGACTCGGGATGGATGGCGCGGGCGTCGCGACATTGTCAAGAAGGTGCAGTCCGCTTCTATGTGCGACATCCAGGACGCGCAGAGGACTGCGGGAACGTCGTTAGGCTTTTTCCGTCCCGCGGAGATCGTCGACATGGAAGCAAAGGCCGAGGACTCGCCGACATGGAAGCAGGGTGAGTTGGAGAAACTCGGACAACAGGATTTGTTCTTCACGAAAAACAAGCAGCCCCTCGAGAAGATCCCTGTCGGCTTCTACTACAGATTTCGATGCGACCGCTGCCGGAACACAAACCCACATCGTATGAAGGTAATTGATTGGGAACTAGCCGAGTTGTGGCGGCGGAACCGGCGTGGCTACGACGAGGCCACCACCATCGCCCTTGTGCGTCGACGATTCATGGATGAGATGTGCGGGCCCGGCAGGGATCCGCACTTCTTCACGGGAAACATGGCAAAGCGCCAGAACTCGTTTCTCATCCTCGGCGTGTTCTGGCCACCTAAAACAGCACAGGCAGAGTTGTTCTAAGTAGCAGGTGCGATGCGGTGTGTGATCTGTATGCAGGGCTCCGATCAGTCGAGGTCCGTGGAGCACATTATCCCCGAGTCACTCGGCAACACGGAACATGTCCTACGGCGTGGTATCGTCTGCGACAGCTGCAACAACTACCTTGCAAGAGAGGTAAAGAAACCCTTCCTCGATTCCGGCCAGGTCCGCGACGATCGGTTCCGCATGGCCGTCCCGAGTAAGAAGGGGCGGGTGCCCTCAATCCTCGGCGTCATGAGTCCGCTCGCCGTTGGAGTCGAAATCGGGCGCGACACTATGACCCGCGACCCATGGGTGGATTTGTTGGTCGACCAGACACTCGGGGGCCGTACGCGGTTCCCCGAAAGCGGAACATTCTATTTCCCCGTGGGCGCTCCTCCCGACGATCTGGTCACCGCTCGGTTTATCGGAAAGATCGGGCTGGAGGCTCTAGCTCGGCGGTTCGCCGCGAGGCCGGAGCTACTCGAAGAGTTCGTAGATCACCCGGGCTTCGAATGCCGACGTCCTCGCGCACCGTCTCCAGCTTTCGCGCAACTCGCAGCAGGAATCCGAGGTCGTCGGCCACCGAGCCGGGCTCGGCCTTCTCCCAACCGGAGCCGACGAAGTGGTAGAGGCGCACCACCGGCGCCGGCTGTCCGTGACGGTCGATGCGTCCGTTTCGCTGTTCCATGCGGGCCGGCGAGAACGGTGTCTCGTAGTGGACGAGGCGTGAGCAATGCAGTTGCAGATCGATGCCCTCGCTCGCCGCGTCGGTCGCGAGCAGTATGCGCACCGGCCGACGCGACGGATGCGCCTGGAACTCAGCCTTGATGCGCTCGCGCCGGTCAGTGTCCATGCCGCCGTAAAGTAGCTCGACGCGCTCTTTGATCTCGCCCTCCGGAAAGTGCGCAGCCAGACGTTCGTAGAGGTAGAGCTGAGTGTCGCGGTATTCTGTGAAAACGATGATGCGTTCGTCGTTCCAACGACGCCGCCCATCGACGTCGGGCCGACAGACCTCGTCGATCAGTTCGAAAAGCTTTGCGGCTTTGGAGTCGTTCCGATGGCGGGCACCGTCGGCCCAAGTCGTCATCTGATCGAGAAGACGTCCTTCGTCAGCGGTGGCGCTGCCCAGTGCGCCGGCGGCGGCCGCCAGCGCATCCTCGGTCGACTCGCGAAGGTCTTCCTCGTCGGCAATCTCTTCGTCGAGACGGTCGAACACGCTGCGGAGCGCCTTTGTCGTCGCCCGGCTCGATTTGGCCGCAAGCGTGGCACGGTGGACCGCCAGCGTCTCTGCGAACGCGGCTGGCGATGAGAACATGCGTTTCTTTAGGAGCAGGCCGACAAAATCCATGGCTTGGCTCTTCGTGCCATCGCCTGCTGTCCGCTTGCGACGGTTCTCGACGTAGCGTGCGAGCATCGCGTGGATTTCTCGTTCCTTCGCGGAGTACTGGACCTCCAGTGGTTCGACCGTCCTGGCCGCGAAGATCGGAGATCCGTCCGGCCTGCGCAGGGCGGGATCTTTTCGCAGTTCCGACTTAAGGCGCCGCACCATCACCCGGCGCTTGGCCTCCTCCGACGGTTCGACGCCGCGGGCGAAGCGCTGCGGATCGAGCAGCTCGAGCAGCGCGGTCCATGACTCGCGGTAGCCGTTATGCGGGGTCGCAGACAGGTAAAGGTGATGCTCGAAATGAGGTGCGATCTCCCGAATGGTCCGC
>DASPNH010000166.1:0-35497 GCA_035626675.1 Binatia bacterium
TTTCTTTTCGCAGCTCGTGCAGCCAGGTGCGTTCGCGGCGTCCGTCCTCGAGGACCCACATCGGCCGGACCCGATCCTCGAAGCCGCGTTCTTTCAGCTCGCCGAGGAACACGCGTGCATCGGCGCGCAGACTTTCCGTCAGCAGGACGCGGCCGTCGCCGGCCAGGTGCGCGTCCAGAAACGTGGCAAGCGGCTCGTAGTGCGAGGGATCGTAGACGATGTCCGCGGCCAGGATGAGATCGAACTGCTGCTCCAGCCGGTCACGCGTAAAGTCGATACGCTCGACCTGGCAATCGGCGATCCTTGCGGCCGCGATGCTCGCACGCACGAACTGCAGCGGCTCATCGAGGTAGTCTGCGAACAGCACCATCGCGCCGCCGGCAGCAGCCGCATGGCCGGACAGCCCGAGGCCGCATCCGAGGTCGAGCACCCGCACGCCGTGCAGGGCCGGTCCGCTCAGCAATGCGGCCGCGATCGCTCGCGCACCAGTCCAGACGATCGCCCAGTAGGGCGGATCGGCGATCTCGCGCTCGCGCAGGAGGGCCTGCGAGTCGATCCAGGCCTCCGGTTGATCGATGGCGTACAGGGAAAGCGTCTCGGCGAGGACCGCGGCGGCCATCTCGTCTTCGACATTCAGGTCGAGATGCGTCCACACGGCCGGATAGCCGGCAATCCGAAGCGCCGGCGCCTCCGAAGCGCTCACGCCGCGCTCTTGGACAGCGCCAGGATCGTCTTCAGCTCGTCCTCTCTTACCGGCATCACCGAGAGGCGGCTGTGCCGTACCAGGACCATCTCGGCCAGCGACCGCTCCGCTTTGATGCGCGCAAGGGAGACAGGATTGGTCAGCTTCTTTACCGGGACCAGATCGACCGCGAGCCAGCGTGGATCGTCGGAGGTAGGATCGGGATAGGCGGTGCGCGCGACCTTGGCGATGCCCACCACGGCCTTGTCGTCGCCGCTGTGGTAGAACAGCACCTGTTCGCCCTTTTTCATCGCGGCAAGGTTGTTGCGCGCCTGCGCGTTGCGCACGCCGTCCCAGACGGCCACATTTTCGGCGACGAGCCGCTCCCACGAGTAGGTCGACGGTTCCTGCTTGACCAGCCACGCAGCCATGGGCGGTCGATACATGCTCGCTCGCGAATTCCCAAGCCGTTCGCAAGCTGCCGGGAAGGTTGCAAAAAGGCCGAGCGTTGGTATGGTTCCGCGGCTTTTCGAGCCGTTAGCTCAGGCGGTAGAGCAGCTGCCTTTTAAGCAGCGGGTCGCTGGTTCGAGTCCAGCACGGCTCATCGTTTGGCAGCCGCAAAAGGCCTTACGTCCCCGTCGTCTAGCCTGGCCCAGGACACCGGCCTTTCACGTCGGTAACACGGGTTCAAATCCCGTCGGGGACGCTTTCTTCTCACGCGTTGGTCGTCCGCACTTTGGTGTCCACTGCGTCAACGACCAATGCCCAACGGCGGCCAGGAATCGTAGGCATTCGCGTCTGACGCGTCGCTTGCGCCCCTGTTGACGTTGACCTGTCCCTTGTTGAACGAGCTTGATGACCGTCCTGCGCGATTCGCGGTCAAGGATGTCGTTGTCATGCCGGGTGTCGTGGTGGCCTGCGCAGTGATCAGAGAATGGAACGCTGGACGAGCAGCCGGATTCATGGCTGGAACCCAGTACTGATCCACGACGGGGTCCGCTGGCGACTCCGGTTCGAGGACGAATCGGACCTACGCATTCCGCATCGAGTACGGCTATCAATCCAAGGGAGGGCGCGCGGATCGGCGCGCCGCCCCTGCATCGTCGCGCGCGCCGCTGTGCATTCGAGACTGCGTCATCACGAATGCAGAACGGTGGCGTCTTGGCACAATCAGATCGATCTCTGGCGTCGTGTGCCGCTCGCGCCCATCCAGGCCGGACCTTGCAGCGGCAGCGACAGCCGCACGATGTTGGCCATCGTGCTGCCGAACTGGCGCGTCAACGATCCGGTGTTGTAGGGGAGGCCATACCGCACCGCGAGGGCTCGCACGCGCGGAGCCAGCTCCGGATATCGGTTGCTCGGCAGGTCCGGGAAGAGATGATGCTCGATCTGATGGGAAAGGTTGCCCGATAGCACGTGAAACGTAGGGCCGCCCTCGATGTTGCAGGAACCCAGGAGCTGGCGCAGATACCAGCCGCCGCGCGTCTCCCCATCGACCGCCTCGCGCGGGAAGTGATGCACGCCGCTCGGAAAATGTCCGCAGAAGATGATGACGAACGTCCATACGTTTCGCACGATGCACGCGGCTGCATTGGCCGCCATGACGATCAGCAGTACCGCGAGGGGCGAGGGGCCGGCCCCGACGCTCGCCAGCGGCAATGCGAGCACGGCGCCCAGCGCCGGCCACAACACGAAGTCCTTGCGCGCCTGACGCAGGACCTTGTGCCAGATGCCGACGAGGAGCCGCCGAACGCGCGCGAACGACTTCTTCCCAGCCACCATCTTGTTGAGCTCGAGGTCATGCAGGCAGATGAACCATTCGAAGAACAAGGCCATCATCACGGCGTTGAGCGGATTCAGGACGTAGAACGGATGCCAGCGCTGGTCGTCGGTCACGCGCAGCATGCCGTATCCGATGTCGCGGTCCTTGCCGTGCACGTTGGTCCAGGTGTGATGCACGACGTTGTGCGAGTGCATCCATTGGTCCGACGGGCAGGCATGGTCCCACTCCCAGGTGCTGGACTGGACGTCGGGATCCATCATCCAGTCCCACTGCGCATGCAGTATGTTGTGGCCGATCTCCATGTTCTCCAGGATCTTGGCCAGCGCCAGCATGAGCACGCCGGCGACCAGGACACCCCAGAACGCGGCACCGCCTGCCAAACCGCTGCGCCACGCGGGCAGGAAGAGCAGACTCGCGAAGATCCAGAGGCGCCCGGCCAGCGCAAGGCTGCGCTGAATTCGGATCAGCCGCAGGATGTAGCTGCGGTCGCGCTCGCCGCGCGAGTCGATCACTTCCTCGCGCATCGAATCGAGCTCGCGGCCAAATTCCTCGATCTGCTCGCTAGTCAGGTGGGCTGTCGTCGTATTCGTGATCATCGCATCCTCAAAGGTCCAGCTCACAATTACCGGCTGCCGCGCTAACGCAGGGCTGCACGATGCTGCCGGTCTCGCTGATCACCTTGCCGTTGCGAAGGTCGCGGACGCACCCCGACAGCAGTCTGGTATCGCACGAGTGACAGATGCCCATGCGGCAGCCATGCGGCGGATTCAGGCCCGCATCCTCGGCCACGCGCAGGAGTGGCGTCTTCTGGTCTGCCGTCGCATGGACTCCGCTACGCGCGAATCGCACGTCGCCACCCACCGCGTCTGCGGGCAGCTCGGTGAAATCGGCCAGGAACCGCTCGACGTGCAGGTGGCGTGCCCGCCCAGCCTCGCGAAAATGCTCCTCCAGCGCTGCCAGCAGTCCCGGCGGGCCGCAGGCGTACACCTCGCGGCGCGTCCAGTCGGGGCAGAGCCGTGCGAGCTGTTCGCCGGTAAAATGACCGCTGATCTGCTGGCCTGTGCCGTGCTGGCGCGTAAAGACCTGTTCCAATCGGTATCGACGATGCTCGGAGGCCATGTTGTGCAGCTCGCGGCCGAAGATCACGTCGAGCTCATGCGGCGCGTAATGGATGTGCACGGTATCGGGAAGGCGCTCCTGCGCAATGAGGCTTCGCAGCATGGCCATGGCTGGCGTCACTCCGCTGCCGGCAGTGACGAACAGTGGCAGAACGGGCTGCGCGTCGGGCAGGAAGAAAATCCCCTGCGGCAGGCTGATGGCAAGATGATCGCCGACCCTGACCTTGCCCGCGAGGTGGGACGAGATGCGTCCGCCGCGAATGCTCTTGACGGTGATGGTAAAGCAGCCGTCGTCGCGCTGAGGCGCGGACGAGATGGTGTAGGTGCGCGTGTACTGCCGTCCGTCGACGGCAAGACCAACGCGCACGTGCTGCCCCGCGCGGTGTCGGCGCCAGCCGATCCCGGGCTTGAGCGTCAGAGTGCGCGCGTCCCTGGTCTCGTCCCAGACCTCCACGACGCGCGCCTGCAGGCGGTGGGCGGCCCACAGGGGATTGATCAGCTCGGCGTAGTGGGACAGGCGCAGCGGATAGGCGAAACGGTCGGCCATCCTGCCAAGCGGGCCAAGCAGGCGGTAGCCCTTGGGGCGTGGGGAGGAAAGCTCGTGATGCGGCATGTGTCGTGCTTCGGCCACGACCTACGTGGCCGTAACCTACGGATAGGTAACCTACGCGAGCGTAGCCCAGTCGTCAAGGGCCAATGCCGCATCCCGCAGAAGGTCGCGGACAGATGCCGTGGCCCCGGGGGCCGCACCATCCTGCAACCCTCCACTGATGCGTCGGGTGACCCGTCGCGCAGACGCTTCATGAGCCGGCCGCGCGTCCGGCGCCGATTGCGCGTCGCTGCGACTGCCGATCACGCAGGGGGGTACGCCACGTTGGCCGCGTTCTCGGCGGACCCGAACACGACCAGGCGGCGTACGCCACGTCAGCCGCGCTCTCGGTGGACTCGAACACGTGGACGTAGCGTGTCGCACCGGCCGGCTGATCACGCAGCATCGGTTGCTGCTGCCCTCGCCATCGGTGGCAGCGCCATGCCCGGCCCAGCGCGCACGATCGTAAAGGCGTCGATGACCGCATTGCGCGCGGTCAACAAGGGACGACGACGCGGGGACGTGGCGTGGTCACTCCGTGGTTTGCGCCGAGGGGCGGGACGAGCCGGCGCGTGATGCGTGGGACTCGGGTCGACGTCGATGATGCGCGCGTTTCGCCCGTGGCGATCATCCGGTAGCATGCCGCGCGATGCGATATCGCCTCCACTTGCCGTAGCGACAGGAGAACGACGATGGCCGATGACGATCCGGCAGCCGAGCTTGCCCGCCTCCGGGCCGAAAACGAGACGCTGAAACGGAGCGCCGCCAAGCCCGGTGGAGTGTCGTTCAAGGTGTCCGAGAAGGGCGGCGTTTCCGTTTACGGGCTCGGCCGATTCCCCGTCACCCTCTACAAGGAGCAATGGGCAAAGCTGCTCGATCGCACGGACGAACTGAAAGCGTTCATTCAGGCGAACATGGATCAGCTCAAATCGAAGGAGTAGGCGCGCTTCGCACCAGCCGGCCGCCCCGTCAGGCCGTCACCGCCGGCACGCCCCACGGCTGCGACCGTTGCCGGATCGCGCGTGCGAACAGCGCGGCCTCGATCACGAACAGAACGGCGCCGGCGGCGATCATGCCGCGGATCTGCCACAGCAGCAGGCCCTCCAGTAGGGGCGCCGGTGACCCCAGGCTCGTCGTGTAGGATGCGACTGCCAGGCCCGTACCGAAGCTGGACAGCACGTGCACCAGATACTCGCCGCTGGGCAGGCCACCCAGCGATGCACGTGAACGCCGCTCGATCAGCACGTCGACGACGGAATTGATCATGTCGATCGCGAACAGGCCGAAAGCGATGGCTGCATGGGTTTCCGTGGACGGCTGCATGCAAACGAGCAGCACCGAAAGAAAGACGGCGTGCCGGACCAGATGCGTGATCTCTTCGGCCACGCAGCCGGGCTGCGAGAAGAGACGAAAGCGGTACAGGTGGTAGTAGAGCACGTCGATGGATCCGATGGTTCCGACGACGGTCAGGATGGTCAGGGTGGTGATCATCGCGCGGCCTCCATCGTGATCCCGTAGCGAAGCTGCTCGTCTCCGTCCTCGAAGTCGGGCGCCGACAGCCACAGCCGCAGCAGGTGCCTCTTGCGCTCGGGCTCGTCCCAATCCTCGTACGAAGTGCGCTTGTGCAGGATCACCGAGTTCTTCAGCAACTGGATGTCCCCGGGCACGAACTCCATGTCGAGGTAGAGCGACGGATCGTTGGCGACCTGCTCCATCGTCTCGATGGCCTGGCTCTGCTGCACGGACAGGCGCGGAACGTCGGGCAGCTCTTCCTGCGCGCGACGGATGTACCAGGGGATGAACGAGGTGTTCAGGCTTCCCCCGCGCTCGGCACAGATCGGACGGACGAAATGCATCGGCGCTGGCATCTGCGGCTCGAAGTAGTGCCAGTAGAAGTCCTGGAACAGCACGGCCGCCAGATCGGGACGGCGTCGCAGTACCTCGTTGAAGACACTGACCGAGCTGACGATGCGGCTCTCGCCGCCTGATCGTGACGTTCGCAGGCACAGCAGACCGATGATGTCTGCACCATCGGTATGGAAGTCCTGCTCGGCGCGAGTCTTGTACAGCCGGGTGGCGGGATCGGACGGATCGGCGCCCGTGTCGCGAATGTCGGTCAGGTGCTCGCCGAGAAAGTTCTGCGGCACCGGCGTTCCCAGGTGAAGGCCGATAACCCAGTACACCGCCGCTGCTCCGTCCTTGCCGAGGCTCTCGACCGGTAATCCTCGAACCAGCACGAAGCCGCGCCCGCGATGGAGCGCCTCGCGCCAGGAGCGCACTGCCGGTCCCAGCGCCTCGAGGTCGACGTCCTCTCGGGTGACGCTGGCGAGCGATCGGCCAGCCAGGGCGGAAGCGATCCTCTCGGCAGCGGCAACTTCGGCGGTCGAAAGCCGATGAATCCACTCGTCCGTGTTGCGAAGCTGCGATCCGGTCCACGCGGCGGGACCGGGAATGGGGGCGCGCTGTGCCATGGGAGAGACCTCCATATCGATGTACATCAATGTATTGCCTAGTTGATCGATGAATGTCAATATATCGATATGAAGAAAGCTGCCGCCGTCCAGGCCGCGCCATGCTGCGCGCCCGTCCTTCAGGGAGATCTGGCCAAGGAGGATGCGCAGGAGCTGGCGATCGCGTTCAAGGCCATCGCCGACCCCGCCAGACTTCGCCTGCTCAACTTCCTGGCCTCGCAGCCGTCGGCCGAAACCTGCGTCTGCTATCTCACCGAGCCCCTGGGTCTTTCGCAGCCGACGGTCAGCCATCATCTCAAGGTCCTGCACGATGCCGGGCTCGTGGCGCGCGAGCGGCGCGGGACCTGGGCCTATTACCGCATCGTGCCCGAGCGTCTGTGCGAGCTTCGTGACGCGCTGGCGCCCGCGAAAGCATCCGCCCCGCGAACTGCAAAGCGTGCGGCAGCCAAACGATGAGTCTGGCGCGGCGTCTCACGGCTGAAGGCCTGGGTACGGCCGGCCTTCTCGCTGCCATCGTCGGGTCGGGAATGATGGGGGAGCAGCTGTCTGGCGGAAACGTCGCCCTGGCGTTGCTCGCCAACACGGCCTCTACCGCGGCCGCGCTGCTCGCGCTCATCCTGGCCTTTGGCGGGATCTCCGGCGCGCACTTCAATCCCGTCGTCAGCTGGATGGAGATGGCCAGAGGCGAGCTCGCGGCGCCGGAAGCGTTGGCGTACTCGACCGCCCAGATTCTCGGTGCGCTGGCCGGCGTCGCGTGTGCACACGCGATGTTCGGTCATGATGCGTGGACGCTTTCGACCACTGCCCGCAATGGGGCCTCGCAGGTTTTCAGCGAGCTGGTGGCGACGTTCGGCCTGGTGGCAGTGATTCGCGGCTGTTCGTATTCGCGGCCGGCCGCCGTTCCCGCAGCCGTGGCGGCCTACATCGCCTCGGCATTCTGGTTCACTGCGTCCACATCGTTCGCCAATCCTGCAGTGACGCTGGCCCGCGCGACCACCGACAGTTTTTCGGGTATTCGTCCCGGCGACGTGCCCCCGTTCCTGGCTGCGCAAGTGGTAGGCGGGGCGATGGCGGCCTCGCTCTTCGCATGGTTGCTGCCGCGCCCGGCGGCAAGCTCGCAGGTGGACCAGGGTGCGGTATCGGCGGAGGTCGTTTCGACGCTCCCTTCAGGCTGATCTCCGGGCTCAGCGGCCCGTGCGCCGCGACCTGTTCTTGTCGATGATCGCCGCCAGGATCAGGGTGAACGCCACCAGGCGCACGCCGTAGCGGGTCAGATTCCCCTCGTTGGGCGCTTCCGAAAGTGCCTGCACCACGCGATTGACGCCTTCGACGAAGAACGAGGCTGCAAACAGCAGGAAGAAGCGGTCTCGTCCCTGGCGCCAGTAGCGAAGGAAGATGGTCCCGATGACGAAGGACGCCATCGCGATCGCTCCCATCATGGTCTGATTGAGGCTGTCCAACGCTATTCCGTCTCCCAGATCAGACCGTAGAGCAGGAGCGTAACTGCGACCAGCGCCGCAAGGTTGCGCAGGACGAACAGGTCTATGTCGGGAAAGATCAGGTAATCCACCGCCAGGAGCGCGTTGTTGACGGTCAGCCCGGCAAAGCACAGGCCGCTCCACAAGAGCAGCCGAACCCCGCTTTGGCCGTAAGCGCGCAGCAGAAGGCCGGTGCAGGCCATCGCCGTGAGCGCACACAATGTGTAAACGAGAGCTGCCACTACTTGTCCTTGCGGAGTCGGAAGGCCTCCGCGAAGCGCCGTACACTCGCGCTCGGCTTGGCGTGAATCAGGTGCGTGACTTCGATGAGGTGCCGCGAGTAGGCGGTGGCGAGCTGGTCCACCACCAGCGCGATGTCGCCGCTGGAGGGCGCGTAGCGATAGGCACCGTGTGATTCGCTGGCGAAGCCGCGTTCGGCCAATACAGACAAGACGTGTGCGGCCACCGGCTTGCTCACGTAGAGCCGCTCGCCCGCCTGCTCCGCCGTCCAGGTCCGGTCGGAATGCTCTCGCAGCAAGAGGACGGCCTCGAGCTCCGGGACGGAGTCGATGGCTTCGGCAATCAGCCGTTTGACGTTGTCTGGGACGCCGTCCGCCATTTCCCCAATCGAGGCATCGAGCAGTGATCGCCTCGGCAGCACCGTGCTAGAGCAAACGAGCGTCGTTGGCGAGGATCGCACGCCCGCAAAGCCGGCAATGGCAGCCGCGACACCGAGCCGAGCCGGGGTCAGCAGAGAACGAACAGCAGAATGACTCCCGGCACGATGAACAGGATGAACCCGAACACGATCGCGATGATCTCGCCGGTCGAGTAGTAGCAGCGTCCCGGGCCTCGCACGCTCGGCCCGGCGTCCAGATCGGCCACCTGAAGCAGCTCGCCCTGGCTGTAGTCCACGTCCACCAGACGGCCGAATTCGGCTGCGACTCCGGTTTGGGTCGAGGTGGCATCGATACGCGTCTCGAAACCATCGAGGCGCTCGCGTGCGTCGGCCAGTGCCCTGCTCCAGGGCGCGACCGTCGCAGCCACGGCGACGGCGCGGCGTGCCGCGCGAGCCGGAACGATGGCGAGCTCGCGCGCTTCCTCGACGGATGCGGCCGCGGCAATTCGCTGCTGGCGCTCTCGAACGATCTCGACATGCGCAGGCGAGCACGTGTATTCGCCGCTGGCGATGGCGGCTCGGGTGGGAAGCCCGACTCTGGCGATGGCTGCCTGCTCGCTTTGCGCCGAGGCGTGCGAACTGTCGGGCTGGGCCGCGGCCACGATGCCCAGCCAGAGCCAGGCCGCGAAGAATCGGATGGTGACCAGGCGGACGGTTTCTGGGAGTGCCTTCATCGTCATCTGTCCTCGGTGGTCGGATTGCCGCGCGAGCGCCGCTGGCGCACATGATTGCTCGAATCGGCCCGCTCGAACAGAGGGGTAGGCTCCCCCGACAGCAGGGTTTTGTGCCGAATTTTGCTTTGCCCGAGGGCTGTGACACTCCCGCGCCATGAGCGAGATCGATACGTTTCGCGAGCAGACTCGACAGTGGCTGGGCGCGAATTGCCCTATGTCCATGCGCTGGAGCAGCAAGGGCAACGACGCATTCGGCGAAGGCCTGGCCTGGGGCGGCAGCAAGGAGAAGCACGCCAATCCGGACGTGCAGCGCTGGATGTCGGCGATGGCCGAACGAGGCTGGACGGCGCCGACATGGCCGCGCGAGTACGGCGGCGGAGGCCTTTCCAAGCCGGAGGCCAAGGTGCTTGCGGAGGAGATGCGACGGCTTCGCTGCAAGCCGCCGCTGATCGGCTTCGGCCTGACGATGATCGGCCCCTTGCTGCTGCAGTACGGCAGCGAAGAGCAGAAGAAGCGCTTTCTGCCCGAAATCGTCCGCGGCCAGGTCCGCTGGTGTCAGGGCTATTCCGAGCCCGGTGCCGGATCGGACCTGGCAGGGGTGCAGACGCGCGGCGTTCGCGAAGGCGATCAGTGGATCGTCAACGGGCAGAAGGTATGGACATCGTACGCCGACAAGGCCGATTGGATGTTCCTGCTGGTGCGCACCGAGCCGGACAAGCCCAAGCACGAAGGGATCAGCTTCATGCTGATGGACATGGACCAGCCCGGAGTTTCGGTGCGGCCGATCCTGCTCATCAGCGGCAGCTCTCCGTTCTGCGAAACCTTTCTCGAAGATGCGCGCGTTCAGAGCGACCACGTGGTCGGAGGCGTCGGCAACGGCTGGACCATGGCCAAGGCGCTGCTCGGTCATGAACGCAGCATGATCAGCGAGGCCTTCAACGAGTCCGAAGAGAAGAACGAACTGGTGCAGGCCGCCCGAAAGCACCTTGGCGTGGACGAGAGCGGACGCGTCCGCGATGCGGCGGTGCGCGATCGCATCGCGCAGCTGACCATGGACAAGACCTGCCTCGAGCTGACGCTGCGGCGAACCAAGGAAGCGGCCAAGCTCGGTCACCAGCCCGGCCCCGAATCCTCCATCTTCAAGTACTACGCCACCGAGTTGAACAAGGATCGCACTGCCGCCCTGGTCGGAATCTTGGGGCCGCAGGGGCTGGGATGGGAAGGCGAGGGGTTTGCCGAGGACGAGCTCGGCGCCGTCCGCTCCTTCCTGCGTGCCCGCGGCAATTCCATCGAAGGCGGCACCTCGGAGGTGCAGCTCAACATCATCGCCAAGCGAGTGCTTGGCCTTCCCGATTAGGAGCGGACCGATGGCATTGGTACTGACCGACGATCAGCAGATGCTCAAGCGCGCGGCCGCCGACTTCGTGCGCAAGGAATCGCCCGTCTCGCGCGTGCGTCACTACCGCGACAGCGACGATGCCACCGGCTTCTCGCGCGACCTGTGGCGCAAGATGGCCGAGCTCGGCTGGCAGGCCATTCTGATTCCCGAAGCCCATGGCGGACTGGGCATGGGGTACGTCGAGCTTGCTTGCGTGCTGGAGGAGTGCGGGCGCGGCCTGGTGCCCGAGCCTCTCCTGTCGACGGTGCTACTCGGCACCAACGCCGTACTGCTGGCAGGCAGCGATGCGCAGAAGGCCGACATGCTGCCCCACGTTGCGGACGGATCCCTCCTCTTGACGCTGGCCTACCAGGAGCAGGATTCGCGCTACGACCTTCACCGCTGCCAAACGCGCGCGCAGGCTCGCGACGGCGGCTACCTGCTGCGCGGGGAAAAGACGCTGGTGCTCGATGCCAGCGCCGCCGACAAGATCCTGGTGCTGGCACGCACGCACGGAGAGGCGAGCGATCGCAGCGGCCTTTCGCTGTTCGTGATCGACCGCGACGCGCCGGGCGTGCAGATCGTGCAGCAGAAGACGATGCACCTGCGCCCGGCCGGCATCGTTCGTCTGGATGGCGTCGAAGTCGCCGAGGCCGCACGAATCGGAGGAGAGGGCGTCGCGGGCCCGCTGCTCGAAGAGATCATCGACCGCGCCACAGCTGGCCTGTGCGCCGAGATGCTCGGAAACATGCTGGCGACCTTCGAGATGACCCTCGATTACCTGAAGACGCGCAAGCAGTTCGGCGTTCCCATCGGCAGCTTCCAGGCCCTCAAACACCGCGCCGCCAAGATGTTCATCGAGATCGAGTTGGCACGCTCGGCCGTCATGGCCGCCTGCTCCGCCATCGACGAGCACTCACCGCAAGCCAAGTCGCTCATCTCCGTGGCCAAGGCTCGCTGCTCCGACGCCGGCGTGCTGGTCGGATACGAGGGAATCCAGATGCACGGCGGCATCGGCATGACCGACGAACACGATGTCGGCTTCTACATGAAACGCCTGCGTGGAAACGAAATGACTTTCGGCGACGCCGCATACCACAGAGACCGATTCGCCACGCTCCAGGGATTCTGATTCCGCAAGCTCAGCACGCTCGGCCGCTGTCGGCGCCCGTCGTCGAGGTCACAGCGGCGACTTCCGGAATGCATTCAGTCGCCGACATAGCCGAGCGATTTCAGCCGCTCCATGGTTTCGTCGTCGATGTCGATCGACTTGCGGCCGCCGGCGGCGGCTTCGGCGGCGCGCTGGGAACGCCAGCGTGCTTCGAGCCAGCCCGACATCGCGGTCAGCTCGGCTCGGACGGCGGCGGGGTTGTCGCTGGCGCGGTCGTCGCGTTCATCGGGATCATCGGCGAGGTCGTAGTGCTCGATGGCGCTGCGCCGGGGATGGGTGATGCGATTGAAATGCTCGATGGTCTTGACCGCCGGCGTGCGGCGCGCGACCTGCAGGTTCAGGCCGAGCTTGTCGAAGAACTCGGCGTAGACGGCGTCGCGCTCGGCGCCGCTGCCATCGGCGAGGGAGCGCAGACTGACGCCCTCGATGTCGGGCGCCGGCGGAAGTCCGGCCAGATCCAGGAGGGTCGGGAAGACGTCGACCAGACTGACCTGCTCGGTGACTTCCTTGCCGGCGTTGGCATCGCCGGGAATGCGAAGCAGGAAGGGGATTCGCAGGACTTCGTCGTAGACGGTGCGGTGGTGGCCCTTGTTGCCGTGCTCGAAGAACTCCTCGCCGTGATCGGCGGTCAGCAGGACCACGGTCTTGCCGCTGAGCCCCTTCTGCTCGAGCTTGTCCAGAATGGCTCCGACATGGTGGTCGGTGAAGCGAATCTCGCCGTCGTACAGCGCCAGGATGTGCTCGAGGTCGCGCTTGTCCATCTTCGCATGCACGTCCTTGCGCTCGATGAAATTCCGCCCGTCGATGGTGCCCGTATAGTCGGGATCGAACATCCTGTCGTAGGGCGCGGGCGGTATGTAGTCGTAGTGAATGTCGAAGTAGTGCAGGAAGAGGAAAAACGGCGCATCGCCGCGCTGATCGAGCCAGGCCAGCGCCTGCTCGTTGATGGATGGGGAGGTGATCTGCTCGCGCGCCTCGCGGCCCTTGCCGACGTCGGCACTGAAGTCGACGTAGGTGTCCATGCCGCGCGCGTATCCGTAGTGACCGGCTACATACGGTCCGGAGACGTAGCCTGCCGTGTCGTAGCCGGCGGCCTTGAAAACCTGACCGAGTGTGGGGATCGACGGCAGCAGCACCCGCGTGTCCTCGACCACGCCGTGCGAGATCTGGTAGCGCCCGGTGAACATCGTCAGATGCGTCGGCAGCGTCCAGGACGAGGTGGCCATCGCGTTGCGGAACAGCACTCCCTGTCGTGCCAGTCGCGTCAGGTTCGGGGAGGTCTCGCGCTGGTAGCCGTAGGTGCTCAGGTGATCGGAACGCAGGCTGTCGAGGGAGATCAGCACGACGTTGTACCGCTCGCCGCTTCCGACCGGCGGCGTCTCGGCCGTCAGCGCCGCCGAGGCGCGCTCGACCGGAACGGCCGAGCTCAGGATGAAAGCGGCAACGGCTGCGCATTCGAAAGCGGAGACCGCCGCGTAGCGCCGCAGCCGCCGGCCGCGACCCTCGAAGCCGGGCGCGACGAACGCCGCTGCCGCTCCGGCAACCACCGCGACGACCATCGCAAGAAGGCCGCCGTCGACGACCAGGCTGCGCGCGCGATACGCCATCTGGCTCATCCGCATGCCGCTCTCGAGACCGAGTGCCGGGATCGCCAATGCCACGTGCACGATCAGCGCGACCACCGACCACATCACCACGTAGCTGCGCAGCGACCGCGGGCGCCGCTGGATGAGCGCTGCTACGGCGCCGGTGGTGATCCCGAGCACGAGCGTCATCGACGCCAGCACGGGCAGCAGGCCGGCGGCGTAGCGGACCTTGTCTTCGACACCGAGACCGGTGAAGCGATCGGGCAGGGGAGGAGCGAGCCAGGCGACGTCGTTCGCGAGCCAGCGCAGCTTGGCCAGGAAGTCATAGACCTGATTCGGAAAGAACGCGTAGGGAGGGATGATCTGGCCATGATAGGCCAGCAGAAGCCCGATCGTCTCGACGATCCAGGTCACGCCGGCCAGCAGGAGAAGGCCACCGAGACAGCGCAGGAAATTGCTTGCAGGAGTGGACATGTTGCCTTTGCGACTGACGCAGTTGTCCTGCTCAGTTCACGCGCGCGGTCGTATGGCCTGAGGCGGCCCGCCCGAGCTCGGGTGCGACCCGGGCGCCAGGGCCGGCAAGGGCCGATCCCGATCGACGGTAAATGATGATCTCTGGATTGAGGCTCTGGATGAGCGTGCGCGGGATCCACGGTCGCACCGTGAAACGCGCGGCTTCCTCGTAACCCAGCGACCCGCTGCCGAGCGCGGCCAGGAACTGGTCGTTGGCATCCTTGCGGTAGCTCATGACGACGCCGCCGGTGCTCGTCTTGGCCGGGGTGAAGCCTTCGCCCACGTCCTCGCTGGCCTGCCAGTCCTGCTTGTACTGGACCGAGACACCCGACAGGCCGGCAGAGGACAGCACCACGAAGTCAGGCTGCCGCTTGCGAAACTCCTCGATGTTGCGCGCGTCGAAGTCGACGGTCTGCACCTCTGCCCACTGGGGGAAACGCGGCAGATAGGTCGGGTCCTGATAGACCTCGACGCGCTCGCTCGGAGCGACCTGCTGGCGAAGCCAGTTCTCGGCATCGTAACGCCCGTCGGCGCGCATCATACGGTTGACGTCCCATCCGTAGGCGGCAACGAACAGCAGTGCCAGCGCGCCCACCGGCCGTCGCCATGCGATGCCCGCTCCGGGCTGCAGCAGGCGTGCAATGGCAAGCCCCGCCAGCATCGCCGCCATGACGGTGATGGGCAGGAGGTAGCGCAGGCTGAGCGACATCATCGCCCTCACGCTGACGACGTAGTAGGTGGCGGCGGCGGCCAGGAGCAGCAGCGTCCACGCGGGCCGCTTCTTTACCGCCAGCACCAGGCCGGCCAGCGAGAGCAACAGCGTGGGCCAGCCAAGGCTCTCGAGTATGCGGCGTCCCGCAAGACTGAGCTGCGCGAGTTCGGCCCCCGTATCCCGGGCCGAGCCGAGATCGACCGGGAAGGTGTAGGGCGCGTACTTGACCGTGATCTCCGGCGGCAGGGTCTGCGTCAGGAAGCGGATGCGATGGATGAAGCCGAGCGGATTGAAGAGGATGTTGTTCGCCAAGACCATCGAAGCGACGAACACGCCGGCGGCGATCAAACCGCCGCGCAGCCATGACATCGGTGGACGCGAGTGCGCGACGAAGACTCCGATCAGCACCACAGGCAAGCCGACGAACGCGCCCGCTGCCAGTTCCTTGGTCGACACCGACAGCGCTGCGCCCAGACCGAGGAGAACCCACCAGCGCCTGCGCTCGTCGCCTTCACCGAGTCGTATTGCGGCCAGCAGCGCCAGCATCATCCAGAAGAGAAAGGGGACCTCGACGTTGGTGGTCTGCGAGTAGAACACCATTGGGTAGCACAGCGCGGTAACGAAGGCCGCACACGTGGCGGCCAGCCTGCCATGGCTGCGTACGACGCATGCATACGCCAGAAGGACCGAGCCCGCGCCCATGGCAGCCGTGATGGAGCGCCCGATCAGTGCAAGGGTCGACATGACGGAAGTGGGATCGTCGAGTCCGAACGGGTAGTCGGCGGCGAAGCCGCTGATGCCGCCGCTGATCCAAACCCATGCCATGTAGGGCGCGTAGAAGACCGCCAGCAGGAAGGCGTGGAAGGGTGGATACTTGAACCAGAACCACCCGCTGTTCCATCCGCCAGAAACGAAGTTGTGGTAGAGAACTCCGAGCGGCGCGCTGGGCCGGATCGCATCGGCGGCCCACGTGTCGTCGCTGGTGGGAAGTCCCCACTGCAGTGCGCGGGTGTAGACGAACAGCGAGACCAGAAGGACCATCGCAGGCACCGCGACGCTCAAAGGGTCTCGGCGCCATCGGGCCATGAGCTGCTCGAAGAAAGGCATGATGACGATGACTCGGGCGGCGGGCGCTTGAGTGTACGAGCGTCGCAACGACACGCCCGCCCTACGCAATGGCGCGCAGATAGTACCAGCGGCCTTTCGGGGCGGCAATGCAACATCGTCGCCGATTTCATGCGCAAAACCCCGACATCGCGCCGCTTGCTCCACCTTTCGGGGTCGCTATAAAAGGCGCGCTGCGCCTGCCGTAGGCTTTCGCTGACGGCAAGGAACGCGGTGACGGTCGCCAGTGCGTGCACGGCGGCCTCGGACCGCCGGCACCACGGATCACGGCCCTATCGAGGAGACTCGGCAATGCGCAGCCCCAAGGACTTCTTCCAGCCGCTGGCCATCGGCGCTCCGGCGCCCGTGCGGGAAATTCCCTTCCGGCCTTCGCGCATGATCCACTTCTTCGATCCCAGCAACGCCAAGATGGCGGCCAAGGTTCCCGACATTGCCAGGCAGGTCGACGTGTTGCTGGGCAATCTCGAGGACGCCATCCAGGCCAGCAACAAGATCGCCGCGCGCGAAGGGCTCGTGAAGATCGCGCGCGAGACCGATTTCGGCGACACCCAGCTCTGGACCCGGGTCAACAGCCTGGATTCGCCGTGGGTGCTCGACGATCTGACCACGCTCGTGACCGAGATCGGCGACAAGCTCGACGTCATCATGGTCCCCAAGGTCGAGGGCGCCTGGGACATCCACTACGTCGACCGGCTGCTGGCACAGCTCGAGGCGCGCGCCGGCGTGAAAAAGCCGCTTCTGGTGCATGCCATCCTGGAGACGGCCACGGGCGTGGCCAACGTCGAGGAGATCTGCGCGGCCAGTCCTCGCATGCAGGGCCTGTCGCTCGGTCCGGCCGACCTGGCCGCTTCGCGGCGCATGAAGACGACGCGCGTCGGCGGTGGACATCCCGGATACGTCGTACGCACCGATCCCGATCCTGCCAACGCCGATGCGCCCCGCCCTACGGCGCAGCAGGACCTGTGGCACTACACCATGGCGCGCATGGTCGATGCCTGCGTCTCCAACGGAGTGCTGCCGTATTACGGGCCCTTCGGCGACATCAAGGACGTGGTCGCGTGCGAGGATCAGTTCCGCAACGCCTTTCTCATGGGCTGCGTCGGCGCGTGGTCGCTTCATCCGGTGCAGATCGACATCGCCAAGAAAGTCTTCAGCCCGCCGGTCGACGAGGTCCTGTGGGCCAAGAAGGTCATCGAAGCGATGGGCGACGGCACCGGTGCGGTGATGATCGACGGCAAGATGCAGGACGACGCCACCTACAAGCAGTGCAAGGTGATGGTCGAATGCGCGCGCATGCTGGCGGGCAAGGACGCGGATCTGAAAGCGGCCTACCAGTTCTGAGCCTTCCTGGCGTCAGAAGAATCGCTTGAGCTCCAGACGCAGCTGATTCTCGGCCGTACGCGCGCCCCCGCGCTGGGCCTCGATCTCCACGGCCAGCTGCGATGGCAGCGGCAGGCCCAGCCGGATCCCGTACGCATACCGGTGACTGCGATCGCCGGCGACGTACCTGCCATGCTCGGCGAATGCCTGGTACGCCAGGCGCTGCCATTGCCGCGTCAGCTCCAGCCGTGCCGCGAGCTCCACCGCGACACGGCCGCGAAGCAGCGGGGAAGCATCGAGACTGCCGATGAGCTTTGCGGCAGCGATGCCAGCCGGCGTATCGATGGCGTATCCGTGACCGTAGGCGAGGGTGGCCACCAGCGGCCGGCGTCGGTCCACGTGTTTGCGCTCGGATCCGAGCTCGAATGACCACGCCGGCTGCCGGAAAAACCGCGAGCTCGGCGGCGCCGAGCCAAGTCGCACGATGTCCAGGTCCTCCAGGGAGTCTCGCCCTCCTTCGCTGAACCGGTAGCGGCCGCGCAGCATCACCACCTCGGCTCCAACCTCGTAGCCGGCGATCGGATCGGTGATCTGGTGGCGAAAGCCGGCAAGGCCCAGCTCGAAGCCATCGGTGCCGCCGCGTCGAGCCCAGCCGACCGATATCATCCTGCCGCCATGCGCACCGTCGGGCGCCGGCGGCACCGGCGGCGGATCCTGCGGCAGCGGCGAGTTCAGACGCAGGCGTTCGCGGATAAGCGCCTGCGTCACGATGTCGCGCTCTCCCAGCTCGAGCTCGCCGCGGTTGATGAGTAGCGAGGAGAGCTCGGCGGCTGCTGCCAGGATGCGCGCACGCTGCTGCACCGGCAGTTCCTCCAGGTCGGCCGGCGGGCGGCGTCCCGTAGCGATGTCGACGACCAGACGCCGCTCGGGCGCGGAAAAGTCCCTGGCGTGCCACAGCAGCGCGCGGCGGGATGACGGAACATATCGCGCTTGGCCGACCAGGCCGCGCTCGCGCAGTGCCTTGATCGTCTCGATGGGCGCAACTTCGAGGGAAAATCCGCGCAGCAACCCCGGATCCGAGGCCGCGACGGCGATCAGGGCCAGGGTTCGGTAGCTGCAGTTCTCGCCGAGGAAATAGTAGTCGAAGACGCCGTCGCGGATCTCCCACAAGTGCAGCAACAGCATGTGGATCTGCTCGCGGCTCAGGCGCAGGGGATACTCCCACATGTCGCGGCCTTCGTCGTCTCCGTAGACGCGGACACGACGGAAGTATGGCAGCAGATCGACGACTCCCGGGAAACCACCGAACAGCCCCCTTGCCACGAACGCGACGCGGCCGGTGTCGTGCGAGGAATCGGCGGCGTAGTTCGCGGTCGGCGCCATCAACCTCGGCGTGTGCGAGCGGTCCAGACGAAGGAAGGTGTGGCCGAACATCGACTGCGGGCGTTCGAGGTAGGACGACGCGAACTGGATGGAGACGGAATCGGAGGCGACCGTCTCGTACCACGCACGCAGCTCGGCACACTGTTGGACGACGAAGACCGGGCGATCGCGTCCGAGCTCTCGTTGCAGCCAGGTGAAGCGGGCAGGGAAGCGGCATCGCGGGGAGTCGGCGTGGTACTCGCGGGCGTCGGGCGTTGCGAAGAACGCATCGACCGCCGCCGACAACTCTGCGTGCGGATCGGTGCGGCCGCGTTGGGACAGAAAGAAGCGGGGATCGTCGGCCTGGCTTTCCCAGCCGCCCGAGAAACGCCGCGGCCGATACGAGAGGAGTGCCAGCCAGGTCGGATGCGTCCACAGCTCGTGCGCTTCGGCGACGTGCTTCACTCCCCCCGCTTGCGCTAGCCCAGGCAGGCCGGCATGGCCGGTATGCGGAATGCCGATGGCGGCAGCCAGCAGCCACCACGCCCAGATCCGGCGCAAGTCGCGTTCACCTCGGCTCCTGCTTCCAGCGAATCGTCGCGCGGAAGGAGCGCAGACCGCGTGTGCCGGTGGACGCGGGCGGCGGCCAGGCTTCGCCGATCCGCGCGGCCATTCGCGAAGGAGACCTCCGTGCTTCATACGTCCGTGCTTCTCGTTCTCGTCGTCAGCGTCCTTGGCAGTGGCTGTGCGACCATCGCGTCCGGCCCGATGCAGACCGTGCAGATCGACTCCAACCCGCAAGGCGCCAACGTCTATACCGCCGTGAAGAACTCTCGCGGTCGAGTGCTCAACCGCAAGGAAGCCGGCGTCACGCCTACGTCCGTCTCGATCACACGCAAGGACGGCGCGGTGTTGCTCGAGAAGCCGGGTTATCATCCGGCCGAGGTTCCGCTGAATCGCGGCGTCAATCCTTGGATCATCGGAGACATTCTCCTGACCAGCCTGCTCAGCACCCTGATCGATGCATCCACGGGCGCGATCAATCAGTACGATCCCGACCAGTACCTCGTCGAACTGCACCCGGAGGAGCCCGACGCGGCCGTCCCCGTGCCGCAGGAACCGGCGGCCACGAGTCCCGCGGCGGCGCCGGGGTCGGCCGAACCTGCCGCACCGTCACCTGATACGCCAGCGCCGTAGTGATCGATCGCGCGCGCAGGCGCATGTTCGCTGCCGCAGTTGCCGGCGTCTGCCTTGGCGCGGGATGGATGCTGCCGGCAGCCGGTGACTCGGCTGCCTCGGCGACATGCAGGCTGCCGCAGCTCGAGCAGATTGTGGCCGAGGATCGCCAAGGCGGGGCAGGCGGCCGGGATGGAGATCACAGCCGTCTGCGAGCCTTCGCGCTCTTCTCCTACCGCAGCATCGCCTCGGACGTCATCAACGGGCGCGGCCAGTATCTGGAGACGCTCGTTACGGTGTTCGCCCACGCGTGCGGCGATCGGCAAGCGCTGATCGAGTGGCTGCGTGCCCTTCTGTCCTCCACGGATACGGTCGCAGACTTCGCTCGCCGGCTCACGCTGGCACACGCGCTGGCGGCACCTGCACGTCCGCCTGGGAACGAGAAGAATTGACGCAGCAGGAGTCGATCGGCGCCGCCGGACCGACGGCATTTTTGTCGGCGACTACTTGCCAAGCGGTCCCGACTTCCACACCTTCGAAGGATGCGAGGCTTGCGGTGGAGCACGATGGCCGTGGTGGTCGTGATGGGATCGATGCCGGCGTCGGCCCTGCATGCCCAGGAGAACCTGGCACAGGAAACGGCGCGGCAGAAATCGGCGCTCTCGACGCTGCCGAAGGACGCTGCGCGCCGAGTCTTCGGCACCGTCACTTCCGCCGCCGGAGGTGAGCCGCGCATCATCGGCGAGTACTGGAAGGGCTGTTACAGCGGAGGCATGCGGTTCCCGCCCGACGGGGACCACTGGCAGGTGATGCGTTTGTCGCGCAACCGGAACTGGGGCCATCCGTTCGTCATCGACTTCCTTCGACGCTTCGCCAGGACGGCCTCGGAGGTGACGGGCTGGCCCGGCATCCTGATCGGCGACATGTCGCAGCCCCGTGGCGGTCCGATGCTGACCGGACATTCCTCCCATCAGCTCGGGATCGAGATCGACATCTGGCTGAGGCCGATGCCGGCGCGGCGCCTGACGCCGCACGAGCGCGAGGAGGTCTTCTCGACGAGCCTGCTGCGGCGCGACCGCAAGGACATCGACCCGAAGGTCTACACCCCCGCCCACCTCGCCCTGCTGCGGGCGGCAGCGCGCCAGAGCGAGGTCGCCCGCGTTTTCGTCAACGCCGGCATCAAGAAGGCGCTGTGCCGCGACGCCGGAAAAGATCGCGACTGGCTGCGCAAGATCCGACCTGCGGCCGGACATGACTACCACTTCCACATCCGGCTGGCCTGCCCGTCCGATCAGAAGGGCTGCAAGGACCAGATTCCTCCTGGCGGCGGTGACGGTTGCGGCAAGGAACTCGACTACTGGTTCACTCCAGGGGTGCTTCATCCCAAGCCCGGAAAGCCTGGAAAGGCGATGTCGCTGGCCGCAATGCCGGCCGAGTGCCGCCGGCTCATCGCCGGTCCGGACGCTGCACGCTAGAGCGTCAGCCGCTGGCGCGTGGGCGCGTCGCTAATAAAAGGAAGAAGCATCGGCAACGGCAATACTCGCTTCTCTGTGGGGAAGTGGGTAGAAGCGCCGCTTATTCTCGGCCCAGGGGCGTCGGTAACGGCGCGAACGGCGGGCCGCGGGAGGCGCAGGGACCGTCGATGCATAAAGGGCTCGAGCAATGGGTGAAAGAGGTCGCGGAGCTGACCAGTCCGGACCGTATCTACTGGTGTGACGGATCGAAGGAAGAGTACGACCGCCTTTGCGCAGAGATGTCCGAGCGCGGTGATCTGATTCCGCTCTCGCAAGAGAAGAACCCCGGCAGCTTCCTCGCCCGCAGCAATCCCAACGACGTCGCCCGCGTCGAGCATCTGACCTTCATCTGCTCGGAGAAGAAGGAGGACGCCGGCCCCACCAACAACTGGATGTCGCCCGAGCAGGCGCGCGAGAAGGTGCTGCCGCTATTCAAGGGCGCCATGAAGGGCCGCACCCTGTACGTGGTGCCCTACATCATGGGTCCGCCCGGCTCGCCGATGTCGGCGGTCGGCGTCGAGATCACCGACTCGCCCTATGTCGTCGTCAACATGCGCATCATGACGCGCATGGGAAAGGTCGCGCTGGATCAACTCGGCGAGAGCGGCGAGTTCGTCAAGGGCATGCACTCGATCGGCGACCTGTCTCCGGAGCGCCGTTTCATCGTGCACTTCCCCGAGCGCCGCGAGATCTGGAGCGTGGGCTCGGGCTACGGCGGCAACGCCCTGCTCGGCAAGAAGTGCTTCGCGCTGCGCATCGCCTCGACCATGGCGCGTGACGAAGGCTGGCTCGCCGAGCACATGCTGATCCTCGGCCTGGAGAGCCCCAAGGGCGAAGTCACCTACATGGCGGCGGCGTTTCCGTCGGCATGTGGCAAGACCAATCTGGCCATGCTTCTTCCGCCCGAGTCGCAGGAAGGCTGGAAGGTCTGGACCGTGGGCGACGACATCGCCTGGATGAAGTTCGGCGCCGATGGCCGTCTATACGCGGTCAATCCCGAAGCCGGCTTCTTCGGCGTCGCGCCCGGCACCAGCGACAAGACCAACCCCAACGCGATGGCGGCGCTGTCGAAGAATTCGATCTTCACCAACGTCGCGCAGACCGACGACAACAGCGTGTGGTGGGAAGGCATGGGACCGGCGCCGGCGCATGCGCTGGACTGGCAGGGCAAGGACTGGACGCCGGACTCGGGACGCAAGGCCGCCCATCCCAACTCGCGCTTCACGGCGCCAGCCTCGCAGTGTCCGGGCATTTCCAAGGAGTGGGAGAACCCGGCCGGAGTGCCGATCTCGGCGTTCATCTTCGGCGGCCGCCGCGCCAAGACCGCGCCCCTCGTCTTCGAATCGCGCGACTGGAAGCACGGCTGCTACGTCGGCGCGGCAGTGGCGTCGGAGACGACGGCTGCGCAGCAGGATCAGCAGGCCGGCGTCATCCGCCGCGATCCCTTCGCGATGCTGCCGTTCTGCGGCTACAACATGGGCGACTACTTCGCGCACTGGCTGTCGCTGGCGGACAAGAAGTCCGGACGTCAGATGCCGAAGATCTTCCACGTCAACTGGTTCCGCCAGGACGGCGACGGCAACTTCCTGTGGCCGGGTTTCGGCGACAACGTCCGCGTGCTGCGCTGGATCCTCGGCCGCTGCAAGGGCGAAGCCGAGGCGGTAGAGACGCCCATCGGCAACGTGCCGGCACCGGGCGCGCTCGATCTTCGCGGCATCGAGCACGAGGTCGGCAGCGACGTGATGACCGAGCTCTTCCGCATCGACAAGGACGACTGGCGCACCGAGATGGCCAGCCAGAAGGAGTTCTTCGAGAAGTTCGGCGATCGCTGCCCGCAGGAGATCTGGGCGCAGTACAAGGCCACGACCGAGCGGCTCGGGCTATAGGAAGCCTTTTCCGGGAGGACTCACTCTTTGCGCTTCTACGAATACGAATCGAAATTGCTGCTCGCACGCCACGGCGTGGCGCTGCCCAAAGGCTCCAAGCTCGCCAAGACCGCCGAGGAGGCTCGGCAGATCGCGGCGACCATCGACGGTCCCACGGTCCTGAAGAGCCAGGTCCTCTCGGGCGGCCGCATGAAGGCCGGCGGCGTGCTCTTCGCGAACACGCCGGAAGAGGCAGCGGCCGCAGCGGAGAAGATCCTCGTGCTCGAGATCAACGGGCACAAGCCGCGCGGCGTTCTGGTCGAGAGCCGTCAGCCCGTGGCGCAAGAGTACTACCTCGGCATCACCTGGGACGGCATCGCCAAGAAGCCGGTCATGATCCTGTCCGACATGGGCGGCATCGACGTCGAGGAAGTCGCCGAGAAGCATCCCGAGCACATCGCCAAGAAGCACATCTCGACGCTGATCCCGTTCTCGGAGTTCCGCGCCAAGGAGCTGGTCGCGCAGCTCGCGACGGGCACCGACGTCAACGCGATCGTCCGCTTCGCCGCGCCGCTGGCGCGCATCTTCATGCAGTACGGTCTGACGCTGGCCGAGATCAATCCTCTGGCCAAGCTCGCCGACGGCACCTTCGTGGCGCTCGACGCGCACGTGGACATGGAGGCCGAGGCGCGCGGCGCGCACAAGGCGCTCTTGAAGGAGATCGGCATCGGCGACGAGGAGACGCGCATGGCGCGCACGCCGACGAAGTTCGAACTGGACGGCGCCGCCATCAACGCCGCCGACCACCGTGGCGTGGCCGGCAACGTCACCGAGTTCGACGGCACGCTCGGCCTCATCATCGGCGCCGGCGGCGGCTCCCTGACCCTGTTCGATGCCGTGCGCAACCACGGCGGCGATCCGGCCAACTACTGCGAGATCGGCGGCAACCCGAGCGTGGGCAAGGTCGCGAACCTCACCAAGCTCATTCTTTCCAAGCCCGGCGTCACCAAGATCGCCGTCATGATGAACGTGGTCTCCAACACGCGCGTCGACATGGTCGCGCGCGGCGTCATCAAGGGCGTGATCGAGTCCGGCGGCAACCCCGCCGAGAAGATCGCCATCTTCCGCATCCCCGGTTCGTGGGAGCAGGAAGGATTCAAGATCCTGAGCAAGTACGGCGTCGAGTACTGCGACCGCACCGTCTCGATGTACGAGGCGGCCGGCCGCGCCGTCTCCAAATGGAAGGGGAACTGACGTGTCGATCCTGATCACCGGCGACACCACCTGCATCATCCAGGGCATCACCGGCCGCGAGGCCGTCTCGATGACCCGCGAGTGCCTCGACTACGGCACCAAGATCGTCGGCGGCGTCACGCCCGGCCGCGGCGGCCGCGAGATCCATGGCGTTCCCGTCTTCGATACCGTCGAGCAGGTCTGCAAGCGCGAGCGCGTGGATGCCTCCGTCATCTCGGTGCCGCCCGCGTTCACGCGCGACGCCGCCTTCGAGGCGATCGAGAACGGCATCAAGCTGCTCGTCATAGTCACCGAGAACATTCCGCGCTTCGAGGTCGCGCAGATGGTGGAGCTGGCCAATCTGCGCGGCGCGCGCATCATCGGGCCGAACTGCCTCGGCATCCTCTCGCCAGGCGAGGCCAAGATCGGCGGCCTGGGTGGCCGCGCCGTCGATGCGAAGAAGGCCTTCACCAAGGGCCGCGTCGGCGTCATGTCGCGCTCGGGCGGCATGACCACCGAGATCTGCAACACGTTGACGGCGGCCGGGCTCGGCCAGTCCACCGCATGCTCGATCGGCGGCGACGCCATCATCGGCTCCAGCTACGCCGAACTGATGCCGCTGTACGAGGCCGACCCGGAGACCGAGGCCATCGCCATCTACTCCGAGCCCGGCGGCCGCATGGAGGCCGATCTGGCTCGCTGGGTCACCGAGAACAAGTCGCGTCTGCCGGTGGTCGCGTTCATGGCCGGCCGTTTCATGGATGCGATGCCGGGTATGCGCTTCGGGCACGCCGGCACCATCGTGGAGGGCAAGGCCGACACCACGGCCGAGAAGATCGAGCGGATGCGCGCCGCGGGCATCGGCGTGGCCGAACGCATCGAAGACATTCCTGCGCTGGTCAAAGAGAAGCTGGGGAGGAAATAGGCATGGCACTCTTCATCGCAGTCGAGGTCGAAGCGTCCCTGGCCAAGGACAACGCGGCAGCAAAGAAGCTCGAGGAAGTCTGTCCGGTCGACATCTACGCGGTCGGACCCGACGGCGGGGTGGAGATCGTCGAGAAGAATCTCGACGAGTGCACGCTGTGCGAGCTGTGTCTCGCGGTAGGGGCGCCGGGGCAGGTCAAGGTCGTCAAGCTGTACGACGACGGAGCGGTGCTTCAGCGTCAGGCCTGATCCGTGACAATGCGCGCCGGTCCTCCGGCGTCAGGCCTGATCCGCCGTGACAAACCTGCCGGTGCTGCGTCAGGCGCGATCGGTCGCGACGCTCCGTCCTCGTGCCCCCCGCCGCTGCGAGCCCATCCGTACCGCCACGCCAGCACACACAGCAGCACCCACCCGGCGCCGTAAGCGGCAAGCATCGCCTCGGCGTAGGCGGGCCAGAACGCCAGCTTCAGCTCGCCGTTCTTCCTATCCACCTGCACCGTCAGCAGGGATGCGGGGTCGTCGAGGATGCGTCCCTCTCCGCCCACCACGTGCCAATGGGGAACGTCGTTCTGGTTGACCTGCACGATGGAGGGCTGCTGGCGGGCGTTGTAGACGATGTGCATCGTGTTCGGCGTCAGGTCGCGGAAACGCACGACGCCGCTTCCCTCGCGGAACCACAACTCGCCCTGGTAGATGGCATCGCCTTTGGCGCGAGCGATCTTGTGGCGAAAGGTCGGCTCGTAGCAGCGGCTGGATCCCTTGTTGCCCGAAAAGTAGTGCGAGGGCGGGCGGTAGGAGGGACTGCCCGGTACGGTCTCGACCAGATCGCGGTTTGTGATCAGCTGATAGCCTACGGGTTTCAGCTTCTCTCGCTCGGACCGGTCGATGAGCGCCGAGGCCGGGTACAGACGCACGACGAACGCCTCGACGACCGCCGCGCCGACGACCAGAATCTGCGAGCGGCGGCGCAGGTCGAGCGTGGCCAAGGCTCGTGCGACCAGGATCAGCCACAGCACATGGAACAGGATGAGCACGCGCGATTGCACGTGCGCGTTGTTGAACAGCGGCAGCTTCTGGAAGACCGCGTTCCATGGGTTGATCGCCGGCAGCCATCCGCCTGCCACGAACAACCAGAACGCCATCGATGCCAGCAGTCCGATCTGCGTGCGCCACGACAGCCGTCGCCGCAGCAGGGCCGCAGCCACCACCGCAAGCGGGACGAGGCCGAGGTAGGAACACCACTCATGCCTGGCATGGATGCCTCCGGGCTGGCCAGGCCGATGAAACGGATAGAACAGGCTTTCGGCCAGGCGAGCCGCGGTCAGAGGCTGCTCTTGCAGCACGGGCGTTCGGTCATGATGCTCGAGGACGACCGGCACGGTCTTGGGCGCCGTCAGCAGCACCGACATAACGATCGAGCCCGCGATGACGGCCTTGTGTGTCAGCACGTCGTGGAGCGCGCGGCGCAAACCACCGCTTCGCAGCAGCCACATGTTGACGGTCCAGGCGATCGAAAAGATGAAGCAGTAGATCGCGCCATCGAGCAGGAACAGGCTCATCATGGCGAACCACGCCACGATCCAGCCGCTGCGGTCGAATCGGAACGCCGCTACCGCCACCCATGGCAGGACCTGGAAAGCGCCGAAGACGATGTGGCCTTCGCCGTAGTGGAGGCCGAACCAGCTCGCGCAGACGAACAGTACCGCCGTGATCAACGACGCCGCCGGTCCGGCGCCGAAATGGCCGGTCAGAAGCCGGTACATCCCCGCCTGACCGACGACCGCATACAGGACCAGGCTGAGCAGGTTGGCCCAGTTCGGTGGCGCGACCAGGTCGAGCAGGAACATCGGCGAGAAGACCCGGTTTTGCGGATTGGAGAGATGGTAGAGGCCGCCGCAGAACCAGGGGTCGTACCAGGGCAGGGTGCCGTAGCCGAGAACGGCCGAGCGCTCGAAGAGGCGGAAGGAGTCGAACTGCTTCCAGTCTCGGGCAAACGCAACGAACGGTGCCGCGGCCAGCATGTTGCCGTAGGCGAGCACGGCTGCGCCAAAGAAGACGAGCCAGCGGGCGCGGACCGCCCTTGCGATCCATGTCCCCGATGCTGCTCTGCGCCCATCGATCATCGCCGACGGAGCCCTTCCGACGCTGACGGTCGCGGGCCGCTACTGCGCCGCGAGCAGGCTGCGCGCGATCTGCGAGATCTGGATCTCGTCGGTGTCGGCGTAGATCTGCAGCACCTTGGCATCGCGGCAGAGCTGCTCGACGCGATACTCGGCCATGTAGCCGTTGCCGCCGTGGAGCTGCACCGCCTCCAGGCAGACTTCCATCGCGGTCTGCGCCGAGTACAGCTTCATCGCCGATGCCTCGGCGAAGGTCGGCTTGATGCCGGCGCCGGCCAGCTCGATCTGGCGGAACACCATGTTCTGGATGTTCATGCGCGCCACTTCCATCTTGGCCAGCTTGAGCTGGATGAGTTGGAACTCGCCGATGGGCCGGCCGAACGCCACGCGCGTTCGCGCATACTCCGTCGACAGCTTCAGGCACTCTTCGACCATCCCGAGCGCCATCGCCGCCACGCCCGTACGTTCGCTCGAGAACGTGTCCTTGGCACCCGAGCGCGATGCGACGTTCTCGGTCTCGCCGAGCAGCTGGTCGCGTCCGACACGCACGTCGGAGAGGAAGAGATCGCCGGTGGGAGAGGAGTGCATGCCCATCTTGCGAACCGGGCGGGTCTGATCCAGGCCCGGCGTGCCGCGTTCCAGGACGAAGGTCAGGACCTTGCGCTCGGCCGGCGGATTGCCCTCGTCCAGACGGCAGATGAACACGATGGTGTCGGCGTAGGGACCGTTGGTGATGAACGTCTTGCTGCCGTTCAGGATGTAGCCGTCGCCGTCGCGTCGAGCCGTCGACTTCATGCCGCCGAACGCGTCCGATCCCGAGCCCGGCTCGGTGATGGCCCACGAGCCGACCTTGTCGAGAGTCAGCAGATCCAGCGCCCATCGCTCTTTCTGCGCCGTCGTGCCCTTGGACATGATCGCCGAGGCGGTGAGCCCCACGCTGACACCCATGGCCGTGACCATGCCGGGGCAGTACCGGCACAGCTCGATGATGGGGATCATCTGCATGGCGATGGCGTCGGCGGCCTCCGGGCCCTCGGAGGCCTTGCGCGGCGCGGCCGCCTCGGCGGCGATCTCGCCCGCGGCGACACGCTTTTCGCGCTCGATCTGCTTGGCGAAACGCTCGCGTGCGACATGGTCGATGCCGAACGACCGCATCATCTTGCGAAGCACGTCGTAGGGCGGGGTATCGCCATGCTCGAGCTGCTCGATGTTGGGAACGATCTCGGCCTCGATGAAGCGCCGGACCATGTCGCGCATCATCTCGTGCTGCTCACTCCACTGGATCATGTACGTCTCTCCCGCTGGCAGCGAGCGATGCTGCTGCCGCAAAATTTCGCGGAGAGTATACGGTCGGGCCGCCGAGTCGAAGTCGGCGTCAGCGGGCGTCCGCCGTCATTCGAAAGCCGCCATCTGCCCTGCCAGCGCTCGCGCAAAGGCCGGGCGCGCCTCGCAGCGCTGCTGGTAGGCGGACAGCGCGGGATGGCCGGCAACGAGGCCGGTATGTCGCAGGATGCGCAGGACCGACGTCATCAGGACGTCGGCAGCGCTGAAGTGATCGGCAAGATGCTCGCGGCCGGCCAGACATGCGGCAAGCTCGCCGAGGCGTCCCTGCACGGCCTGCTCGGCCACCGGCCGCGAATCCCGCGCCCATGGCTGATCCGAGTAGAACAGATCCAGCGCCGCGAGCTGCTGGACGGGGAGCTCGATCGTGTTCAATGCGGCGTACATCCACTGGATCACGCGCGCGCGTGCGGCCGGCTGCGCGGGCAGCAGCGCGGGACTGCACTCGGCGACGTAGTGCACGATGGCTCCGGATTCGAAGAGCCGGAAATCGCCATCCTCGATGGCAGGAATCTGCCCGAACGGCTGCAGGCGTCGATACTCCGACCTCGACATGGAGCCGGGGCGCTCGCCCACGAGTGCGATGCGGTAGGGAAGACCGGCCTCTTCCAGAGCCCAGCGGACGCGCAGGTCGCGCACCAGGCCCTGGGCGAAGGGGGGAACGGCATCGAATGCATAGCAAGTGATCATCGGATTCTCCTCGGAGCGCGGCGGCAAGACTCGTCGGCGCCGTCGTCTCTACGCGTAGTCGCGCCGCGTCGCGGAGATCGACATCCCCTGCAGGCAAATCCGCCTGCGCTCAGATCGCGTCCTGGCCGGGCTGGAAAAGCGGTTCCATCTGCAGACGCGCCACGTCGTCGGCCAGCTCTGCGTCCGTGGGCGCGCTCTGCGCTGCTGCGGCGGCCTCGAGGATATGCTGCAGCAGCGTCGCGTCGCTCGAGGAGTTCAGGAAGAAGCCTGGCCGCGTCAGCACGTAGGCGACGCCGCGCCGGATGGCCGCTTCCTCGCGAAGCGGCTCATACCAGCTGAAGTGACGCGAAGAATCGTCCTGCCATCGCCGCCGCGCCACCGACTTGATGGTCTGCACGGCGATGCCGCGCTGTGCGCATTCGTCGATCAGCGCTTGGAAGTCGGCCGCGTAGCCCGGCACCTGCATCATGGTGTAGCTGTAGGGAAGCAGCACGCTGTCGAAGGCGAAGCGCGAAAGGCTCTGTCGATGCTGCCGCGCAACGCTCGCCCCGTGCCCGGTAACGCCGATGAAGCGCACCAGTCCTTGGTCGCGCGCCTCCACCATCGCCTCGAGCGCGCCGCCCCGGCCCAGCGCGACCTCCCACTCATCCTGTGCAACCAGGTTGTGGAGCTGGATCAGGTCGACGCTCTCGACCTGCAGACGCTCGAGCGAGCGGCGCAGGCTCGCCCACGCGGCATCGTAGGTTCGCTCGCCGGTCTTGGTCGCCAGGAAGAAGTGCTGGCGATGCTTCCGCATCCACGGGCCGATGCGAAGCTCGGCATCGCCGTAGGCCGCCGCCGTGTCGATGTGATTGATTCCATGAGCCAGCAGCAGCTCCAGGATCCGGTCGGCCTTGTCCTGCTTCATGCCCCAGAGGGCGGCGGCGCCGAAGATGACCCTGCTCGAAAGGTGGCCCGTGCGGCCGAACGGGATGCGATCGATCATGCCGCGATGAAACGACTCGGCCGTGAACGGGTCAAGCCGGGGCGGAGGCGCAGCTTCCGCCTGCCGGCGGGCGGAGCTACCCATGCGCCGGGAGGCAGCGATGAATGCCGAGGAAATCAGCCGCACCGCCAATCACAGCCGGTACGTGCCGGGACAGAGGGCCGGACACTACGAAAGCTTCTTTCTCCGTGCCAACCATCGGTCCCGTCCCCTGGCATTCTGGATCCGCTATACGGTTTTCCATCCGGCCACGCCGGGCCGGGAAACGATCGGCGAGCTGTGGGCGGTGTACTTCGAGGGCGAGCAGCTTCGCAACGTGGCCGTCAAACGCGAAGTGCCCATCGGCTCATGCTCGTTCGCTCGCGACAGTTTCTCCGTTGCCATCGAGGACGCCAGGCTCGGGCCGGGCGTCGCAAGCGGCGAGGCCGACAGTTCCGGCCATCGCATCGGCTGGAGCCTGGCCATCACGGGTGACCAGCCGCCGCTCTTCCTGCTGCCGCTGCCGCTTTATGAGGCTGCGCTGCCCAAGGCCAAGAGCCTGGTCGCTCTGCCGATGGCGACTTTTCGCGGCAACCTCGTCGTCGACGGACAGACCGTCGACATCGACGACTGGGTCGGTAGTCAGAACCACAACTGGGGCCAGCGCCATACCGATCATTACGCCTGGGGTCAGGTCGCCGGCTTCGACAGTCACCCGCACAGCTTCCTCGAGATCGGCACGGCGCGCCTTCGCATCGGTCCGGTGTGGACGCCGCTGCTCACGCCGCTGGTCCTGCGGCATGACGGGCGCGAGCATGCACTGAACGGCACCATGCATCTGCTGCGGGCGCGAGCATCCTTCCGGTACTTCGACTGGACCTTCGTCGCGCGCGGCGCCGACGTGCGGGTGGAGGGAAGGATTTCGGCTCCGCGCGAATCGTTTGCGGGGCTGACCTATTTCAACCCGCCCGGCGGCAGCAAGCATTGCCTGAACTCGAAGCTCGCAAGCTGCATGGTGTATCTTTCGCTGCGCGGCCAACCCACACAGACCATGTCCACGGACAGCCGCGCGGCCTTCGAGATCCTGACCGACGATCGCAACCACGGCGTTCCCATTCTGGTTTGAAACGACGCCGCCGACGCCGGCGTCACTGCTGCAGCGCGCTCGGTTCCATGAAGATGAGCTCCCAGATGTGGCCGTCACGATCCTGAAAACCGTCCTGCAGCATGAACCCGTGATCCTGCTGCGCGGCGTAGCGGCGACCGCCGGCAGCGACCGCTTTCGCCACCAGCTCGGAGACCTCCTGGCGGCTCTCGCAGGACAGGCACACCAGGACCTCGGTGTTCTGCGTGGCGTCGCAGATGCGGTTGGGCGTGAAGGTGGCGAACTTCTCGTGCGTCAGCAGCATCGCGTAAATGTCGTCGCTGATGACCATGCACGCCGCGGTCTCGTCGGTGAACTGCGGATGGAAAGAGAATCCGAGCGTCTCGAAGAACTTCTTGGACCTCTCGAGGTCCCGTACGGGCAGATTGACGAAAATCTTCCTGCTCATGATCGCTCCCGGCGACGCGAAGTCGCGAAATTGGAATTGGGGGAGGCGCAGCTTCAGGCGCAGCGCTCGTCCGACCATGGTCGCGGCAGCGGGCCGGGATCGACAGCCGGTTCGGATTTTTTTGTCGCAGTCGAGGCGGGAGCCAGCCGGTTCGGCGGCCGGCGGTGCAGCCGTCGAGCTGTCGGCGCGCGCTGGACACCCGCTGTCAGCCCCGCTATCGACCCGCCCATGGATCGCACAATCTTTTCCGAAGAACACGTCCAGTTCGGCGACAGCCTGCGCCGTTTCATCGCCAGCGAGATCACACCTTTCCACGCGGAGTGGGAGAAGCGCCAGATCGTGCCGCGCGCGGTGTGGGAGAAGGCGGGGGATAACGGGTTCCTGTGTCCGTGGATGCCCGAAGAGTACGGCGGGCCGGGCGCCGATTTCCTGTACTCGGTCGTGATCATCGAGGAGATGGCGAGGGCGCGCGCCACCGGGCCCATGTACTCGCTGCACAGCGACATCGTCGTGCCCTATCTTTTCAGCTTCGGAAGCGAGGAGCAGAAGAAGCGCTGGCTGCCCGGCTGCACCAGCGGACGCATCATCACTGCCATCGCGATGACCGAGCCCAATGCCGGCTCGGATCTCCAAGGCATCCAGACCACGGCGCGGCGCGAGGGCGACCATTACGTCATCAACGGCCAGAAGACGTTCATTTCCAACGGCCAGCTCTGCGATCTCGTCATCGTCGTGGCCAAGACGAATCCGGAGGCCGACCCGCCGTACACCGGCGTCTCTCTCATCGTCGTCGAGGCCGGTACGCCCGGCTTCGAGCGCGGCCGCAATCTCGAGAAGATGGGACTGAAGGCGCAGGACACCTCCGAGCTGCACTTCAGCGATTGCGTGGTTCCGAAGGAGAATCTGCTCGGCGAGGAAGGCGCGGGATTCTACTACCTGATGCAGAAGCTGCAGCAGGAGCGCCTGGTCTGTGCCATCGGCGCGCAGGCCGCGGCCGAGCTGGTCCTGTCCGACGGCGTTCGCTACTGCCAGGAGCGCAAGGCTTTCGGCCGGCCGATCTCCAAGCTCCAGAACATTCAGTTTCGCCTGGCCGAGATCGCCACCGAAGTGGAGCTGGGGCGCAACTTCGTCGACCGCCTGATCGTCGAGCACATGGCCGGCAAGAACATCGTCAAGGAGACCTCTATGGCCAAGTACTGGGTCACCGAGATGCTCAAGCGCACCTGCGACGAGATCCTGCAGTTCCATGGCGGGTACGGTTACATGATGGAGTATACGATCGCGCGCGATTACCTGGATGCGCGCATCCAGACCATCTATGCCGGCACGACCGAGATCATGAAGGTGATCATCGCCAAACAAATGGGCCTGTAGGCGGGCGGCGGGCGCCTTGCATCTTGCCCACTCTCGGCGCCCGCCTGCGTCGGCGTCGGGAGCATTGGCGGGCCTTTGGCCCGCCTCGCTTTCCGCGTGTTCGGGCATCAGAAGGCCTTTGGCCCGCCTCGCTTTGTCAGCGGCTTTTCAGTGGGTCGTTCCGGTTCAGGCGCGCAAACGGACCAAAATGTCGCGCGTGGCTCGGCTTTTGTTGAGGGTGTAGAAGTGGATGCCGGGGACGCCGGCGTCCAGAAGCTCGCGGCACTGTGCGACGGCCCAATCCACGCTCAGCTTTTCGACCGTGTCCGAATCCTCGCGATGAGGCTCGAGCCTGGCGTGCAGGTGGTCGGGGATGATCGCACCGCAGCGCTTGGTGAAGCGCTCGATCTGCCCGAGGTTCGTGATCGGCATGATGCCGGCGATGATCGGCACGGCGATGCCGGCCTTGCGCGCGGCGGTGACGAATTCGAAGTAGGAGCGGTTGTCGAAGAACAGCTGGGTGATCAGGAAATCGATTCCCGCAGCGACCTTTTCGGCCAGCCGTCCGAGATCTTCGTCGAAGGAGACCGCTTCGACGTGCTTCTCCGGATAGCACGCGCCGGCCACGCAGAACGGGCGCTTCTGCTCGCGGATCAGCTCGACGAGCTGGCACGCGTAGGCCAGGCCCTGCGGATGCGGGACGAAGCTCTCCTCACCTACCGGAGGATCGCCGCGCAGCGCGATGACGTTCTCGATGCCGGCGTCCTGCAGCCGGTCGAGCACGGAAGCGAGCTCTTCGCGGCTGGCGCCGACGCAGGTCAGATGGGCCATCGCTTCCAGGCCCAGCTCGTTCTTGATGTACGAGACCAGCTCGACGGTGCGGTCGCGCGTGGTGCCGCCGGCGCCGTAGGTCACCGAGACGTAGTCCGGCGCCAGCGCTCGCAGCTCGCCGAGGGTCGCCAGGAGGGCGCGGTCGCCGGCCTCGGTCCTGGGCGGAAAGAACTCGAACGAGAACACCGGCTCGCGCCGCGAAAGAAGAGAGACGATTCGCATCGGTCCGGCGAGCTCGCGCCTGCTCCTACTTGCGCTTGACCGACTGGATGATGACGTCCTCGTTCGGCCGGTTCTGAAAAGCGCCGCCCTTGTTCGAGGTCGGCGTGGTGGCGATGGCGTCGACGACGTCCATGCCCTTGATCACCTTGCCGAAGACTGCGTATCCGAAACCCTGAGGCGTGGGGGCCTTGTGGTCGAGGAAGGCGTTGTCGGCATGGTTGATGAAGAACTGCGAGGTCGCCGAATCCACGACGCTGGTGCGAGCCATGGCTATGGTGCCGCGCTCGTTCTTCAAGCCGTTGTTGGCCTCGTTCTTGACCGGAGGCTTGTTGGGCTTCTGCATGCCATCGGGCGTGAAGCCGCCGCCCTGGATCATGAACTTGTCGATGACGCGGTGGAAGATCGTGCCGTCGTAGTGGCCGGATTCGGCATAATCGAGAAAGTTCTTCACGCTCAGCGGCGCCTTGTCCTCGTACAGCTCCACCTCGATGACGCCCTTGCTGGTCGTGATGACCGCCACCGGATACTTGCTGGCCGGAGCCGTCGCCTTCTCGCCCGCCGCCTTCTGGTCGGGCCCCGAGCATCCGATCACGGCCGAAGCCGCGGCGATGACCATCACGCAGAGCAGGCCGCGCAGGCGCGGAGGAGTGGACGGGCGTACGGCCGAAGATGGAACGGACATGGGCGTGGCCTCCTGTGGTGCGAGAGCGGACGTCTCTCGGCTGGATACCATGGGAAATCCGGTGGCGAAAGTTTCTAGAGCCGGCGCAGCTTGCGAATGAGGCTGCCGAGCAGCCAGATGTCCTTGGCTCCGCCGCCGGTCAGCGTCCCGCCGATGTTGGAGACGATGATGTGCCGCGCTCCGGCCGCCACGATCGGTGCGACCTCGTCGCGAATCTGCGACGGCGATCCTGCATACATCGACGACAGCAGCATCTCGGCCGTGACCTCGCGGCCGGCCTCCTCGATGTGCTCTTCGGTGACTCGCGGCGGCACGATGTCGTAATAGCCGCCGAAGTTCTCGCCGAGCGGATGGGTCTTGCCGTGCTGCTTCCAGACGGCTCCCGGAA